>NZ_JBHWKX010000003.1:0-314495 GCF_042730885.1 Streptomyces sp. NPDC059909
TCGAGCGGCTCGCACCGATGGCCGTGCACCCACCGGGACCGAGAGGTCACAACCCTACTCGTGAGGGCTGCAGAAGGGATGGTCCTCTAATGAGCACCACCATCGACACCACCGGCACGGTGACCGACTTCGACTTCTTCACCGGACGCTGGCACGTCGACAACCGCCGCCTCGTCGACTTCCTCGACCCCGACAGCGGCTGGGAGGAGTTCCCCGGCATCACCCACGCCTCCCGTCACTTCGCCGGCGGGGCCAACTTCGACGAGATCGAGTTCCCGACGCTGGGCTCCAGGGGACTGACCCTGCGGCTCTACGACACCGAGCGCGAGCAGTGGTCGCTGTACTGGTCCAGCAGTCGGACCGGCGTGCTGTTCCCGCCGGTCACCGGCCGGTTCGGGGCGGACGGCCGCGGGGTGTTCCACGGGGACGACACCTATGCGGGCAGGCCGGTGCGGGCCCGGTTCATCTGGTCGGGCATCACGGACACGACAGCCCGCTGGGAGCAGGCGTTCTCCGAGGACGGCGGTACGGCCTGGATCACCAACTGGATCATGGAGCTCAAGCGCGGCTGACGGGGGCCGGCGGCTTTCCTTGACGTCGGCGTCAAGGCTTACGGTCGTACGCATGCAAATCGGCGAGCTGGCGGAGCGGGCCGGGACGACGACCCGCACCCTGCGCTACTACGAGTCCCGCGGGCTGCTGCCCGCACGGCGCACGGTCAACGGATACCGCACGTACGACGAGGACGACCTGCGGCTGCTCCAGCAGATCCGGACCCTGCAGGACTTCGGGTTCGAGCTGGAGGAGACCAGGCCCTTCGTGGAGTGCCTGCGCGCCGGTCACCCGGCCGGGGACGCGTGTCCCGCCTCACTGGCCGTGTACCGGCGCAAGCTCGCCGAACTGGACGGCCTGATCGGCCGGCTCCAGGCCGTCCGGGACCAGGTCGCCGCGCAGCTCGTACGGGCCGAGGCGGCACTGCCGGGCGGCCCGGACCCACAGTGTGAACTCGGAGGGTGAGACGAATGATTCAGGCAGAGGGCGTCGCCGCGGTGACGGACGCGGACTTCGACGCGGAGGTGCTGGGGGCGGACGGCCCGGTTCTGGTGGAGTTCACCGCGGACTGGTGCGGCCCGTGCCGCCAGCTCGCCCCCGTGCTCAGCGCGGTCGCCGCCGAGGAGGCCGGCCGGCTGAAGGTCGTCCAGCTCGACGCCGACACGAACCCCGAGGTCACCGTGCGGTACGGGGTGCTGTCGATGCCGACGCTGATCGTGTTCCGTGACGGTGAGCCGGTGAAGTCGATGGTGGGCGCGCGGCCCAAGCGGAAGCTGCTGATGGAGCTGGAGGACGTGCTCTGACGCTCAGCGCATTGCGAGCGTGATCCGCCGGAGGCTGATGTTCACGCCGACGACCTCGACGCTCACCTCGTCGCCGACCTGCGGTTCTCGCTCCGCGAGGTCGGCGACGGGAACGAGGCCCGGGTTCGGCTCCAGGTCCTTGAGGGACAACTGGACCTGCGCGCGCGTCCGGTCGATGCCGATGGCAGTGATCTCCTGGCCGACGCTCAGGAGCTACCAAGGGGTGTCCGGGTCGAGGCCGGCGCGGAGGTCCTTGCGTGCCGCGTCGCTCAGCAGCGGCGCGAAGCGGTCGAAGAACATGAGGAGCTGCCCGCCCCAATCGGTACGGAATTCGTCGTCCACGACCGCGAGGTCGAGCTCGTTCGCCGCGGTGAGTTCTGCGAAGTCCTGCCGTTGCCCGAGCGTCGGCGCGTACGTCTCACCGGTGAACCGGTCCCGGAACACCGGGTGGCCGGACGCGAGCGTTCCGTACGACGCCTCGCGGTCGCAGCTCGCGTAGACGTGGACGAGCGGTTCCGCCCAGATGCGCGAGGAGCGTGCCGCCGGGATGCTCCATCGTCCCGGCCCCGCAGGGCCGCAGCAGGGCCACCGCCCGTTCCGCCCTGTCGTCGACCGCCCCTGCCATGGGCAACCTCCAGCGTCCTGCCGCAAAGCAAAAACCCCGGTCCGAATTGACGGCCGGGGTATTTCTTCGCGTATATTTAATGGTTCCGTGTTCGCGCGCGAAGCATTACACGGAGAAGTTGAATAAACGGACTCTATCGCGTCTGGAGCTGAATTGTCAACCGAGGAATTGCAACAGGAACAACAATTCGTCTCCCTCGTCCACGAGCGGCTCGACCGGCTCAGGGAGGAGGCCGAGGCCGCGGTGCAAGGTGCGGTCGGGCAGACCGGAAACGGCCGCCAGGCGCGTGTGGAGCGCGATGTCGCCGTCATCGAGCATTCCGCGACGCTGGCCGCGCTGGACGCCGCCGACACCGGACTGGTCTTCGGGCGGATCGACCAGCGCGACGGAGTGACGTACCACATCGGCCGCGCCGGAATCCGGCGCGACGACGCCGAGCGGACGCCGCTGCTCATCGACTGGCGGGCGCGGGTCGCGCGGCCGTTCTATCTCGCGACCGGGTTCGAGCCGATGGGCCTGCGCAGGCGTCGGCACATCACCACCCAGGGGCGCATCGTCACGGCCCTGCACGACGAGATCATGGATCTCAACGACACCACCCGCACCGGGTACGAGTCGCACGACGCCGACGAAGTGCTGCTGGCCGCGCTCAACAGCGCTCGCACCGGACGCATGGCGGACATCGTCTCCACGATCCAGGCCGAGCAGGACCGCATCATCCGCGCCCCGCAGCGCGGCGTGCTCGTCGTCGAGGGCGGGCCCGGGACCGGGAAGACGGCGGTCGCGCTGCACCGGGCCGCGTATCTGCTGTACGCGCACCGGGAGCAGCTGGCCAAGCGGGCCGTGCTGATCGTCGGGCCCAACCCCGCCTTCCTGGGGTACATCGGCGAGGTGCTGCCCTCGCTCGGCGAGACGGGCGTGCTGCTGGCGACCGTCGGGGAGCTGTTCCCGGGCGTGCACGCCACCGGCACCGACACCCCCGCGGCCGCCGCCGTCAAGGGACGGGCCGAGATGGCGGGCGTACTCGCCGAGGCCGTACGGGACCGGCAGCAGGTGCCCGAGAAGGGCGAGCCGATCGTCATCCCGCACGACGACGGGGAGCTGGTGATCGACTGGGACATGGCCGTGGAGGCGCGGCACAAGGCCCGTGAGACCGGGCTTCCGCACAATCTCGCCCTGCCCACCTTCGCCTTCCGGATCATCGACGACCTCACCACCCAGCTCGCCGACCGGATCGGCGCAGACCCCTACGGCGGCCCGAACTTCCTCGGCCCCGACGACATCGCCCTGCTCGGCAAGGCGATCGCCGCCAGCGCCGATGTGCATGCCGCCATCCTGTCCCTGTGGCCCCCGCTCACCCCGCAGGAGTTCCTCGCGGACTACCTCGAGGACCCGGCCCATCTCGACGGGGACGACGCCGAGCTGATCAGGCGCGCCGAGGGGGCGGCCTGGACCGCCGCGGACGTGCCCCTCCTCGACGAGGCCGCCGAACTCCTGGGCGAGGACGACTCCGCCGCCCGCGCCGCCGCCGAGGCCGAGCGGGAGCGGCGGATCGCGTACGCGCAGGGCGTCCTCGACGTCTCGTACGCCTCCCGCACCTACGAGTTCGAGGACAAGGAGGAGGTCGACAAGGAGGCGTCGGAGGTCCTGGCCGCGCACGACATCATCGACGCCGAACGGTTCGCCGAGCGCCACGAGGAGGCCGATCACCGCAGCGCCGCCGAGCGCGCCGCCGCCGACCGGACCTGGGCCTTCGGGCACATCATCGTCGACGAGGCGCAGGAGCTGTCGGCCATGGCCTGGCGGCTGCTGATGCGGCGGATCCCGACCCGCTCGATGACCCTGGTCGGCGACCCCGCACAGACCGGCGACATCGCCGGCTGCGGCTCCTGGCACGAGATCCTCGAACCGTACGTCGGCGACCGCTGGGAGCACTCCAGGCTCGGCGTCAACTACCGTACGCCCGCCGAGATCATGGAGCTCGCGGCCGCCGCCCGCCGCGCCACGTACCCGGGCTTCCGGCCGCCGCGCTCGGTGCGTTCGACGGGTGTCGGGCCGTGGACCGAGCGGGCGGACGAGGGCGGACTCGCGCGTTCGGTCCTGGCCGCGGTCGCCCGCGAGACGCCGCGGGAAGGACGCCTGGCCGTCATCGCCCCGCGCGAACTCCACGGCGAGCTCGCCGCGCTGGGCGGCGGTCCCGTCGATCTGACCCGGCCCGTCGTCCTGCTCGACCCCCGCCAGGCCAAGGGCCTGGAATTCGACTCGGTGATCGTCGTCGAGCCCGCCCTGTTCGGGGACAGCGACCTGTACGTGGCCCTGACCCGGGCCACCCAGCGCCTGGGCCTCGTCCACACCGGCGAACTGCCCGCGGCGCTCGGCCCTACGGCGTGAAACAGAGGGCGGGGCGACGGCCGGCCGGGGCCCCACCCGGCCAATGTCGCCCCGCCGCCCGCCAGGCCGTCGTCAGGTGGGCTTGAGCCACACCGTCGCCAGCGGTGGCAGCGTGAGCTGGATGCTCGTGCGGTGACCGTGGGCGGCGACGGACTCCGGCTTCAGCGGCTCCGCGTTGAGGACGTCGCTGCCGCCGTACCGTGCCGCGTCCGTGTTCAGCACCTCCGTCCACGCGGACACCTCCGGCGGCACGCCCAGCCGGTACTCGTGCCGTACCACCGGCGAGAAGTTGGAGACCGCCAGCAGCGGGGCCCCCTGTGCGTCGAAGCGCAGGAACGCGAAGACGTTGTCCTCGGCAGCGCCGCCGTCGACCCAGGCGAAGCCCTCGGGGACGGTGTCCCGCTGCCACAGCGCGGGCGTGAGCGCGTACACCGCGTTCAGCTCGCGCACCAGGTCCCGTACACCCCGGTGGTCGGGCTCGGCCTCGTAGGAGGGATCCAGCAGCCACCAGTCCGGGCCGTGGCCCTCCGACCACTCCGCGCCCTGGGCGAACTCCTGCCCCATGAAGAGGAGCTGCTTGCCCGGGTGCGCCCACATGAAGCCGAGATAGGCCCGGTGGTTGGCGCGCTGCTGCCACCAGTCGCCGGGCATCTTCGACACCAGCGCCCGCTTGCCGTGCACGACCTCGTCGTGCGAGATCGGCAGGACGTAGTTCTCGCTGTACGCGTACACCATCGAGAAGGTCATCTCGTCGTGGTGGAACTTGCGGTGCACCGGCTCGTGCTCGACGTACCCGAGCGAGTCGTGCATCCAGCCCATGTTCCACTTCAGGCCGAAGCCGAGGCCGCCGAAGCCGCCGGGGCCGACATGGTGCGTGGCCCGGGTGACGCCGTCCCAGGCCGTGGACTCCTCGGCGACCGTCACGACCCCGGGGCAGCGCCGGTAGACGGTCGCGTTCATCTCCTGCAGGAAGGCGACGGCGTCCAGGTTCTCCCGGCCGCCGTGCTCGTTCGGAGTCCAGTCGCCGTGCTCGCGCGAGTAGTCGAGGTAGAGCATGGAGGCGACCGCGTCGACCCGCAGTCCGTCGATGTGGAACTCCTCGCACCAGTAGACCGCGTTGGCGACGAGGAAGTTACGGACCTCCTTGCGGCCGTAGTCGAATTCGAGCGTGCCCCAGTCGGGGTGTGCGGCCCTGGCCGGGTCGGAGTGCTCGTACACCGGGCGTCCGTCGAACTCCGCCAGCGCCCAGTCGTCGCGCGGGAAGTGCGCCGGCACCCAGTCCATGATCACCCCGATGCCGGCCCGGTGCAGGGCGTCGATCAGGTGGCGGAAGTCGTCGGGGGTGCCCATCCGGGCCGTCGGGGCGTAGAAGCCGGTGACCTGGTAGCCCCATGAGCCGCCGAAGGGATGCTCGGCGACCGGCATCAGCTCCACGTGCGTGAAGCCCAGGTCGCGTACGTAGAACGGGAGTTGCGCCGCGAGCTGGCGGTACGTCAGTCCAGGCCGCCAGGACGGGAGATGCACCTCGTAGACCGAGAAGGGGGCCTCGTGCACGGGGCGGTCGGCGCGGTGCGCCATCCACGGCTCGTCGCGCCAGACGTGGTGGGCCTCCGTGACGATCGAGGCGTTCGCGGGCGGCACCTCGGTGCGGCGGGCCATCGGGTCGGCGCGGACCGTGTGCGAGCCGTCGGGGCGGGTGATGTCGAACTTGTACAGCGCGCCCTCGCCGACCCCGGGCACGAACAGCTCCCACACCCCGGACGAGCCGAGCGAGCGCAGCGGATGGGCGGTGCCGTCCCAGTAGTTGAAGTCCCCGACGACCCTGACCCCGCGGGCGTTCGGCGCCCAGACCGTGAAGCGGGTGCCGGTCACGCCCTGGTGGGTCATCGGGCGGGCACCGAGCGCCTGCCACAGCTCCTCGTGCCGGCCCTCGCCGATCAGATGGAGATCGAGCTCGCCGATCGCGGGCAGGAAACGGTACGGATCCGCGAACTCGATCGTCGCGTCCTCGTAGGTGACCTGGAGCGAGTACTCCGGCTCCTTGCGCAGCGGCAGCACGCCCGAGAAGAACCCGTCGCCGTCCTCGTGCAGTTCCGCTCGCAGCCCCTTGGCCAGTACCGTCACCGACACCGCGTGGGGGCGCAGCACCCGGAAGACGACCCCGCCGCGCACCGAGTGGGCGCCGAGCAGCCCGTGCGGATCGTGGTGGGAGCCGCTGAGCAGCCGCTCACGGTCGCCGTCGTCGAGCGTCTTCGCGGGGCGTACGCCGCGGCTGGCCACTGACGCCTTCCGCGTCTCGGCCGCGCTCGCGCTCGCCGCGCCCGCCCCGGGCGCCGTGCCTGCCGCGCGGCGGGTCGGCGGGCTCTCGGCGGATGCCCGGGACTCCCGGGCTGTCCTGGCGCGGGGTGAAGGTCGGTCGTCGGGCGGCTGGGCGGACGGGGTGCGGGGGGTCACGGGGGCGGCCTCCTCGAAGGGGTGTCAGCGGTCGGAGCGGGGATCGGGATCGGAGGGGTGGGTGTCGGTCGGTGGGCGCTTCGCCCCTGGAGGCCCGTACGGCCTTCGGCCGTGTCCTCAATCGCCGTACGGGCTCCTTCGGAGCCTCGCCGGCGATTCAGCGCGGCGGTCCTGCGAGGCGTTGGATCGCCGACATCGGCACCGGGAGCCAGTCCGGGCGGTGCCGGGCCTCGTAGACGACCTCGTACACCGCCTTGTCCGTCTCGTAGGCGCGCAGCAGCTCGGGCTGGGCCCGTGGGTCGGTGCCCGCGGCCTCGGCGTAGCCCTCGCAGTACGCGGCACGGCAGCGCGCCGCCCAGGCGGGGTTCCACGGGCGGTGGGAGCGGGCCGCGTAGTCGAAGGAACGGAGTATCCCCGCGATGTCGCGGACGGGCGGCTGCATCCGGCGGCGCTCGACGAGCGGGCGTGCGGGCTCGCCCTCGAAGTCGATGACCGACCAGTCCCCGTCGGGGGTGCGCAGGGTCTGGCCGAGGTGCAGATCGCCGTGGATGCGCTGGGCGCGTCCGCCGCCGTCGAGGTCCGCCTCGGCGATCGCGTCGAAGGCGGCCCGCAGTCCCCGTACGTACGGCAGCAGGGCGGGCACGGCACGGACCGCCGCGTCGAGCCGCTCGTTCATGGCGGTCGCCAGATGCTCGGTCTGCGCCCGGCTCAGCGTCATCGTCGGCAGCGCCGCGGCCAGCGCGGTGTGGACCTCCGCCGTCGCCTGCCCGAGCGCGTGCGCGTCCGAGGTGAAGTCGTGGTCGGCGGCGAGGGCCTTCAGCGCCAGCTGCCAGCCGTCCTGGGTGCCGCGCAGATAGGGCTGGAGGACGCCCAGCGTCGCGGGCTCGGGCGTGGCCGACTCGTACCAGGCGACGGGCGCGGGCACCCGGTCGCAGCCCGCCCGGGCGAGGGCGAGCGGCAGCTCCAGATCGGGGTTGGTGCCCGGGTACACCCTGCGGAAGATCTTGAGGATGTACGAATCGCCGTACACCAGGGAGGAGTTGGACTGCTCGGCGTCCAGGATGCGGGCGGGCAGCCCGCCCAGCACGGGTTCGGTCCGGTCGAAGCGGAGCGTGCCGAACCGGCCGGGGGTGCGCAGCCGCTCCAGCAGCAGTGCGGCGAGCCGGGGGTCGTGCAGGCCCTCGTAGACGGTCCGGCCGGCCAGGGGGCCGTCCGTGACCCGGCCGATCAGCGCGGTCGCGAGATGGGGCGGCAGTGTGGTCCGTACGCCCAGCAGGAGCTGGTAACAGTCGGACGGCCGGTCGCCGTCCCGCTTGCCTCCGGTGCCCTTCGCGCCCGCCGGGCCCGGCTGCTGGACGCGGACGAGCAGGTGCAGCAGACCCGGTCCCGTCGAGTCGACCGGAAGCAGCTCGGCCGCCGAGACCAGGGAGAAGCCGGCGACCGGGCGTCCCTTGCCCGCGAACCAGCGCTGCCGGGGCAGCCATTGGTGCAGCAGCGGTGTGAGCGAGGGAAGCAGTGCCACCGGGGTCCGGGTGGATGCAGCCTCCGACATGGCATCGCGTCCTTTCCCCGGGCACACCACAGGATGCGAAGAGTGTCCCGGATTATGGCAAATATAGCTGTCCGGGCAGTGCGTGGGGGTCCCTCTGCCGCAGGCAGGGGGAGTGTCGGGTGAGGATGGTCCGTACGGCCTCGGACAAGCCTCGACCCGAGCCTTGGTACGAGTCCCGACATGAGCCTCGATATGAGGGGGAGCGTGCCCCGTGCGGGGCGGTCACAACCGCCCCGCACACGACATGGCATGTGCCGGATTAGTTCCGCTTCAGCGCGGGCCTCGGCGCGGAGGCCTTCCGGACCGACCCGTTCACGACGGCCTCGGTGGCCACGGCCTCCTTGCGCAGCCGGAACCAGTAGAAGCCGTGCCCGGCCAGCGTCAGCAGATACGGCCACTCACCGATGGCCGGGAAGCGCACCCCGCCGATCAGCTCCACCGGATGACGGCCGTTGAAGCTCCGCAGATCCAGCTCCGTCGGCTGCGCGAACCGCGAGAAGTTGTTCACGCACAGGACCAGGTCGTCCTTGTACTCCCGCAGGAATGCCAGCACCGCCGGGTTCGACGACGGCAGTTCGGTGTACGAGCCGAGCCCGAAGGCGCGGTTCTGCTTGCGGATCTCGATCATCCGCCGGGTCCAGTGCAGCAGCGACGACGGCGACGCCATCGCCGCCTCGACATTGGTGACCTGGTAGCCGTAGACCGGATCCATGATGGTCGGCAGATAGAGCCGGCCGGGATCGCACGAGGAGAAACCGGCGTTGCGGTCCGGGGTCCACTGCATCGGTGTCCGTACGGCGTCCCGGTCGCCCAGCCAGATGTTGTCGCCCATCCCGATCTCGTCGCCGTAGTACAGGATGGGCGAGCCCGGCAGCGACAGCAGCAGCGCAGTGAACAGCTCGATCTGGTTCCGGTCGTTGTCGAGCAGCGGCGCGAGGCGGCGCCGGATACCGATGTTGGCGCGCATCCGCGGATCCTTGGCGTACTCCGCGTACATGTAGTCGCGCTCCTCGTCGGTGACCATCTCGAGGGTCAGCTCGTCGTGGTTGCGCAGGAAGATGCCCCACTGGCAGTTCGCCGGGATCTCCGGGGTCTTGGCGAGGATCTCGGAGACCGGATAGCGCGACTCCCGCCGCACCGCCATGAAGATCCGGGGCATCACCGGGAAGTGGAACGCCATGTGGCACTCGTCGCCGCCCGCCGGGAAGTCGCCGAAGTAGTCGACGACGTCCTCCGGCCACTGGTTGGCCTCGGCCAGCAGCACCGTGTCCGGGTAGTGGGCGTCGATCTCCTTGCGGACCCGCTTGAGGAAGGAGTGCGTCGCCGGAAGGTTTTCGCAGTTGGTGCCCTCCTCCTGGTAGAGGTAGGGCACGGCGTCCAGCCGGAAGCCGTCGATGCCGAGGTCCAGCCAGAAGCGCAGCGCGGAGATGATCTCCTCCTGCACCGCCGGGTTCTCGTAGTTGAGGTCCGGCTGGTGGGAGAAGAAGCGGTGCCAGTAGTACTGCTTGCGGACCGGGTCGAAGGTCCAGTTGGAGGTCTCCGTGTCGACGAAGATGATCCGCGCGTCCTGGAACTGCTTGTCGTCGTCGGCCCAGACGTAGTAGTCGCCGTACGGGCCGTCCGGGTCCTTGCGGGACTCCTGGAACCACGGGTGCTGATCGCTGGTGTGGTTCATGACGAAGTCGATGATGACCCGCATGCCGCGCTGGTGCGCGGCGTCGACGAACTCGACGAAGTCGGCGAGGTCGCCGAAGTCGGGGAGTACGGACGTGTAGTCGGAGACATCGTAACCGCCGTCGCGGAGCGGGGACTTGAAGAACGGCGGAAGCCACAGACAGTCGACGCCCAGCCACTGCAGATAGTCCAGCTTGGCGGTGATGCCCTTCAGGTCACCGATGCCGTCGCCGTTGCTGTCCTGGAAGGACCGTACGAGCACTTCGTAGAACACGGCGCGTTTGAACCAGTCGGGGTCCCGGTCCTTGGCGGGAGTGTCCTCGAAGAGGTCGTGGACGGGCTCGTTGACGATCATGATGTGGGTGACCCTCCGATCGGCGGGGACGGTCGCAGGACCACGATGTGCGCAGGCGTGACGCCCGGCTCGAGGCGCACATAGGCGGCCCTGCCCCAGTGATAGGTATCGCCGGTGAGCTCGTCGCGCACCGGTACGGTCTCGTGCCGGTCGAGGCCGAGCACCGGCATGTCCAACGAGACCGTGGCCTCCTGGGTGTGGTGGGGGTCGAGGTTGACGACCATCAGGACCACATCCGGTCCCGAGCGCTTGCTGTAGGCGATCACCGCCTCGTTGTCCACGTGATGGAAGTGGAGATTCCGCAGCTGCTGGAGCGCCGGATGACGGCGCCTGATCCGGTTGAGGGCGGTGATCAGCGGGGCGATGCTGCGCCCCTCTCGCTCCGCCGACTCCCATTCACGGGGCCGCAGTTGGTACTTCTCCGAGTCCAGGTACTCCTCGCTGCCCGGCTTCAGCGGGGTGTTCTCGCACAGCTCGTAGCCCGCGTAGACACCCCACGTCGGCGACAGCGTCGCGGCGAGCACGGCCCGCGCCTCGAACGCGGGGCGGCCGCCCTCCTGGAGGTAGGCGTGCAGGATGTCCGGGGTGTTCACGAAGAAGTTGGGGCGCATGTACGCGGCCGCGTCGCCGGACAGCTCCGTCAGATACTCCGTCAGTTCGTGCTTGGTGTTGCGCCACGTGAAGTAGGTGTAGGACTGCTGGAAGCCGATCGCGGCCAGCGTGTGCATCATCGCGGGGCGCGTGAAGGCCTCGGCCAGGAAGATCACGTCCGGGTCGGTGCGGTTGATCTCGCCGATCACCGTCTCCCAGAAGACGACCGGCTTGGTGTGCGGATTGTCGACACGGAAGATGCGGACGCCGTGGTCCATCCAGTGCCGCAGCACCCGCAGGGTCTCCTTGACCAGCCCCTTCATGTCCTGGTCGAAGGCGATCGGATAGATGTCCTGGTACTTCTTCGGCGGGTTCTCGGCGTAGGCGATCGTGCCGTCCGCGCGGTGGTGGAACCACTCGGGGTGCTTCTCCACCCACGGGTGGTCCGGCGAGCACTGCAGCGCGAAGTCGAGCGCGACCTCCATCCTCAGGTCCCGCGCGCAGCGCACGAACTCGTCGAAGTCGTCCAGCGTGCCGAGGTCCGGGTGGACCGCGTCGTGGCCGCCCTCGGACGAGCCGATCGCCCAGGGCACGCCGACGTCGTGCCGGCCCGCCTCGAGCGTGTTGTTGGGGCCCTTGCGGAACGTGCTGCCGATGGGGTGGATCGGCGGCAGATACACCACGTCGAAGCCCATCGCGGCGACGGCCGGTAGCCGCTGCGCCGCGGTGCTGAAGGTGCCCGAGACGAGCTTTCCGCGCTTGACCGTCGCGCCCTCGGAGCGCGGGAAGAACTCGTACCAGGAGCCGAACAGCGCACGGGTGCGCTCGACCTGGAGCGGCAACGGGGGCGAGGCGGTGACCAGTTCGCGCAGCGGATGCCGGCCGAGCGCGGCGACCGCCTCCGGCGAGAGCGCGGCGGCCAGCCGGTCGGCGGGCGACCGCGTCTCGTCGCGCAGCGCGTCGGCGGCGGCGAGCACCGCCTCCCGGCCGTCCTTCTTCGGCACGCCGGCGGCGGCGCGCTCATGGAGCTCGGCGCCCTCGGCGAGCACCAGCGCGGTGTCGATCCCGGCCGGGATCTTGATCCCGGCGTGGTGGCGCCAGGTGGCCACCGGATCGCTCCACGCCTCGACGCTGTACGTCCAGTGGCCCTCGGCGTCGGGGGTCACGTCGGCCCCCCAGCGGTCCGTGCCGGGCGCGAGCTCCCGCATCGGCGTCCAGGGGCCGGACCGCCCACTGGGGTCGCGCAGGACGACGTTGGCGGCCACCGCGTCGTGGCCTTCTCGGAAGACGGTGGCGGAGATCCGGAACGTCTCGCCGGCCACGGCCTTCGCGGGCCTTCTGCCGCAGTCGACGAGCGGGCGTACGTCCAGGACGGGAATGCGGCCAATCTGCGGGTTCACGGCATCACCTGGGGGCTGTGCGGGCATGGCGGGTCGAGCTGGCGGATCCGCTGCGCGGGGTGTGGGTGTTCTTTGTAACTGCTCCGTCGACGACTGGCGGGCTGCGGGCATGGCCGCTCCTGTCCGCGTTCACTCGAATAGCTGCGTGTGGATGCGTGCGCGCCGGTGGGTACCGGGGGGAGCCTTCCCACGCAGTGCCGGGGGGCAATCCGGTGGTTCGTTAACTACTAGGAGGTAGCGGGGCAGACAAGGATCCGCGCGCCCCCTGTCCTCGACCGACCGTCCGGGCGTGGTCCTCCGAACGGCAATCCGCCCGGTACCCGTGATGCCGGTACCGGGCGGACAGGGATGTCCGTCAGTCCTGTGACGGTGCGTCCGTCGCGTCGTCCGACCAGATCTGCCAAGGCTGCCGGGACACCCATTCGTCGACCGGCGCGGGCTTGAGCGAGAGGGCCTGCGCGGACGTGCCGCCGTCGTCCGCCATCAGCCGCGGGCTCGCGCCGCTCGCCATGTAGTGGTAGATGCCGGCCACACCCGCCGCCGCGTCCGCGCCCACGACCTGGGTCAGGCCCTGCTCGAAGACGTCGGCCGGCAGCGGCACATAGCGCACGTCGCGCCCGAGTCCCTTGCCGAACGCCGCCGCGAGCTCGGCGCCCGTGACCGTACGCGCCCCGCCGATGTCGTACGTACGGCCCGCCGCCCCCTCCACGGTGAGCGCGGCGTGCACCGCCTCCGCGAGGTCGCGGTGCGAGATCCAGGCCACCGGGGTGTCGGCGGGCAGCGGATACGCCAGGACACCCTCCGCCACGAGGGCCGGGCCGTTCCACGGGCTGAAGAGGTTGTCCAGATAGACCGGCGGCCGCAGGACCACCAGTTCCACGGAGCTGTCCCGCAGCCCTTCGCGGAGCACCGACTCGGCCAGCCGCCGGGTCTCGAACGCCGCCACGTTCGTGGTCTCGGCAGGGACGCGGGTGTTGGCGTTGTAGACGAGCCGGGCGATGCCGGCCGCCGCCGCGCCCTCCGCCAGGTTCCGTGCGTACGTCCGGATCTTCTCCGGGTCGTACTCCAGCGGCATCACCACCGACGCGTGCGTGGCGCCGTCGAAGAGCCGGCCTACGTGGTGAGGGTTCGCCAGGTCCCCCTGGACGAACGCGACGCCCGCGAGCTCGGGACGGTCCGCCCCGGGCCTGCGGGTCAGGGTGCGGACCCGGTGGCCGCGCTCCGCGAGAAGCCGGGCGACGGCGCCGCCCTGGAAGCCGGTCGCCCCCACGACCGCTACCCGCATCGGAATGTGATCGGACATGTGTCTGAAGTGCCCTTCGATAGGGTGTGGCTGTTGCCGTTACGGCGTTTCCAGGCTGGCGGCGGCGGGTTCGGCCGATCAATTAACAAACCGGGGGGGAGGTTGAAGGATCGTCCATGGAAGCCACCGATGCGCAGAGCGACGACCTCCTCAGCGAACTGCTGAAACCGCTCCGCCTGACCGGCGTCTTCGACAGCCGGTGGCATGTCAGCGCGCCATGGGCCATCGAGGGCGACGCCGAGCAGAGTTGCGCCGTGCTGCACTACATCGTCGAGGGCGGCTGCTGGATCAGCGGCCAGGGCCAGACCCCCCTGGAACTGCACGCCGGTGACCTCGCGGTGTTCCCCACGGGCACCGCCCACCGGCTGTCCGACCGCCCCGACCGCCAGGGCGTCCCGCTCAGGGCCGTGCTGCCCGAGCGCCAGCCGGGCACCTCGGGCGAGATCCGTATCGACGGCGAAGGGCCCGCGAGCCGGCTCCTGTGCGCCGGACTGCACTACGACGCCGGGGCCGCCACCGGCCTGTACAAGGCGCTGCCCTGGGTGCTCGTGCTCGACGGCTCCCAGGTCGTCAAAGAGCCCCTGCTGCGCGACACGTTGTGCCTGCTCGCCTCGCCCGAGCGGCCGGTGGGCCCCGGCGACCGGCTGATCACCCTGCGGGCCTTCGAAATGGCGCTGGTGCTGGCACTGCGGCCCCTGCTGCGCGAGCTCGCGGACAATCCCGCCGCGCTGCCCGTGCTCAGGCATCCGGGCATCAGCAAGGCGCTGGTGATCGTCGCGACCCGGTTCGCGGAGCCCTGGACCATCGAGTCGCTCGCCCGCGCGGTGGGGATGTCCCGCTCGGCCTTCACCGCGGCCTTCCGCGAGCTCGTCGGCGAGGCGCCGGCCCGGCATCTGACGGGACGGCGGATGCAGGAGGCCGCGCGGCTGCTGGGCGAGACGTCACTGCCGCAGTCGGCGGTGCCGCAGCGGGTCGGCTACCAGAGCTCCGTCGGCTTCCACCTCGCCTTCCGCAAGTGGTTCGGCAAGACGCCCGGCGAATACCGCAGCGCCTCGGTCAGTGCCGCGTAACGCGCATAGATGACCGCGCACGGACGACGGGCCACCGACTGGCCGGTTCTTAATGACCGCTGGACGGTCGTTCATTGCCGCAGGCAGGGGAGGGCAGTCAGGCTCGGCAGCGGCAGAGTGTTCCGCAAGAGGAGACATGGTGACGAGGTCCGGTCAGGATTATCTGGAATCGCTGCGTGACGGCCGGGAGGTCTGGCTCGACGGCGAGCGGGTCGAGGACGTCACCCGGCACCCCGCGTTCCGCAACACCGCGGCGTCGATCGCCCGGCTGTACGACCTGGCGCACGACTCCGAGCACGCGCCGGTGCTCACCCAGGGCGGCGTCCACCGCGCGTACGCCGTCCCGCGCTCGTACGAGGATCTCGTGGCCCGCCGCCGCGCGTACAAGCTCTGGGCCGAATCGAGCTTCGGCTTCCTCGGGCGCACGCCCGACTACATGGCGGGCGGCGCCGCGGGCTTCGCGGCCGCGCCTCAGCTGTTCACGACGGACGGCTTCGACGGCGCCCCGAACGCCCTCGCGTACCACCGCAGGCTCGCCGAGGGCGACCTCTACCCGACCTTCACCATCACCAATCCGCAGATCGACCGGACCAGGTCCGCCTCCGAACAGGAGGAGGACGACCTGGTCGTGCGCGTGGTGGCGGAGAAGGACGGCGGCATCGTCGTGCGCGGCGCCAAGATGATCGGGACGGGCTCGGTCTTCGGCAACGAGGTCATCGTCGGCACGATCGAGCCACTCGCGCCGCAGGACGTCGAGCACGCGCTGTGCTTCTCGGTCCCGATCGGCACGCCCGGGCTGAAGTTCCTGTCCCGGACGTCGTACGAGGCGCAGGCGCGCAGCGTGTTCGACAACCCGCTGTCGTCGCGCTTCGACGAGAACGACGCGCTGCTCGTCTGCGACGACGTGTTCGTACCGTGGGAGAACGTCCTCACGTACCGGAACGTGGACGCCACCTTCCGGATGTGGTGGCAGACGCCCGCGTACCTCAACTTCGTGCACCAGGCGGCCACCCGCTTCTGGACGAAGCTCGAATTCCTCACGGGCCTGGCGATCCTGCTGACCAAGGCGAACAACACGTACCAGCTGCCGCCCGTGACGCAGGCGATCGGGCGGCTGATGGGCAAGGTCGCCCAGGCCAAGGCGTTCGTGCTCGCCGCCGAGGCGTCGTACGAGCAGGTCGAGGGCGGCGAGGGCGTCCGGCCCGGCAAGGACATCTCCTTCGCGCAGCGGATCATGGCGGGCGAGCTGTATCCCCAGGCCGTGCAGGAGATCAAGATGCTCGCCGGCGGCGGCGTCATCCAGCTGCCCGCGTCCGGCGAGGACCTGCTGCACCCGGAACTCGGGCCGCTGGTGCGGAAGTACATACGCTCGCCCGGGCACCCCGCCGAGGACCGGATCAAGCTGCTCAAGCTGGCGTGGGACGCGCTCGGTTCGGAGTTCGCGAGCCGCCACGAGCAGTACGAGCGCTTCTACCACGGCGCCCCGCACATCTATCTGATGCAGCAGGTCTGGGAGGGCGACACCGCGAGCTGCGAGCAGCTGGCGCAGGCATGTCTGGACGGCTACGAGCTGGACCGACGGGAGCCGGATTCCGGGGAGCAGCGGTGACCGCGCCCCTTGACGCCGTGGTGACGGAGGCGCCTTCGGGTCGTGGTCCGAAGGCCGCGCTGGCCCTGCTCGCCTCCACCCAGCTGCTGCTGATCATGGACACCGCGATCATCAATGTCGCGTTACCGTCCATCGGCGAGGCGCTGGGGTCGGGCTCGGCGGGACTGTCGTGGGTCGCCAACGCGTATCTGATCACCTTCGGCGGGCTGCTGCTGCTCGGCGGTCGCGCGGCCGATCTCCTCGGGCACCGGCGGATGTTCCTCGCCGGGCTCGGCCTGCTGGCCGCCGCGTCGGCGGTGGGCGGGCTCGCACAGTCGGCGGGCGCGCTGGTCGCCGCGCGGGCGGCGCAGGGGATCGGGGCGGCGCTGGCCGCCGCGGCGGCGTTCGCGCTGCTGCTGATCCTCTTCCCCGACGGGCCGGGCCGGCACAGGGCGCTCGGCGCCTTCGCCGGGATGGGCGGACTCGGCGGGGTGCTGGGCACCGTGCTCGGCGGCGTCCTCACCGATCTGCTCGGCTGGCGCTCGACGTTCTGGCTCAACGTGCTCGTCGCGCTGCTGCTCGGGCTGCTCGCACTGCGCCTTCTCGACGGGGGGACGCGCAGCGCACGGCCCGGATTCGACGCGGGAGGAGCGCTGACCGCCACGGCCGGTCTCGGGCTGCTCGCGTACGCGCTCGTCGGCGCGGGCGATGCGGGCTGGACGAGCGTCCGTACGCTGACGGCGGGCGGCACCGGGCTGGTCCTGCTCGTGGTCTTCGCCGTACTCGAGACCCGGATCGCGAATCCGCTGGTGCCGCCCGCGGTGCTGCGGCGGCCGGCGCTGCGGCGCGCCAATGTGCTGAGCGCGCTGGCGCAGATGGCCCTGTTCCCGATGTTCTTCCTGGTCAGCCTCTATCTGCAGAGCGTGCTCGGACAGTCGCCGCTGACGGGCGGGCTCGGACTGCTGCCGCTGTCGGTGGTGGTCGTGCTGACCGCCCCGCAGACGGGGCGGCTGATCGGGCGGCTGGGACTGGGCCATGTGATGACGCTCGGCTTCGGGCTGCTCTTCGCGGGAACGGTGTGGCTGTCGCTCGCCCTCACCGCGGAGGGCACGTTCGTCACCACCGTGCTGGCCCCGAGTCTGCTGCTGGGCGTCGCGCTCCCGCTGGTCATGGTCACCACGAACGTGGCCGCGACGGCGGAGGCGGCCCCGGAGGAGACGGGCCTCGCCTCCGGACTCATCAACACGAGCCAGCAGTTCGGCTCGGTGCTCGGCCTCGCGGTGCTCGTGGGGGTGGCCACGAGCACGACGGGCGCCGTGGACGCACCGGGGGCGTCCGCGGCGACGGCGGGCTTCAAGGCGGCGCTGCTCGTGGGCGCCGCGTTCGCCGCCGCGGCGGCGCTCCTGTCACTGAGGCTGCGGGTGCCTGCGGCAGCCGCAGCGGGGGAGGGACGAACCCGCCCGGTCCCGTGACGGGCGTGTCCGGTACCGCGGGGCGGGCCGGTGTCCGTCCTCAATCGCCGGACGGGCGCCATGGGGCGCAACGTCCCCACGCCCGGAGGGCGTAGGGGGGCCGGGGCTGAGCCCCCGAAGCGGGGGCTGGGGGGCGAAGTCCCCAGTCGGGAAGGGCGGGATGGGCAGAAGGCCCGCCGCCGGCGCCCCCACCCGCCGACGCGCCTGACCTGAGCCTGCGGACCGCGGCCGACCGTGCCGGTGCCGACAAGGCACCGCCCCACCGGCACCGCACCTTGCCAGGCGCCCCGCGGGGCCCGTCCGTCTCGCCCCGCACCATCACCACACCTTTCACCGCCCGAGGAGGGCCTTTCCGTGTCCGTATTCGACCTTGTCGCGCGCGATCTGGAGACACGTGGCGATCCGCTCTACCGGATCGCCGACATCCGTGCCGCCGACCCCCTTGCCGCCGACGCCCTGCTCGCCGCGCTGCCCGAGATGAACCGGGACGCCGACGTCACCGCGCTCACCGTCGCGTTGCGCACGCTGCTCCCCGAGCCCGGCCGGATCGCCGAGTGGAGCGTCGTCGAGGCGCTCGCGGCCATGCGGGACATCGGGATGCTGCTCGGGTCGCTGAAGCGGCACGGGACGGAGCCGCTGGACGCCGTCCCCGAGGCGCTCCCGGTGCTCGCGGAGCTGGGGCGGCGCACCGACATGGTGCCGCGTGACACCGTGCACCACTACACGACCTGGAACCCGCTGGACGCGCGGCAGCGCATGTACACCGGCGAGCCGATGGAGGCCGGCCTCCAGGACGCCGTACGCATGGTCTTCCCCAGCCTCGTCGCCTCCCTCGACACCTGCGCCGAGCTCGCCGCGCTCGAACCGTACGAGCGCGGCTTCGCGCACGCGCTCGACCGCACCGCCCGGCATGTGCAGGCGATGGTCGACTCCATCGACTTCACCGTCGCCAACGTCTCGCCGGTCTTCTTCGCACAGGTGCTCCGCCCCTACTTCGAGGAGATATCCGTCGACGGCCGCGACCACCTCGGCCCCGCCGCCGCCCAGGTGCCGCTCTGGCTGGTCGATCTGACGCTGTGGCAGAGCGACCGGAGCGACTCGCGGTACGACGCGTTCCTCGCCGAGTCCGTCCCGTACAGCCTCCCGCAGTGGCGCGCCTTCCACGCCGCGCACGCGGGCGGAACCTCCGCCGTCAGCAAGCTGTCCGCCGCGATCAGCTGGGAGCAAGTGGACCGGCTGCCCCCGGAGCTCGCCGCGTCCGCCGTCTCCCTCGCCCGGGTGCTGCGCACCCTCAAGACGTTCCGGGCCCGCCACATCGGCATCGCCCGCAAGGCCTACAGCGAGGAGGTCCGGCTGTACGACGTCGGCAGTGGCGGTGCCCCCGTCGAACTGCTGCGCGCGGTGCTGGACCTGACCCGCGAGAACGAGACGCTCGTGCGCCGCGCGACGGAACGCCCGCGCACACCCGTGGCCTGAGGAGGCGCACGCAATGACGCACGCCAGGACGCGACCGAGGACCCATGCCATGACGTACACCACGACACACATCATGATCGCCGGCGGTGGTATCGCGGGTCTCACCGCCGCGCTCAGCCTGCACGCCGCCGGGTTCGAACGGATCACCGTCGTCGAGGCGGCCCGCGAGAGCGGGCACGTCGGCGCGGGGCTGAACATCATGCCCAACGCGGTGCGCGAACTCGACGCGCTCGGCCTGCTGGAGCCCCTCGAAGCGGGTTCCGTACGCACCCGGGAGCTGCGCTACTACCACCGCTCCGGCGGTCTGATCTCGCGCGACCCGCGCGGTCTCGGCGCCGGCTACCACTGGCCCCAGCTGTCGATCCACCGCGCCCACCTGCAGCGGGTCCTCGCCGACGCCGTACGCAGCCGCATCGGCCCCGACGCCGTCGTCGGCGGTGTCCGCGTCACCGGTCTCGACACGCTGCCCGGCGGACGCGCCCGGGTCCGTCTGGAGCACCGCGACGGTTCCAACTGCGGCCGGACCTCGCTCGAACCCGACGTCCTGATCGGCGCCGACGGCATCCGCTCCGCCGTGCGCGCCGCCCTCAACCCGGCCGAGGGCGAGCCGCCGTGGAACGGCATGCTGGTGTGGCGCGGCGTCTCCCGGCTGCCCGCCGACCGTGCCGGAACGTTCATGTTCATCGCGGGCGACGACCGCCAGAAGGCCGTCGTCTACCCGATGGCCGGGCCCGACCCGGACACCCGTGAGGTCCACGTCAACTGGGCGCTCGCGATGCCCGCCGAGGCCATCGACGACACCTCGCGCGGCAACTGGAACCGGCCGGTGCCGGTCGAGAAGTTCCTGCACCACTACGAGGGCTGGGAGTTCGACGGAGTCAGCGTCCCCGAGGTCCTGCGCGCGGCCGACGGCGCGTTCGAGTACCCGATGGTGGACCGCGAGCCCCTGGAGCGCTGGAGCCACGGCCGTACGACGCTGATCGGCGACGCCGCCCACGCGATGTACCCGATCGGCTCCAACGGCGCCACCCAGTCCATCATCGACGCCCGCGCCCTCGCCCACGCGCTGGCCCGGCACGCCGACCCGGTCGAGGGGCTCGCGTCGTACGACGCCGCGCGCCGCCCCGCGATGACCGAACTCCAGCGGGCCAACCGTCAGCTGGGACCCGAGGTCGTGATCAAGCTCGCCCATGAGCGCGCCCCCGGTGGATTCACCGACATCCACGACGTGATCCCGGCGGCCGAGCTCGCGGAGATCGCGGCCCGGTACGCCGCGACGGGAGCGTTCGACGCGGAGACGGTGAACCAGGGCTCTCCGTACGACGTGACGCCGGTGCGGCTGCGGTAGGGGGGCCTGCGGCGGGCTCTCCCCACCCCGCGCCTTCCCGAACCGGGGGCTTCGCCCCGGACCCCGTCGGGGCTCCACCCCAGCCCCGTTTCGGGCTCTGCCCCGGACCCCGTACGACCGTCGGGCGGGATGCGAGGCGCAACGGCGCCGTCCCGTGGCCGGCGTGTGCGTCCTCATACGCCGGACGGGCGCCTTTGGAGCCTCGCCGGCGTTCGAGGTGCGGGGCGGTGCGGGGAGAAGGGGCGGGGCCGGGGGAAGGCCCCGCCGCAGGCGCCCAAGAGGCCCGCGGGCCGCGCGCCCTCCGCGCCGGGCCGTGCGCCGTGGTTGAGAGGGGCCACGCCCCACTACCGTCGGAGGGGAAGGCGACATCCGGCCCGGCGCCCAGCGTTGTGTGCCCCCGGATGCGTACCTCCGCTGCGAAGGTGGGACCTGTGAAGGCCATTCGTCGATTCACCGTCCGCCCCGTCCTCCCCGACCCCCTCGCGCCCCTCAGCGAGCTGGCCCGCAACCTGCGCTGGTCCTGGCATTCCGGAACCCGGGAGCTCTTCCGCGCCGTCGACCCCGACGGGTGGCGCGCCGCCGGGGGCGACCCGGTGCGGCTGCTCGGCGCCGTGTCCGCCGGGCGCCTCGCCGCGCTCGCCCGCGACAAGGGATTCCTGCACCGGCTCGCGGAGGCGGCCGGCGACCTCGACCAGTATCTGCACGGGCGCCGCTGGTACCAGGAGCAGCAGGCCGACGACGAGCCGCTGCCCGCCGCCGTCGCCTACTTCTCGCCCGAGTTCGGCATCACCGCCGCACTGCCCCAGTACTCCGGGGGCCTCGGCATACTCGCCGGTGACCACCTCAAGGCCGCGAGCGACCTGGGCGTCCCGCTCATCGGCGTCGGGCTCCTCTACCGCCACGGCTACTTCCGGCAGTCCCTGTCGCGCGACGGCTGGCAGCAGGAGCACTACCCCGTCCTCGACCCCGACGAGCTGCCCCTGACCCTCCTCCGCGAGGCCGGCGGCGCCCCGGCACAGCTCGCCCTCGCCCTCCCCGGCGGCCGTTCGCTGCGTGCCCGCGTCTGGCACGCCCAGGTCGGGCGCGTCCCGCTGCTGCTCCTCGACTCGGACGTCGAGGAGAACGCACCGGGCGAGCGCGACGTCACCGACCGGCTCTACGGCGGCGGCGGCGAACACCGCCTGCTGCAGGAGATGCTCCTGGGCATCGGGGGAGTGCGCGCGGTCCGCACGTACTGCCGGCTGACCGGCCACCCGGAGCCCGAGGTGTTCCACACGAACGAGGGCCACGCCGGATTCCTCGGCCTCGAGCGCATCCGCGAACTGGCTCCGTACGGACTGGACTTCGACGCGGCGCTGGAGGCGGTCAGGGCCGGGACCGTGTTCACGACGCACACCCCCGTCCCGGCCGGCATCGACCGCTTCGACCGCGAGCTCGTCGCCCGCCACTTCGGCGACGACGGCGAACTGCCCGGAGTGGACGCCGCGCGGGTGCTCCGGCTCGGCATGGAGAGCTATCCGGGCGGTGAGCCGAACGTGTTCAACATGGCCGTGATGGGCCTGCGCCTCGCCCAGCGGGCCAATGGCGTCTCGACCCTCCACGGCGCGGTGAGCCGCGAGATGTTCGCCGGCCTGTGGCCGGGCTTCGACGCGCCCGAGGTCCCGATCACCTCCGTCACCAACGGGGTACACGCCCCGACCTGGGTGGCCCCCGAGATCCACCGGCTCGGGGACTCCGTGGCGCAGACGCCCGGCGCCGAGCTCTGGGAGCTGCGCCGGGAGTTGCGCGGGCAGCTGGTGCGGGAGGTGCGGAAGCGGCTGTACGTGTCGTGGCGGCAGCGCGGAGCGAACGCCGCGGAGCTCGGCTGGATCGACGGGGTCCTCGACCCGGGGATCCTCACCATCGGCTTCGCCCGCCGGGTCCCCGCGTACAAGCGGCTCACCCTGATGCTCCGGGACCGCGACCGGCTGATGGAGCTGCTGCTGCACCCCACCCGGCCGGTGCAGATCGTCGTCGCGGGCAAGGCCCATCCCGCGGACGACGGCGGGAAGCGCCTGATCCAGGAGCTGGTGCGGTTCGCGGACGACCCGCGGGTGCGCCACCGCATCGTCTTCCTGCCGGACTACGGGATGGCGATGGCGCGCACGCTCTACCCGGGCTGCGACGTGTGGCTCAACAACCCGCTGCGGCCACTGGAGGCGTGCGGGACGAGCGGGATGAAGGCGGCGCTCAACGGCTGTCTCAATCTGTCCGTCCTGGACGGCTGGTGGGACGAGTGGTACGAGCCCGACTTCGGCTGGGCCGTCCCGACGGCCGACGGCACGGCGGCCCACGACGACGACCGCCGCGACGAGCTGGAGGCCGCCGCGCTGTACGAGCTGATCGAGGAGCGCATCGCACCGCTCTTCTACGACCAGGATCGTGACGGGCTGCCCGGACGCTGGATCGAGATGGTCCGCCGCACCCTCACGACGCTCGGCCCGAAGGTGCTGGCCGACCGCATGGTGCGGGAGTACGTCGACCGGCTGTACGCCCCGGCCGCCCGCGCCCACCGCGTCGTCGCCCTGGACGCGGGCGCGGCGCGGGAACTGGCCGCCTGGAAACGCCGGGTGCGTGCGGCCTGGCCGGGTGTCGCCGTCGACCATGTCGAGGCGGGCGCGGCACTCGGCACGGCGGAGCTCGGCTCGACGCTGGCCCTGCGGGTCAGCGTCAGACTCGGTGAACTCCACCCGGACGACGTGGAGGTGCAGGCGGTGGCCGGCCGCGTGGACTCCGACGACGCGATCGCCGACGCCCAGGTCTTCCCGCTGAAACCGGTCGCCGGCGGTCCGGACGAGGCGGGCCGCCGGGTCTACGAGGGCCCGCTGGCCCTGGACCGCACCGGTCCCTTCGGCTACACCGTCCGCGTGCTGCCCGCGCATCCGCAGCTGCCGTCGGGAGCCGATCTCGGGCTCGTGGCGCTGCCGACCGAGACGACGGGTGAAGGAGCGGGAGTGCTGATGCGCTGAGGCCGTCCCGGCAGTGGGCGGGGATTGACGTGTTCATGGAATGGCTCTAGTTTCCACGGCCAGTGTCACGTTCATGACCCCGCCCACTGTTTATGTGGATGAACGGAAGGCTCTCGCCCATGCGCACCGGAACCACCGTCCCGGCCCTGGCACTCGCCGCCGCCCTCGTCGCGGCCCCCAGCGCCGTCGCGGGCCCCGCACCCGCGGCTCCCGCACCCCGAACCGCCGCCGCCCCGGCCCAGTTCACCCACCCCGGCGTGCTCGTCAGCAGGCCGCAGCTCGACTTCGTCCGCACCAAGGTCCAGGCCGGCGCCCAGCCCTGGAAGGCCGCCTACGACCAGATGCTCGCCAGCACGTACGCCTCCCTGTCCCGTACCCCCAAGCCCCGCGCGATCGTCGAGTGCGGCTCGTACTCCAACCCCAACTACGGCTGCAGCGACGAGCGCGAGGACGCGATCGCCGCGTACACCCAGGCCCTCGCCTGGTACATCACCCGCGACGACCGCCACGCCAGGAAGGCGATCGAGCTGATGGACGCCTGGTCCGCGGTCATCCAGGACCACACCAACAGCAACGCCCCGCTCCAGTCCGGCTGGGCGGGCTCGGTCTGGCCCCGCGCCGCCGAGATCGTCAAGTACACGTACACCGGCGGCTGGCCGAACGCGGGGCGCTTCGCCACCATGCTGCGCAACGTCTACCTCCCCGAGGTCATCGACGGGCGGCCGAACAGCAACGGCAACTGGGAACTGATCATGATGGAGGCGGCCCAGGGCATCGCCGTCCACGTGGAGGACAGGGCCGCCTACGACAAGGCCATGTCCATCTACAACGGCCGCGTCCCCGCGTACGTCTATCTGACCACCGACGGCTCCCAGCCGAAGTACCCGCCGCGCAGCTCCATCGACACCTACACGGAACTCGTCGGCTACTGGCACGGCGAGACGACCTTCGTGGACGGCCTCGCCCAGGAGACCTGCCGCGACTTCGGGCACACCGGCTACGGCGTCGCGTCCATCTCGCACGTCGCGGAGACCAGCCGCATCCAGGGCCAGGACATCTACCCCCAGATCAAGGACCGGCTGCGGCACATGCTCGGCTTCCACACGAAGTACGAGAACGGCGAGCCCGTACCGTCCTGGCTCTGCGGCGGCAGCCTGAAGCCGGGCCTCGGACCCGTGACCGAGGTCGGGTTCAATGCGCTGAACACCCGGATGGGTATCGCCATGAGCAACACCCAGCAGTACACGGTGTCGCACCGGCCACAGGGCACGGAGAACCACTACGTCGCATGGGAGACCCTCACCCATGCGCAGAACCCCAACTAGGGCCTGATCCACCGGGCACCCACTGGCCGAGCACGTCCTTCGCGGCGAGCCGGCCGCCGGCGGGTCGTCCAGCCGGGAACGGATTTCTGCCCCACTGTCGATCCGGCCGTCTCCCCTTCGACGTACGGGTGGAAGCAGAGACATCCGGACCAAGGAGAACGCCATGCCCAAGCTGCGTGTGCACAACCTCACGATCTCGCTGGACGGCTTCGCCGCCGGCCCCGGCCAGCGTCTGGAGGCGCCCCTCGGCGACGGCACCGAGGGCCTGCACGAGTGGATGTTCGCCGCGATGCGGGACCGCGCCGACGGCAAGTCCGGGATCGACGTCGACTGCGTCGAGCGCGGTGAGCGGAACATCGGTGCCACCATCATGGGCCGCAACATGTTCGGGCCACTGCGCGGACCGTGGCAGGACGAGTCGTGGCGGGGCTGGTGGGGCGAGAACCCGCCGTACCACCATGACGTGTTCGTCCACACCCACCACCCGCGGCCGTCACTGCCGATGGAGGGCGGGACCACCTTCCACTTCACCGACGAGCCCGTCGGGACCGTGCTCCGGCGGGCGTTCGAGGCGGCGGCGGGCCAGGACGTGCGCCTCGGCGGGGGCCCGGCCACCATCCAGCAGTACCTGCGTGCCGGGCTCGTCGACGAGCTGCACCTCGCCATCGTTCCGATGCTCGTCGGCAGGGGCGAGCGCCTGCTCGACAACCTGGGGGCCGGGATCGACGGCTACCGGGTCGCCGAGCAGGTCGGCTCGGCGGCCGCGACGCACGTCCGCCTGGTCCGTCGCTGATCCGTCGCCCGCCCGTCCCCTGCTCTGCAGAAGGCGGCCGGGGAGAACCTGTCCCTCGACGGGGCGGCCGTGGGCACGCGGACGTGGGAGGACTTCCTGGCCGAGCGGGTGGGGGGGGGCGAGCCGGTGGCCCACGACACATACGGCCGCCCTGAGGGGTGCTCTTTCACTCCCCCAGGGCGGCCGAGCCGGTGCGGTGCGGCTACGGGAACGTCAGCTTGAAGCTGTTGATGTACCCGGTGTCGTAGCGCGCGACGTCCTGGACCTTCAGCTGCCAGGTGCCGTTCGCGACCTCGCTCGACGCGTTCACCGTGTACGTCTCCACGACGTTGTCCGCGGAGTCGCTGCCGCTGGAGTTCTTCAGCCGGTACGCCGTGCCGTCGGGTGCCACCAGGTCGATGACCAGGTCACCGCGCCAGGTGTGGACGATGTCCACGCCGACCTTGAGGGCGGACGGCGCGTTGCCGGTGCGGCCGGTGACGGCCACCGAGGAGGTGGCGGTTCCGAGGTCCGGGATCGCGACGTCCGCGGTGTTCTCGAACGACGTGCCCGTCTCGCCGCCCGGACGGGAGCCGACGTTGATGGCGGCCCAGGCGTCGGCGACCGCCTTGTACTCGGCGCTGCTCGCCCCGTACAGCTCGCTCGCGACGGCGAGCGTGCCGGTGCGCGCACCCGCGTAGTTCGTGGTCGAGTTGAACTTCGTCGTCAGCGCCTTGAACCAGATCAGCGACGCCTTGTCGCGGCCGATGCCGGTGACCGGCAGGCCGTCCGAGGTCGGGGAGTCGTAGTTCACGCCGTTGATGGTCTTGGCGCCGCTGCCCTCGGAGAGCAGGTAGTACCAGTGGTTCGCCGGGCCCGACGAGTAGTGCACGTCGATGCCGCCGATGCCCGAGTACCAGGCGTCCTTGGACGAGCCGTCCTTGCTCGGCTTGTCCATGTAGCGCAGCGGGGTGCCGTTGCCCCGGATGTCGATCTTCTCGCCGACGAGGTAGTCGCCGACGTCCTGGGCGTTGTTGGCGTAGAACTCGACGGCCGCCGCGAAGATGTCGGACGTGGCCTCGTTGAGTCCGCCGGACTCGCCGCTGTAGACCAGGCCCGCGGTGTTGGAGGTGACGCCGTGCGTCATCTCGTGCGCGGCCACGTCGATCGACGTGAGCGGCTTGGTGTTGCCCGAGCCGTCGCCGTACGTCATGCAGAAGCAGCTGTCGGACCAGAACGCGTTGACGTACGCGTTGCCGTAGTGGACGCGGGAGTACGCGCCGACGCCGTCCCCGCGGATGCCGGTGCGGCCGTGCACGTTCTTGTAGTAGTCCCAGGTGAGCGCGGCGCCGTAGTGCGCGTCGGCGCCGGCCGTCTCGGCGTTCTGCGGGGTGCCGTCGCCCCAGATGTCGTCGGAGCCGGAGAAGAGCGTGCCGGTGCCGGAGGTGCCGCGGTTGAGGTTGTACGTCTTGTGGTTGCCGCGGCCGGTGTCGGTCAGGGTGTACGACGGCGCCGTGCCGAGCGTGACCTGGCCGCTGTACATCGTGTTGCCGGTGCCGGTCTCGATGGCCTGCCACTCGTAGAGCTTCTTGCCGCTGGTGGCGTCGGTGACGACGTGCAGCTCGTTCGGGGTGCCGTCGTGCTGGACGCCGCCGACGACGGTCTCGTACGCGAGGGTCGGCTTGCCCTGGGCCAGCCAGACCACCTTGCGCGGGGCCCGGTCGGCGGCGGTCTTCTTCGAGCCCTCGGAGCGCGCGGCGGCGACGGCCTGCTGCTCGGCGGCGGCAGGGGCGACGGCGGCGCTGGTGTCGACGTTCTTGAGGGCGGCGGAGGAGGCCTTGGTGACGGACTCGGTCCGCCCGGCCTTCGTCTCGGCGACGACCAGGTCACCGCCGAGGACGGGCAGTCCCGCGTAGGTGCGCTCGTAGCGGGTGTGCGTCGTGCCGTCCCGGTCCTGGACGACATCGCGGACGACGAGCTTCTCCTGGGCGCCGAGGCCGAGTTCGGCCGCCTTGGCGGCCTTCGTGGCGTTGGCCTCGCGTATGAGCTCGGCCCGCTGTGCGGGGGTGAGCTGCGCGGGCAGCGCGCCCGGGTCGGCGGCCGACGCGGCCTGGTCCTTCGGTGCGCCGGCCGGAGCGTCCGGGGCCGCGGAGGCCGGGCCGGACTGGACTCCGACGGCCAGGAGGGCTGCGGCTGCGAGCAGAGCGCCGGTCGCGGACGCGCGACGACGGCTGGGCGTGGGTCTCACGCGGACTCCTTCTGCGAGGGGGGTTACGGGCAGCTGGGTGGGCCACCCGGGCAGAGCGACGGAGCATGTGCGGAGCTTGTGGTGCGTGCGATCGGGGGAAGAGTGGCAGCAATGAACGCTCTCTGTCAGGAGCGCGTCAACAATTTGGCCGGAAACCGTCCGTTCGCCGAAACGTCATGTTCGTTAAGCGGACGTTTCGCCGATCATCACCGCGACGCCGCCGAGAAGGCGTACCGGCCCGAATTCACCGAGGGTGCCGGGATCCGGACCGACATCGTCCTGATCGAACGGAGGGGCGAGCGGAGGGTACGCACCGCCCACCGACGGCACTGCGAACTGTGGCGTGTTCCGTGCCGTCCACCCGGCGCCGGTCAGCCGGCCGGCCGGGGGTCCAGCCACAAGGCCTCGGCGAGGGCGCACAGTTCGCCCTCCTCCGTGGCGAGCGCCACGCCCATCGCGTGCTTGCGGCCGGACTCGGACCGCAGCCAGGCGTAGGAGATGTACGGCTCGCCCGTACGCACCGGGCGCAGGAGCGTGCCGGTGAGGGCCGCGGTGACCGCGCCCGGACGCTGGCTGCCCAGCATGCGGCCCGCCCAGTTGCCCGGACAGTCCAGCGCGCCCCACACCAGCTCCGGCGGAAGCGAGCCGTCCGGGGCGGCGAGAGCGGGGGACGGGACCCAGGCGGAGGCGACAAGTCCGCGGCCCGGCACCGGAGTGCAGTGCTGGCGCAGCCCGCGCTCGGGCGTACGGTCCAGACCGCAGCCGAAGCAGTCGACCAGCCCGGACGGCGGCGCCGCCCGGAACGCCTCGGCCGCGGCGACCGCCTCGTCCCAGGAAGGCGCCGCCGGCGCGTCCGGCGGCAGCTCGGCGGGGCGCGCCGTCGCCAGGGGCCGCTCGCCCTCGCCCAACTCCGCGCCCCCGTCCACCGTTGCGGCGATGCGCACGGGCACCTCCACCGGCACAGGACCGCGGAAGTCCACCCGTACCGTCCTGGCCCCCGAGCGCTCGGCGAGCACCCCCGCGACGTACCCGCCGAAGGCGACCCCGGGATAGCCGACGTACAGCTCCGGCACCACGATCGCGTCAGTCGTCGTCATGATCCCCACTCCATCACACCGGTCCCGGGCCCTCCGGACCGGCTACGGGCGCCCTCTCGTGGCGCGGGCGCCGGGAGCGGTAGGTCGTGCGCGAGTTCCCACAGCCGGCCGCCGAGCGCTGGATCGCCGAGCCGGGGCGAGCCGGCAGCAGAGCGGTCGCGCACGACGCCCGAACACCCCGGGCTTCGCCGACACGCTCGTCGGCGTGCTGCGCGACGCGGGCTTCGGCGACGACGACGCGGCCCGGGCGCTCTTCGCGGTGGCCAACTTCACCGTCGGCCACACGCTGGAGGAGCAGGCCGCACTCCGGCCGGGGAGCGGGGGACCCGCCGACCCGGGAGTCCTGCGCGACGCGGTGACGACGGGCAACTGTCCGCACCTCGCCGCCACCCTGGCCGTGCTCAGCAGCGCACACGACTTAGCGCGGCACTTCGAGTTCGGGCTCGGCCTGCTCGTCGAGGGACTACGGGCCAGGAACCGACGGCCGGGGCCGGGTCAAGGGGTCGCCCGGCTCCACCCGATTCCTGGTCGCTTCGCCGGGGCGATCGCCACGCCCGTCGGCCCGTCGCCGACGGGGACGGTGTCGACGACCGTCCGGGTGCGGGTGGCGATCACCGACACGTCGTCGGTCTCGAAGTCGGTGATGTAGACCCGCGAGCCGTTGGGCGTGACGGCGATTCCGTTGGGCTCCCCGCCGACGGGCACGGTGTCGATGACCCTGTTGCGACGGGTGCCGATCACCGATACGTCGTCGGAGCCGGTATTGGCGACGTAGACGCGGTGGCCGCCGGGCAGCACCGTCAACCCGGCGGGTCCGTCGCCGACACCGACGGTGTCCGTCACGCTGTCGGTGTGTGTGTCGATCACCGACACGTCGTCCGATGTGAGGTTGGAGACGTAGATCCGGTCGCCGTGCGGGGTGATCGCCAGCGCGGTCGGTCCGCTGCCCACGGGGATCGTGTCGACGACCGTGCCGGTGGCCGTGCGGATCACCGACACGTCGTTCGAGCCGGCGTTGGCGACATACAGCCTGGAGCCGTCCGGCAGCACCGCAAGGCCCAGCGGGAAGTCGCCCACCGCGATGGTGTCGACGACCGTGTTGCCCCGGGTGTCGATCACCGATACGTCGTCGGAACGGACGTTGGCGACGTAGGCGCGGCGGCCGTCGGGGGAGACCGTCACCCTGCTGGGCTCGTCGCCGACGGCGACGGTGTCCGTGACGGTGTTGGTGCGGGTGTCGATGACCGACACCGTGTCGGCCGCGGAGTTGGTGACGTACACGTGAGCGGCGTCAGGGGTGACCGCCGCACTGTCGGGGCCGTCGCCCACGGGGACGGTGTCGACGACCCTGTCGGTGCGGGTGTCGATCACCGAGACCGTATCCGAGTGGAGGTTGGCCACGTAGGCGTAGGCCACGGGACGCGGGCCGCCGGGGACGGCCACGGCGGGGGTGGTCGCGGCCGCCGCGCCGGCACCGGCCAGCACCGCCAGCCCGGTGAGCCCCGCCGCCGCCCGCCATCCGACACCCGGCATGAAGACCTCCCGCGGCGTGCAGTTGATGCAAGTCCGATGTCCCGTCATCGACCGACGGGTCCTGTCGGCGCACATGACTCGCGTACGAAGCTAAGGCCCAGGCGGGGGCGGGAGCGTGAGGCTCGCCATGCCGGCACATGCAGAGCACCTGACGGGCGGCGCGGGCACCGACGACGAGCTCGGCGCCGCCCGGCGACGAGCCGGCGTGGGCACCCGCGGCCGGGGGGAGCACCCCCGGCCGGACGGGCACAGCACCGCCGCTGAAACGGCAGCGACGCCTCAGACCAGGCTGTCCCGCCACGCCCGGTGCAGGTCGGCGAAGCGGCCGGTGCCGCTGATGAGTCCGGCCGGACTGCCGTCCTCCACGATCCGGCCGTGCTCCATCACCAGCACCCGGTCCGCGATCTCCACCGTCGAGAGCCGGTGGGCGATCACCACCGCCGTCCGGCCGCGCAGCACCGTGTCCATCGCGCGCTGCACCGCCCGCTCGCCCGGAATGTCCAGCGAGCTGGTCGCCTCGTCGAGGATCAGCACCGCCGGGTCGGCCAGCAGGGCCCGCGCGAACGCGACGAGCTGGCGCTGGCCCGCCGAGATGCGGCCGCCCCGCTTGCGCACGTCCGTGTCGTAGCCGTCCGGCAGACCGCTGATGAAGTCGTGCGCGCCGATCGCCTTCGCGGCGCGCTCGATCTCCTCGCGGGTCGCGTCCGGGCGTCCGATCGCGATGTTCTCGGCGACCGTGCCGGAGAACAGGAACGCCTCCTGGGTCACCATCACCACCCCGCGCCGCAGTTCGGGCACGGCGAGGTCGCGCAGATCGACGCCGTCGAGGAGGACGCGCCCCTCGGTCGGATCGTAGAAGCGGGCCAGCAGCTTCGCGAGCGTGGACTTGCCCGCGCCGGTGGCGCCGACGACCGCGACGGTCTGGCCGGCCGGGATCGTGAGCCCGAAGCGCGGCAGCACCTCACCGCCGGTGCGGTACGCGAACCGTACGTCCTCGAAGACCACCGCACGCCCCGGTCCGCCCGACCCGGTGGGGGCGGGCAGCTCCGCGGGGCGCTCCGGCTCCGGCACCGTCGGGACCTGGGCCAGCAGCCCCGCGATCTTCTCCAGGGAGGCGCCCGCCGACTGGTACGAGTTGAGGAACATGCCGAGCCGGTCGATCGGGTCGTACAGCCGCCGCAGATACAGCACCGCGGCCGCCAGCACTCCGAGTGCGAGCGTCCCCTCCGTCACGCGGTACGCGCCCCACAGCACGATCCCGGCGACGGCGGTGTTGGCGACCAGCCGGGAGCCGACGACATACCGCGCCATCTCCAGGAGCGCGTCGCCGTTGCTGCGGGCATGCCGGTCGTTGAGCGTACGGAAGCGGTCGTCGTTGACGCGCTCGCGGCGGAAGGCGCGCACCGGGCGGATGCCGTTCATCGTCTCCGCGAACTTCACGATGACGGAGGCGATCGCGGTGGACCGCTCGGAGAACACGACCGCGGCGCGGCGCCGGTAGAGCCGCACGAGCAGATACAGCGGTACGAAGCTCAGGACGGCCAGGCCGCCGATGCCGAGGTCCAGCCAGAGCAGCATCGCCGAGATGTAGACGAAGGCGAGGACCACGGCGACGAGTTCCTGGAGCCCCTCGCTGAGGAGCTCCCGCAGCGACTCGACGTCGGTCGTGGAGCGGGAGATCAGCCGGCCGGACGTGTACCGCTCGTGGAAGTCGACGCTGAGCGCCTGCGCGTGCCGGAAGATGCGGCCGCGCAGGTCGAGGAGGACGTCCTGGTTGACGCGGGCGGCGGCGCGGATGAAGGCGTACTGGAAGGCGCCGGACGCGACCGCGGACACGGCGTACCCGGCGCCGACGGCCACGAGCGGGCCGTGGTCGCCGCGGCGCAGCGCCGGCACGCCGCTGTCGATGGCGTACGCGACGAGCAGGGGCCCGGCCTGCGCGGCGGCCTGCTGCAGGAGCAGCAGGAGCGCGGCGAGGACGACACGGGCGCGCCGGGGAGCGAGCAGGGAGCGCAGGAGGGCGCCGGTGGCGCCGGCCGGGGCGGGGAGGGCGTCCCGGTCGAACGGATCGCTCGACGACGTCATCGTGCTGCCTCCTCGGCGTGACCGCCCGACATCAGCCAGGCGTACTCGGCGTTGTCCCGCAGCAGTTCGTGATGGGTACCGACGGCGGCGATACGGCCCTCGGAGAGCAGCGCCACCCGGTCGGCGAGCATCACCGTGGAGAGCCGGTGCGCCACCACGAGCGCGGTGGTGTCCTCCAGGACGCGGCGGAGAGCGGCCTCGACGAGGGCCTCCGTGTGCACGTCGAGCGCGGAGAGGGGGTCGTCGAGGACCAGGAACCTCGGGCGCCCGACGACCGCGCGGGCCAGCGCGAGCCGCTGCCGCTGCCCGCCGGAGAGGCTCAGCCCCTGTTCGCCGACCTGCGTGTGCAGGCCCTGGGGCAGCGCGTCCACGAAGCCGGCCTGCGCCACGTCCAGCGCCCGCCGCAGCTCCTCGTCCCCGGCGCCCTCCTCGCCCATCCGTACGTTCTCCCCGACGCTCGCCGAGAACAGCGTGGGCTCCTCGAACGCCATCGACACGAGTCGCCGCAACTCCTCGCGCGGCAGCACCGCGATGTCCCGCCCGTCGAGCGTGATGCGCCCACCCGTGACCTCGTACAGCCGCGGCACGAGCGCGGTCAGCGTCGTCTTGCCCGACCCGGTCCCCCCGACGAGCGCCATGGTTTCGCCGGGTCTGACGTGCAGATCGATCCGCTGCAGCACGGGCACGGAGTCCTCGTCGGCGTCCGGGTAGCGGAACTCGACGCCTTCGAACACCATCCCGCCCCGTGCCCCCCTGCCCTCGGACCCGGACCCGGACCCGGACCCGGTCCCGCCCCGACCCCGGCCGAGGCCCTCGACGGGCCTGCCCCCGCCCTCGCGCCCGGCCCGGGCCGAAGCCTTGCCGTCGACGGCGACCAGGTGTCCGTGGGACGACGCTCCCGGCGTCCGGGCGGCGGCAGGAGCCGCACTTGCGCCGACCCGGGTCGCCTCGGCCGCGCCGGCGGGGTGGTGGGTGCGGGAGGAGGCCGCGGCGGCCTCCTCCCCGGATTCCTCCGCCGCGTCCATGACCTCGAAGTAGCGGTCCGTCGCCGTCGCCGCCTCCTGGCTCATCGCCAGCAGGAAGCCCATCGCGTCCACCGGCCAGCGCAGGGCCAGCGCCGTCGAGAGGAAGGCGACCAGCGTGCCGGCCGAGAGGGTGCCGTCCGCGACCTGGATCGTGCCGAGGACGAGCGCCGCGGCGATGGCCAGTTCGGGAACGATCATGATGACGCCGAAGATGCCCGCCAGGAGCCTGGCCTTGGCCAGTTCCGTGCCCCGCAGCCGCTGGGTCAGGGCGCGGAAGGCCGTCGCCTGGCTGCGGTGGCGGCCGAAGCCCTTGATGATGCGGATGCCGAGCACGCTCTCCTCGACGACCGTCGTCAGATCGCCGACCTGGTCCTGGGCCGTGCGCGCGACCTCCGAGTACCGCGCCTCGAACCTCGCCACCACGAAGACCAGCGGGGCGACCGGCGCCAGCAGGATCAGCCCCAGCGTCCACTGCTGGGCCAGCAGAATCCCCGCGCCGACGAGGATCGTCACCCCGTTGACCAGCAGAAACGTCAGCGGAAACGCGAGGAACATCCGCAGCAGCATCAGATCCGTCGTCCCGCGCGACAGCAACTGCCCCGACGCCCACCGGTCGTGGAAGGCCACCGGCAGCCGCTGCAGATGCCGGAACAGATCCGCCCGCATCGCCGCCTCGACCCCCGCCAGCGGCCGCGCCACCAGCCATCGCCGGAAGCCGAAGAGCACCGCTTCGGCGATCCCGAGCAGCAGCAGATACAGGGCTCCCCGCCACACCCCGTCCACGTCCCCCTCCGCGACCGGCCCGTCCACCATCCATTTCAGGACGAGCGGGAACACCAGGCTCAGACAGGAGGCGACGACCGCGACGAACGCGGCGGTGAACAGGCGGGCACGCACCGGCCGTACGTACGGCCACAGCCGCAGCAGGGAGCGGACGGCGGACCGGTCATCCTGGGCGACTGAATCTGTTCTGGGCATCAGGAGTGAGCCTACGGATCACCACTGACAGTGCCCACCGAGTTTTCGGCGACCGTGGCCACGGCGGCGAGGGTCGTACGAGGCCGTCAACCGATCGGCTGATGCACCTTCGAGCGCGTCGGGCGATGCCGCGCCTGGGCGCCTGACCGCACTCTTCTACGCATGGCGATTGTCGAAGTGAACGGACTGCGCAAGTCCTACGGCGGCCGGGCGGCCGTGGACGGGGTGACCTTCGGCGTCGAGGAAGGCGAGATCTTCGGGATCCTCGGCCCCAACGGCGCGGGCAAGACCACGACCGTCGAATGCGTCGAGGGGCTGCGGCTGCCCGACGCGGGCACGGTCCGCGTCGCCGGACTCGACCCGGCGGCCGACCACGACCGCGTCACATGCCTCCTCGGCGCGCAGCTCCAGGAGAGCGAACTGCAGCCGAAGCTGACGGTGCGCGAGGCCCTGGAGCTGTACGCCGCGTTCTACCCGCAGCCCGCCGACTGGCGGCCCCTCGCGGAACGGCTCGGCCTCACCGAGAAGCTCACCACCTGCTTCGCCAAGCTTTCCGGCGGCCAGAAGCAGAGGCTGTTCATCGCGCTCGCGCTGATCGGCAACCCGCGCGTCGTCGTCCTCGACGAGCTCACCACCGGACTCGATCCCCGCGCCCGCCGCGACACCTGGAGCCTGATCGAGGAGGTCCGGGCCGGCGGCGTCACCGTCCTACTCGTCACCCACTTCATGGAGGAGGCACAGCGGCTCTGCGACCGGATCGCCGTCATCGACAAGGGCAGGATCGCCGCGCTCGACACCCCGTCGGGGCTGATCCGGCGCACCAGCGACGCCACCGTCATCTCCTTCACCCCGTCACAGCCGCTCGACGCACGCGAGCTGGCCGCGCTGCCCCAGGCGGCCGACGTCGAGACCCGGGCCGGCCGGGTGGTCGTCCACGGCACCGATGAAACCGCGAACGCCGTGATCACGCTCCTCGCGCGCCACCGCATCACCGCCCATCAGCTGCGCGTCACCGAGGGCACGCTCGACGACGCGTTTCTCGACCTCACTGAGGAGAAGGCCTGACATGCCGTCCCCCGCGACCGCCGTCCTGAGGGCCGAGACCCGGCTCTTCACCCGTGAACCCGGCAGCCTCTTCTGGATCCTCGTCTTCCCTTCCGTGCTGCTCACGATCATCGGCCTCATCCCCTCCTTCCGGGAGTCGTCCGACGACATCGGCGGCCGCCGCGTGGTCGATCTGTACGTCCCCGTCGCCGTGCTCCTCGCCATGATCATGGCCGGCCTGCAGGCCATGCCGCGCGGCATGTTCGAGTCGGCGCCCGGATTCACCGTGCTCGGCGAGGCCGCGGACGGCGCCGCAGGGGTCGCGCTCGCCGAACGGCTCGATCCCGATGTCGTCCTCATGGACCTGCGGATGCCGGGCGGCGGCGGGGTCGAGGCCATCGCGGAACTCGCCCGCCGCGGCGCCCGCGCCAGGGTCCTCGTCCTCACCACGTACGACACCGACGCGGACACCATCCCCGCGATCGAGGCGGGCGCGACCGGCTATCTCCTCAAGGACGCCCCGCGCGAGGAGCTGTTCACCGCGGTCCGGGCAGCCGCCGACGGACGTACGGTCCTCTCCCCGGCGGTCGCCTCCCGACTGGTCTCCCGCGTCCGCAACCCGGCCCCACGCGACGAACCCCTCAGCGCCCGGGAACGCGAGGTCCTCGCCCTGGTCGCCAGGGGCACCTCGAACCGGGAGATCGCCGCCGAACTGTTCATCAGCGAGGCCACGGTGAAGACCCATCTCACCCACATCTACGCCAAGCTGGCGGTCAAGGACCGCGCGGCTGCCGTTGCGGCCGGCTACGACCGGGGGATCCTGGGCTGACCGGACACGCGGGTGCCCGCCCTCGCGGACAGGGGGCCCGCGTACGCCGACGCGTCCGCCGGGCCGCCTGCGCGAGGCCCCTCCCCGGATGCGGCCGCTCGCGCGGTCACCGCTCGCGCGGTTCCGGCTCGTCGCACACCCGCAGCAGCCACACCGCCCGCGCCGGCACCGCCACCGTCTCCCCGCCCCGGTACAGCGTGCCCGGCTCGGCCGACTGGTCCTCCAGCGAGGTGTCCACGACCAGCTCGTACGCCTCGGCCCACGGCGGGCCCGGCAGCTGGAACGCCAGCGGCCGGCTTCCCGCGTGCAGCACCGTCAGAAAGCTGTCGTCCGTGACCTGCGCCCCCCGCGCGTCCCGGCCCGGAATGTCCCGGCCCGAGAGATAGAGCGCGACCGTCGACGCCGGCGCGTACCAGTCCTGCTCGGTCATCTCCGTCCCGCGCGGGGTGAACCACGCAAGGTCCCGCAGCCCGTCCGCCGTCTGCGGCCGGCCGGAGAAGAACGCCCTGCGCCGCAGCACCGGATGCGCGCTGCGCAGCGCCAGCAGCCGGGACGTCAGCGCCGGCAGTCCGCGCGGCCCCGGCCGGTCGAGCAGCGACCAGTCGAGCCAGCCGACCTCGTTGTCCTGGCAGTACGCGTTGTTGTTGCCGCCCTGCGTACGGCCCATCTCGTCGCCCGCGACCAGCATCGGTACCCCGGTGGACAGCAGCAGGGTCGTGAGCAGATTGCGGATCTGCCGGCGGCGCAGCGCGTTGATCCGCGGATCGTCCGTCTCGCCCTCCGCTCCGCAGTTCCAGGCCCGGTTGTCGTTCGTGCCGTCCCGGTTGCCCTCGCCGTTGGCCTCGTTGTGCTTGCGCTCGTACGAGACCAGGTCGCGCAGGGTGAAGCCGTCGTGGGCGGTGATGAAGTTGACCGAGGCGTACGGCCGCCGCCCGCCCCAGGCGTACAGATCGCTGGAGCCGGAGAGCCGGTAGCCGAGGTCCCGGACGTCGGGCAGCGCACCGCGCCAGAAGTCCCGTACGGCATCCCGGTAGCGGTCGTTCCACTCGGTCCACAGCGGCGGGAACGCACCGACCTGGTAGCCCCCGTTGCCCACGTCCCACGGCTCGGCGATCAGCTTCACGCGGCGCAGCACCGGGTCCTGGGCGATCACCGCGAGAAAGGGGGAGAGCATGTCGACGTCGTGCATCGAGCGGGCCAGCGCCGCCGCGAGGTCGAAGCGGAAGCCATCGACGCCCATCTCGGTGACCCAGTACCGCAGCGAATCGGTGATCAGCCGCAGGACCTGCGGCTGGACGACGTGCAGCGTGTTTCCGCAGCCGGTGTAGTCGGCGTACCGGCGGGGGTCGGACTGGAGACGGTAGTAGCCGCGGTTGTCGATGCCCCGCAGCGACAGCATCGGGCCCAGCTCGCCCGCCTCCGCCGTGTGGTTGTAGACGACGTCGAGGATGACCTCGATGCCCGCCGCGTGCAGAGCCCGCACCATCCGCTTGAACTCGCCGACCTGCTGCCCGGCCGTCCCCGACGCGCTGTAGGCCGCGTGGGGCGCGAAGTAGCCGATCGAGTTGTAGCCCCAGTAGTTCCTCAGCCCGCGCCGCAGCAGATGGTCCTCGTGCGCGAACTGATGCACCGGCAGCAGCTCGACCGCCGTGACCCCGAGGTCGACGAGATGGCCGATCGCGGCCGGGTGGGCGAGGCCCGCGTACGTACCGCGCAGCTCCTCGGGGATGCCCGGGTGCCGTTTCGTGAAGCCGCGCACGTGCAGCTCGTAGATGACCGAGTCGGCCCACGGCGTCTTGGGCCGCCGGTCGTCGGCCCACTCGTCGTCGGGCGCGTCGTCGTGGACGACGACGCCCTTCGGGACGAACGGCGCCGAGTCCCGGTCGTCGCGCACGGTGTCGGCGACGTGCTGCTGCGGCCAGTCGCGGACGTGCCCGTACACCTCGGGCGGCAGGGTGAAGTCGCCGTCGACCGCACGTGCGTACGGGTCGAGGAGCAGCTTCGCCGGATTCCAGCGGGCGCCCGTCCACGGGTCCCAGCGGCCGTGCACCCGGAAGCCGTACCGCTGCCCGGGGCGCACGCCCGGCACGAAGCCGTGCCAGATCTCGTGCGTCAGTTCGGCCAGCGGCGCCCGGGTCTCGGCCCCCGCCTCGTCGAACAGGCACAGCTCGACGGCCGCCGCCCCGCCCGCCCACAGCGCGAAGTTGGTGCCCGCGACCCCGTCGGGCCCCACCCGGAACCGGGCACCCAGCGGCGTCGGCGCCCCCGGCCAGACCTCGGGACCCTGCTCCCGGGCTCCGGCGTCCCTGCGCCGTCCGTTCAGCGCGGGGCGCCGCCCCACTTCAGGGGACGGCACCCCTCCCTCCCGCACTGCCTCCTGCTCGGCTGCGCTCGACACGTGTCGGCCTCCCGCGGCTCGTCGGGCCACTCCGTCCTGAGCGCGCGGCGTCCCGGCCGCGGCTCCCAGGTCCTGGCCGACCGGACAGGGCCTGCGCGTGGTCCTCCCACCTGTTCTGCCCGCGCTGTGCTACTCCCAACATGACCCGCGCTCACGTACCCCTGCGAGGGGGGCGCTCGTTGGGCGGGACGAGCTGTGTCTCTGCGACCCCACGAGGTGGACTCTGTGAGCAACGCGGTGAAGCGGACGAAGGCCACGCTGGCCGCTGCCCTCGTCTGGACGGGACTGCTGGCCGGGCTGACCGGCTGCACCGGCGGTGACCTGGACATCGGCGGCAAGCCACGGGCTGCCGACGACCACATCAGGATCACCCCCGAGGACGGGGCGAAGCGCGTCGCGGCCGACGGGAAGGTTGAGGTGAAGCTGCCCGGCGGGCGGCTGGAGCGGGTCAGGGTCACCCAGATCGAGGACGCCCAGCCGGTCGAGATTCCGGGCCGGATCTCGCAGGACGGGCTGAGCTGGCTGCCCGACCCGGGCACCCGCCTCGCGCTGGCGGCCAAGTACCGGGTCGACGCGGTCGCTCTGGACGGCCACGGCCGCCGCTCGGCCCGGCACACCACCTTCACGACCCTGGTTCCCGAGCGCCACTTCATCGGCTACTTCAACCCGGAGAACCGCTCCACGGTCGGCACCGGCATGATCGTCTCGTTCGTCTTCAACCGGCCCATCGAGTCCCGCGCGGCCGTGCAGCGCGCCATCCGCATCTCCTCCGACCCGCCGGTGGAGGTCGTGGGCCACTGGTTCGACGCGCAGCGGCTCGACTTCCGGCCGCGCGACTACTGGAAGCCGGGCACCAAGGTCACCGTCGATCTGCGGCTGCGCGATGTGGAGGGCGCGCCGGGCGTGTTCGGCATCCAGCGGAGGACGACGGGCTTCACCGTGGGCCGCTCGCAGATCTCCACGGTCGACGCGAAGAGGCACACGATGGACGTGCGCCGCGACGGCAAGCTGCTGGCGACCCTGCCGATCACGGCCGGGGCGAGGAAGACGACCACGTACAACGGCAAGATGGTGGTCAGCGAGATGTTCGACGTGACCCGGATGAACGGGGCCACGGTCGGATTCCGCAACAAGAAGGGCAAGAGCGAGTACGACATCAAGGACGTGCCGCACGCGATCCGGCTCACCACCTCCGGCACCTTCCTGCACGGGAACTACTGGGCGGACCCCTCCGTCTTCGGCTTCAAGAACGTCAGCCACGGCTGCGTCGGCCTGCGCGACGAGCAGGGCGGCAGCCAGGACGCCCCGGCCGGGTGGTTCTTCGACCGGACGCTGATCGGGGACGTCGTGGAAGTGGTCAACTCCCCGGACCGGATGGTCGATCCCTGGAACGGTCTGAGCGGCTGGAACATGGACTGGGAGGCGTGGAAGGCCGGTTCGGCGCTGAGCTGACCCCCCTGACCTGCATGGTCCGCGCCGGTCCTGGACATGTTGGGACTGAACGGTGACATCCGTGGGGAGTTACCACCGCTCGCGGTGTGATTGTCTATCGCCAGGTGCGCGCAGGGAGCGCGTGGGGGTAGAGGGCCCGGCCATTGTGTGCCGGGCTCCACGGGCCGTGGCGGGGCCAGGCCGTGCGAGGGGAGAGAACCAATCGTGAACGGGCAGCCGATATCGGGGGCATCGGCCGGGGTGCGCGGCGGACGCGGGCGCGGCAGCACGGGTGTGCTGGCCCTGGTGCTGGGGGCGTTGCTGCTGCTGGTGACAGCATGCGGGGGCGGGGACTCCGACAACAAGGGGGACGACAAGGGCAGGCAGGACAGCGGCAAGGTCGGCACCACCGCCTCGCAGGCGGTCGTGACGATCGCCCCCAAGGACGGCGCGTCCTCGGTCGCCACCAGCGGTGCCCTCAAGGTGATCGCCGACAAGGGCAAGCTGACCGCGGTCACCGTCCAGGACGACAAGGGCAACAAGGTCGAGGGCAAGCTGACCGCGGACGGTGCCGCGTGGGAGCCGCTGGCGCACCTCGCCGCCGCCACCAAGTACAAGGTGCACGCGGTCGCCAAGGACGCGGAGGGCCGTGAGTCCGCGAAGGACACCACCTTCACCACCCTCGTCCCGAAGAACACCTTCGTCGGCCACTACACGCCGGAGGACGGTTCCACCGTCGGCGTCGGCATGCCGGTCTCCATCAACTTCACCCGGGGCATCACGAACCCCGAGGCCGTCGAGAACGCCATCAAGGTGACCGCCGAGCCGTCGGTCCCGATCGAGGGCCACTGGTTCGGCAACGACCGGCTCGACTTCCGCCCGGAGAAGTACTGGGCAGCCGGCACCAAGGTGACCGTGAAGCTCAACCTGGACGGTGTCGAAGGCCGGCCCGGGGTCTACGGCAAGCAGGCCAAGTCGTTCTCCTTCACCATCGGCCGCAGCCAGGTCTCCACGGTGGACGCGTCGAAGCACACCATGGAGGTCGTGCGGGACGGCAAGGTCATCAAGACCATCCCGATCACCGCGGGCGCGCCGTCGACGACGACGTACAACGGCCAGATGGTCATCAGCGAGAAGTACAAGGTGACCCGGATGAACGGCGCCACCGTGGGCTTCGGAGGCGAGTACGACATCAAGGACGTGCCGCACGCGATGCGCCTGTCCACCTCGGGCACCTTCATCCACGGCAACTACTGGGCCTCGTCCGGCACCTTCGGCTCGGCGAACGTCAGCCACGGCTGCGTGGGGCTGCGGGACGTGCGCGGCGGCTGGGACAAGGGCGCCCCGGCGGCCTGGATGTACAACAACTCGATCATCGGCGACGTCGTGATCGTGAAGAACTCCAAGGACAAGACGATCGCTCCGTCGAACGGGCTGAACGGCTGGAACCTGTCCTGGGCGGAGTGGACCAAGTAGGACGTACGGACGCACGGACGTGCGAGGGCCCGGCGCTGTGACCGACAGCACCGGGCCCTCCTCCGTGCTGTGCCTTCCGGGGAAAACCCCCAGACCCCCTCCCACTAACCTGCATGCCATGACCGTTTCTCTCGAAGTCTCCGAAGGCGTCGGCACGATCCGACTCGACCGACCCCCGATGAACGCCCTCGACATCGCCACCCAGGACCGGCTGCGCGAGCTCGCCGCCGAGGCGACGGACCGCGACGACGTACGGGCCGTGATCCTGTACGGCGGCGAGAAGGTGTTCGCGGCCGGCGCGGACATCAAGGAGATGCAGGTGATGGACCACGCCGCGATGGTCAAGCGGTCCAGAGCCCTGCAGGACTCGTTCACCGCCGTCGCCCGTATCCCCAAGCCCGTCGTCGCGGCCGTCACCGGCTACGCGCTGGGCGGCGGCTGCGAGCTGGCGCTCTGTGCCGACTACCGGATCGCCGCCGACAACGCCAAGCTGGGCCAGCCGGAGATCCTCCTCGGGCTGATTCCGGGCGCGGGCGGCACCCAGCGGCTCGCCCGGCTGGTCGGTCCGTCCAAGGCCAAGGACCTCATCTTCACGGGCCGCCATGTGAAGGCCGACGAGGCGCTGGCGATCGGCCTGGTCGACCGGGTCGTGCCGGCCGCCGAGGTGTACGAGCAGGCGCACGCATGGGCGGCGAAGCTGGCCCAGGGGCCGGCGCTGGCGCTGCGCGCGGCGAAGGAGTCCGTCGACGCGGGTCTCGAGACGGACATCGACACGGGTCTGGCGATCGAACGGAACTGGTTCGCGGGCCTGTTCGCGACCGAGGACCGCGAGCGCGGGATGCGCAGCTTCGTCGAGGAGGGTCCGGGGAAGGCGAAGTTCCTCTGAACCCGAAATCGCCCTGACGCGGGCCCAGTTGGACACGACCGGCCTTTGCGTCAACCCCATGGGTGGCTTAAACGAACCTTAAGAGAACCCTAAGGCGACCTTGTCCGCAGCGCTTGGCGATCATTCGCAAGCGGTGCGTCACCGCAGGTCGGATGGGCTCTGAAGGTGCCCGAGCTGCCACTGGCATATGTCAAAGCGGTACCCCGGAATCATAGATTCCGGGGTACCGATTCCTCCGGAACGGCCACGGAAGGTGCTCTGGGCGGCCATCATGGGGGGCATGGCGGGGCTGGAGGGCATGGAGCAACCGCGGCAGCGCGGAAGTGTGGCCGCTGCGCGGTGGACGCCGGCCGTCGAGGACGAACAGGCGCTCAAAGCACTCGAGTTGTTCGGGGATCCGACGGACGAGGAGGTCCGGCTGCCGTCCCGTCCCGAGTCGGCGGCCACCGCCCGCAGGCTGACGCAGTGTGTGGTGCTGCGTCAGTGGGCGCTGTCCCCGCAGATCGCCGAGCACGCGATCCTGCTCGTCTCCGAGCTCGTCGGCAACGCGGTGCGCCACACCGGGGCGCGCGTCTTCGGGCTGCGGATGCTCCGTCGGCGGGGCTGGATCCGGATCGAGGTACGGGACCCCTCGCGGGGGCTGCCGTGCCTGATGCCGGTGCACGAGATGGACACCAGCGGCCGTGGTCTCTTTCTGGTCGACAAGCTCTCCGACCGCTGGGGGGTCGATCTGCTGCCGCGGGGCAAGACGACCTGGTTCGAGATGCGCGTCCCGGACCGCTGACGCACGAAAGCTCGCGAAGCGCGAAGTCCGTGATGCACGAAAGCCCCCTGTTGCCGTGATGCGGCGCCTAGGGGGCTTCATGCGTGCGGTCGTGGACTCGGGGGTGTGATCCACGACCGCTGTGAACGACCTGGCCCGGGTCAATGGGGGTCGTGTCACCGACTATGGCAGACGGGGGGCCATACCGCCAAAAGTCCCTACTGGGGCAAATCGGTATGTACCAGTCCAACAGCGAGATGAATCCAAGGTGAAATGAGCCACCGGCCTCGCAAACAATGAATAAATATGGGCCGGGCTGGGAGAAGCATCGATTGACGGGGCTGCGACCCGACACGGCCCTGAAGTGGGCAAATCGCTATTTTCACCCCTGCCGCACCTACCGTGGTCGCGTGAATCGGATCGGTCGCCGCGACGCCCTGCGCGCGGGCGCACACGCGGGCGCGGCCCTCGCCGGAGTCCTCGCCACGGGATGTACGGACACCGGCCCCACCCCGAGGCCACCCGCCGTCCCCGCGGCACCCGCGTCCCCTTCCCCCACGCACCGGTCCGGCCCCCGCCGCTTCCCCGGTCTGCCCGCCGAGATCACCAACGGCCCCCGCGACCGCCCCGCCGTCGCCCTCACCTTCCACGGCGGAGGCGGCCCCGCCACCGCCCGCGCCCTGCTCGCCGAGGCCGAGCGGGCGGGTGTCCGCATCACCGTGCTCGCCGTCGGCACCTGGCTGGACGAGCACCCGGACCTCGCCCGGCGCGTCCTCGACGGCGGCCACGACCTCGGCAACCACACGCTGCGGCACCTCGACATCTCGTCGATGTCCGAGCCCGACGCGTACGCCGAGATCACCGGTTGCGCACAGCGGCTGCGACGGCTCACCGGTTCGATCGGCAGCTGGTTCCGCCCGTCCCGGACCCGCCACGCCACCCCGCTCGTCCAGCGACTGGCCGCACGGGCGGGCTATCCGCACACGCTCTCGTACGACATCGACTCGCTCGACCACACCTCGCCCGGCGCTCCCGCCGTCATCGGCACCGTCACCGGCGCGATCCGCGGCGGCTCGGTGGTGAGCCTGCACTTCGGCTACCCGGACACGGTCGCCGCACTGCCCGCCCTCCTCGACGAACTGGACCGCCGCGGACTGCGCGCGGTGACGACCACGGAGCTGCTGACCTGATGCCGCACCTCACGAAGCGATCCACGGCCCTTCTCGCCATCGCCGCACTCGCCGTCCTCGCCGCGGCCTGCAGCGGCCCCGTGAAGAGGAGCGAGACGGAGCTCGCCCCGCCGCCGGTCCGGCCGGCGACGGCCGCCGTCTCGTCCGGCCTGCCCGGCATGCCGTCGCTCCTGGACCCCAAGGACGTCTACGCCGCGGACCGTCCCGGAAGGCTGTCGCCCGTGGTCGCGGACTTCCCGTCGCGGGTGTACGTACCCAACACCCTCTCCAACACGGTCTCGGTCATCGATCCGGCGACGTACAAGGTCATCGACACCATCCCGGTGGGCGCCCAGCCGCAGCACGTCGTCCCGTCGTGGGACCTCAAGACCCTCTGGGTGAACAACAACCGCGGTCACACCCTCACCCCGATCGACCCGGCCACCGGCGAGGCGGGCCCGCCCGTCGAGGTGCACGACCCGTACAACCTCTACTTCACGCCCAACGGCCGGTACGCCATCGTCATGGCGTCCCTCGATCGCCGGCTGGTCTTCCGCGATCCGCACACCATGGCCGTGGCCAAGACCGAGCCGGTGTCCTGCTACGGCGTCAACCACGCGGACTTCTCGGCCGACGGCCGGTACTTCATCGTCTCCTGCGAGTTCTCCGGCGAGCTGCTCAAGGTGGACACGGAGCGGATGGAGGTGACCGCCCAGCAGAAACTGCCGTTCCAGGGCGCGATGCCGCAGGACGTGAAGATCTCGCCGGACGGAAAGACCTTCTACATCGCCGACATGACGGCCCACGGCGTGTGGGTGCTCGACGGCGAGAAGTTCACCACGCCGGTCCTGCTGCCCACCGGCAAGGGTGCCCACGGCCTCTACGTCAGCCGCGACTCCAAGGAGATGTACATCACCAACCGCGGCGAGGGCACCGTCTCCGTCTTCGACTTCGCCCGGGACGAGCTCACCAAGAAGTGGCGGCTCCCCGACGGCGGCTCCCCGGACATGGGCGGCGTCTCCGCCGACGGCAAGGTGCTGTGGCTGTCCGGGCGTTACCACTCCGAGGTGTACGCCATCGACACCGCGACCGGGCAGCAGCTGGCCCGGATCCCGGTCGGCGGCGGCCCCCACGGCCTCGCGGTCTATCCGCAGCCCGGCCGCTATTCGCTCGGCCATACGGGTGTGTTCCGCTGACGCGGACGGACACGACCACCATCGGGTGACGGTCCGCTGCCCACCGCCGCGCGGCCGAGATCGTGATCACCATGATCACCACTCGTTCGCGGCGGCAGGCCGCTGTCCTCGCCCTGTCCCTGTCGGCCGTACTCGTCCCTGCCGCAGCCACCGAAGCAGCCCCCACGGTCCCCACGGCCGCCGCGCCGGCGAAGGTCCCCGTGAAGGCGGCGTGTCCGGTCGTCGCCGACCGCCTGCACACGGCCGCCGACCGCCGGGTCGACGTCGACCGCATCACCCCGGCCCCGTCGTGGCGCGCCGACTGCCGGCAGCTCTACCGGGCCGACGGCCGCGGCCCCGACACCGTCTTCGAGCAGGGCTTCCACCCCAAGGCCCCGCTGGACGGGCAGTACGACCTCGAGAAGTACGTCCTGGTCAACCAGCCCTCGCCGTTCGTGTCGACGACGTACGACCACGACCTGTACAAGAAGTGGAAGAGCGCCTGGAACTACTACGTCGACGCGCCGGGCGGGATCGACGTCAACGCGACGATCGGCGACGACCACAAGTACGCCGACCAGCTCGAGGTCGCCTTCCCCGGCGGTGTGGCCCGCGAGTTCATCGTCGGCGGCTGCCCGGTCGACAGGGTGAGGAAGACCGAGATCATGTCGGAGTGCCAGGACAACCCGCACTACCGTCCCTGGCGCGGCTGACGGCCGTCGCGTCGGCCCGTCCGGTCACCACAGGGGCACGTCACCCGGCCACCAGCAGGGCCTCCGAGCCGACCGGCCGGAACCCCGCCTGCTGGAAGGTCCGCACACTTCGGGCGTTCCCCGGCGACTGCTGCGCCCAGACGTGGCCGCCGCCCGGGACCAGGTGGCGCGCGGCCAGCGCGAGCTCGACCCCGAGCCCTGCGCCGCGCGCCGCCAGGTCCACCTCGATCGCCGCCTCCCAGCGGCCGGCGACCCCGCGGCCCAGGACCAGGACGCCGCCGTCCGCGGCCCACACCCGTACCTCGTCACGGAACTTGAGGGCCCGCGCGACGCGCGGATGCGCCGGGTCCTCGATCTCACGCAGCGGGACGGACGGACGGCCTGCCCGTGCCGGGGCGACCGTCAGCAGGTCGATCGTGTTCATGGAACGGCCGGTCCTGGCCATCAGCGCGCTCAGGAACGAGGGGTTCATGCTCGCCGCGAGCGGATCGCTCGCCGTGGCCGCCAGGGTGGCCCGGACCCACTCGGGATCCTCGTCGGTGAACACCACCGAGTGTGCGGTGAAGGCCAGCACTCCGGCGTCCCGCGGATTCGGCTGCGGGATCACCGTGGTCGTACCGTCCGGCGGCGGGAACTCGCCGCGCGCCGCCGCCGCCAGGATCCGTGCCAGCGCCTCGCTCATGCCCCCATGGTCCCCCATCGGCCCCCAGGGCGTGCTGCCCGGCTCGCGCCGATAATCTGACCTCCGTCAGTAATGCACCAAGAAGGGGTGGTCCAGTGGCGGACATCGAGTCGGCGCGCAAGGCCTTCGATCGGTACGACCTGAACGGCGACGGGCTGATCTCGGCCGCCGAGTACAAGAGCGTCATGGCGCAGCTGGGTGACTTCCACGTGACCGAGCCCGTCGCCGAGGCCGTCATCAAGGCCAAGGACAGCAACGGCGACGGCCTGCTGACCTTCGACGAGTTCTGGGCGTCGCTGAACAAGAACTGACGTCGGACGGACATGGCACGGCCCCCGGCGATCACGCCGGGGGCCGTGCCATGTCCGGGGCCGGGCTCAGCACTCGATGATGTTCACCGCGAGACCGCCGCGCGCGGTCTCCTTGTACTTCACCGACATGTCCGCGCCGGTCTCCTTCATGGTCTTGATGACCTTGTCCAGCGAGACCTTGTGGCTGCCGTCGCCGCGCATCGCCATCCGCGCCGCCGTGACGGCCTTCACCGCCGCCATGCCGTTGCGCTCGATGCACGGGATCTGGACCAGGCCGCCGACGGGGTCGCAGGTCAGGCCGAGATTGTGCTCCATGCCGATCTCCGCGGCGTTCTCCACCTGCTCCGGGGAGCCGCCCAGCACCTCGGCGAGCGCGCCGGCGGCCATGGAGCAGGCCGAGCCGACCTCGCCCTGGCAGCCGACCTCGGCGCCGGAGATCGAGGCGTTCTCCTTGAAGAGCATGCCGACCGCGCCGGCCGCGAGCAGGAAGCGGACCACGCCGTCCTCGTCGGCGCCGGGGACGAAGTTCATGTAGTAGTGCAGGACGGCCGGGATGATGCCTGCCGCGCCGTTCGTCGGGGCGGTGACGACGCGGCCGCCCGCCGCGTTCTCCTCGTTCACGGCCATCGCGTAGAGGGTGATCCACTCCATCGCGAGGGCCAGCGGGTCGCCCTCGGAGCGCAGCTTGCGCGCGGTGGTGGCGGCTCGGCGGCGGACCTTCAGACCGCCGGGCAGGATGCCCTCGCGGGACATGCCGCGCGAGACGCAGGCCTGCATGACCCGCCAGATCTCCAGCAGGCCCTCGCGGATCTCCTCCTCGGACCGCCAGGCCTTCTCGTTCTCCAGCATCAGAGCCGAGATCGACAGACCGGTCTCGCGGGAGAGGCGCAGCAGCTCGTCACCGGTGCGGAAGGGGTACTTCAGGACGGTGTCGTCGAGCTTGATCCGGTCCTCGCCCACGGCGTCCTCGTCGACGACGAATCCGCCGCCCACCGAGTAGTACGTCTTCTCCAGCAGGGTCTTGCCCTCGTCGTCGTACGCCCACAGGGTCATGCCGTTCGCGTGGTACGGGAGAGCCTTGCGGCGGTGCAGGACCAGGTCCTCGTCGAAGTCGAAGCCGATCTCGTGCACACCGAGGATGTTGATCCGCTTGTTGCTCTTGATCCGCTCGACCTGGTCGTCGGCGGTCTCGACGTCGACCGTGCGCGGGGAGTTCCCCTCCAGGCCCAGCAGGACCGCCTTCGGGGTGCCGTGGCCGTGACCGGTCGCGCCCAGGGAGCCGTACAGCTCGGCGCGTATCGCGGTGGTGTGGGCCAGCAGGCCCTCGTTCTTCAGCCGGCGGGCGAACAGGGCGGCCGCCCGCATGGGGCCGACCGTGTGGGAGCTGGACGGGCCGATGCCGATCGAGAACAGGTCGAAGACCGAGATGGCCACGGGGGTACTCCTAGGGGGTGGTAGACGCCGTTGTCTGCCAGGGTGGCGCAGAAGAACGAACGGGCGGTACGTGGTGCGGGGCACCGCATTCACCGGTAAGTGCGTGCGGTGCCCCGTTTGTTTTTGTCCTGGCTGTTGCAGCAGCTGTCAGCGGCTGTTACAGACCAGGGTAAAGCGGGTGCTTCGCGGCGAGCGCCGAGACGCGTGCCTTGAGGGCCTCACCGTCGTACGAGGGCTTGAGCACCTCGGCGATGATGTCGGCGACCTCGCGGAAGTCCTCGGCCTGGAAACCGCGGGTCGCGAGCGCCGGCGTGCCGATCCGCAGACCCGAGGTGACCATCGGCGGGCGAGGGTCGTTCGGGATCGCGTTGCGGTTGACCGTGATGCCGACCTCGTGCAGCCGGTCCTCGGCCTGCTGGCCGTCCAGCTCCGAGTGTCGCAGGTCGACGAGGACGAGGTGGACGTCCGTGCCACCGGACAGGACCGAGACGCCCACCTGCTTGACGTCGTCCTGCACCAGACGCTCGGCGATGATTTTCGAGCCCTCCAGGGTGCGCTGCTGGCGCTCCTTGAACTCCTCGGAGGCCGCGACCTTGAACGAGACGGCCTTGGCCGCGATCACGTGCTCCAGCGGACCACCCTGCTGACCGGGGAAGACCGCGGAGTTGATCTTCTTGGCGAGCTCGGCCGTGCAGAGGATCACACCGCCGCGCGGGCCGCCCAGCGTCTTGTGCGTGGTCGTGGTCACGACATGGGCGTGCGGCACCGGGTTCGGGTGCAGACCCGCGGCGACCAGGCCCGCGAAATGGGCCATGTCGACCATCAGGTACGCGCCGACCTCGTCCGCGATCCGGCGGAAGGCGGCGAAGTCCAGCTGGCGCGGGTAGGCGGACCAGCCGGCGACGATCAGCTTCGGCTTCGACTCCTTGGCGAGCCGCTCGACCTCGGCCATGTCGACCTGGCCGGTGGCGTCGTCGACGTGGTAGGCGACCACGTTGTAGAGCTTGCCGGAGAAGTTGATCTTCATGCCGTGGGTCAGGTGCCCGCCGTGCGCGAGGTTCAGACCCATGATCGTGTCGCCCGGCTTCAGCAGCGCGAACATCGCGGCGGCGTTGGCCTGGGCGCCCGAGTGCGGCTGCACATTGGCGTGCTCGGCGCCGAAGAGCTCCTTGATGCGGTCGATGGCGATCTGCTCGACGACATCGACGTGCTCGCAGCCACCGTAGTAACGGCGGCCCGGGTAGCCCTCGGCGTACTTGTTCGTGAGGACGGAGCCCTGGGCCTCCATGACCGCGACCGGAGCGAAGTTCTCCGAGGCGATCATTTCCAGGGTGGACTGCTGACGGTGGAGCTCGGCGTCGACGGCGGCGGCGACGTCCGGATCGAGCTCGTGGAGAGGGGTGTTGAGAAGCGACATCACGCGATCCCTAAGGGTTTCTGGTCAGCTGGCGAAGTCGGTGTACTCGTCCGCGGAGAGCAGGTCCTTCGGCTCCTCCGCGACGCGAACCTTGAACAGCCAGCCGCCCTCGAACGGGGCGGAGTTCACCAGCGACGGGTCGTCCACGACGTCCTGGTTGGCCTCGACGACCTCGCCGGTCACCGGGGAGTACAGGTCGCTGACCGACTTGGTCGACTCCAGCTCGCCGCAGGACTCGCCCGCGGTCACCGTGTCACCGACCTCCGGGAGCTGGACGTACACGACATCGCCGAGTGCGTTCGCCGCGTGCTCCGTGATGCCGACCGTCGAGACGCCGTCCTCGGCGGCCGACAGCCACTCGTGCTCCTTGCTGTAGCGCAGCTGCTGGGGGTTGCTCATGACGTGAATTCTCCTGTACGCGGGGGAGTGCTGCTGATGGGGACTGCTGGAGGACCGGAGGACTACTTCTGGCGCTTGTAGAACGGGAGCGCCACGACCTCGTACGGCTCATGGGTACCGCGAATGTCGACGCCTACGCCCTCGGATCCGGGCGTGGCGTGCGCCGCGTCCACATAGGCCATGGCGATCGGCTTGCCCAGGGTCGGCGACGGCGCGCCCGAGGTGACCTCGCCGATGACCTCGCCGGCGGCGACCACGGACATCCCGGCACGCGGGACCCGGCGGCCCTCGGCGATCAGGCCGATCAGCTTGCGCGGCGGGTTCGTCGCGGCACGCTCGGCGGCGGCCTCCAGGGCCGTACGGCCCACGAAGTCGCCCTCCTTCTCGAACTTCACGACCCGGCCGAGGCCCGCGTCGAAGGGGGTGAGCCCGGTGGTCAGCTCGTTCCCGTACAGCGGCATGCCCGCCTCCAGGCGCAGCGTGTCGCGGCAGGAGAGGCCGCAGGGCACGAGACCGACGGGCGCGCCGGCCTCGGTCAGCGCCTGCCACAGCTTCTCCGCGTGCTGGGGCTCGACGAAGAGCTCGAAGCCGTCCTCGCCCGTGTAACCGGTGCGGGCGATCAGCGCGGGGACGCCGGCGACGGTGCCGGGCAGGCCCGCGTAGTACTTGAGTCCGTCGAGGTCGGCGTCGGTGAGCGACTTGAGGATGCCGGGTGACTCGGGGCCCTGTACGGCGATGAGCGCATACGCGTCACGGTCGTCGCGCACCTCGGCGTCGAAGCCGGCGGCACGCTCGGTGAGGGCGTCGAGGACGATCTGCGCGTTCGAGGCGTTGGCGACGACCATGTACTCCGTCTCGCCGAGGCGGTAGACGATCAGGTCGTCGAGGATGCCGCCGTCCTCCTGGCAGATCATCGTGTAGCGGGCGCGGCCGACCGCGACCCCGCCGATGTTGCCGACCAGCGCGTAGTCCAGCAGGACGGCGGCCTGCGGCCCGGTGACGGTGATCTCACCCATGTGGGAGAGGTCGAAGAGACCGGCCTTGGTGCGTACGGCGTTGTGCTCGTCGCGCTCACTGCCGTACCGCAGCGGCATGTCCCAGCCGGCGAAGTCGGTCATGGTCGCGCCCAGCGAGCGATGCAGCGCATCGAGGGCGGTGAGACGGGGGTTGGTGCTCATGGATAGGGCTCCCAGGGCATGACTGGCGAGGACGATCCTCCCCATCTGTCATCGAAACCTGAGAGGTTCATCACGACCACATTTGCGTGTGATCACGACTTGCACCTTGGGTGGAGCCACAGGACCTGCGACTCGCTTTTCAGATCTGCCTCATCGCGCGCGGTACGGGGCCTGAGAGATTCAAGGGAGGTACTTGCTCCTTCGGCGCCCGGCGCACACAGTGGCCAGGACTCTCCCGCGCGGATTCAAGCGGCCGGTATGCAGTTTGCGCGGACATCATTGCACGGGCGCTCCGATCGGCAAATCACTTGTTGGTCATTACCTTTTCTTTAAGCTTCCTGGGCAGGGTCACGATGACCCGACAAGGGGGAGAGCGATGACGTTGCAGCGGTCAGGTGCCTATATGACGACGACAGCGGGTGTGCGCGTGCGGTCCGGTGCTTCCGGTGTGCCCGGCGTGCCCGCGCGCGGGCTGCTGGGCGCGCCCGGACCCGTGGTGCGTGACCTGCGGGAGCGTGGCGGGCGCGGCCCGCGGAGCCTGGTGTTCGCCCACGGCGACGTGGTCGTGATCTCCGGGCTGCCGGGGAGCGGCAAGTCCACGCTGATCCGGCGCGCCGCCGAGGGCGGCGGGATCGACTCGCAGGACACCCGGGACCGCTGGGACGAGCGGATGCCGCGCTTCCTGCCGTACGCGGTGTACCGCCCCCTGGTCCGCGTGGCCCACTACGCCGGGCTGTGGCGCGCGCTGCGCTCCGGCGCGGGTGTGGTCGTCCACGACTGCGGCACCCAGTCCTGGGTACGCCGCTGGCTGGCCCGCGAGGCCCGGCGGCGGGGGCGCGCGCTCCATCTGCTGCTCCTGGACGTCACCCCGGCGGTCGCGCGTGCGGGCCAGCGGGAGCGCGGTCGCGGAGTGTCCCCGTACGCCTTCAGCCGGCACCGGTACGCGGTCTCCCGCCTCGTCCGCGACGCGGAGCGCGGACGCCTCCCCGCGGGGTGCGCCTCCGCCACGATCCTGGACCGCGACGCGGCGACGGCCCTGACCCGTATCGGCTTCAACCCTGCGGCGTGAGGCGGCGGGGCCTGGCCCCCAATCCCGGTTTCCGCCGTACGGGCGGGGCCGGGGTGGGCGCGGCCGTCCGGGTGGCCCGGCGTGTCCGTCTCGAGCGCCGGACGGGCTGGACATGTGAGCGCGCACCGGAGGCTCGGCCGGCGTGTCCGTCCTCAAGCGCCGGAGGGGCTTGAAAGGCCTGGCTGGTACCGGCGGGTGGGCCGGTGTCCGTCATCGAGCTCCGGGCGCCCTGCGCCCCCCTCGCCCGCCCAGGGCGTGGGGGAGCTGAGGAGCGGGGGTCGGGGGCAGAGCCGGCGGAACCGGGACCTGGGCGGCGCCCCAGCGGGGTCCGGGGGCGGAGCCCCCGGGGCGCCCCGTGGTGCCGTTACCCTGCTTGGGCAGGACATCGCGGCCCGACCCCGGGCCGCACGGGGACGGGGAAGCAGGGAAACGCACGTGGACACGACATGGCCCGCCAATGAGCTCGAAGAGGTGCTCGCCGCGTCGCTCGGCAACCCCGCCGCCGGGGGCCGGCTCGTCGAGGTGCTCGGGCGGAGCCACGTCTGGGTGCCGCTGCCCAACGGCGGCGGACCCGGGAGCGCCGCCCTCGACCTGCCGACGCTGGACATCGACGGGGCGCCGTACGTACCCGTCTACAGCTCGCAGCAGCAGTTCCTGCAGTGCGTCGGCGACCGGATGTCCGGCACCGTCGCTCCCGCGATCGAGTTCGCCCGCGGACTGCCCCCGCAGCTCGGGATCGCCGTGAATCCCGGCGGCACCATCGGTGTACCCCTCCCGCCGCCCGCCGTCGCCGAGCTGTGCCGGGTCGGGCGCACGCCCCTGGACGGGTCCGCCGGCGGCGGCCGGGTGCGGCTGTTCGAGCCGGACTGGCAGGACGAGCCGATCGACTTCCTCGCGGCCGCGGCCGGAGAGTTCGAGGAGACCGGCGTCGTCCAGACCGCCCGCCGCGTCCTCGCCAGCATCGAGGGCGACGCGCCGACGCTGTTCGTCGGTGTCCAGCTCTCCGCCTGGGAGGGCCACCACCGCACCGCCCCCATGGACGCCCTCGGCCGCGCCCTCGGCCGCGTGGCCGTGAAGTGGCCGGTCAACCTGGTTCTCCTCGACATCGCGCAGGACCCCGTCGGCGACTGGATGCTCAACCGCGTCCGGCCCTTCTACACCCGGCAGCACCCGCAGCCGCACGCCCACTCGCACCTGTAGTCGTCGAGTTGGTGTCAGTACGGCCGCTTAAGCTGGTTTGATGACGTGGCCGCCGCACTTGCCCGGTGCGGTCGCACACTCCATGGCGGATCGAAGAGGGGCGGGACCCAGAGTGAGTGCGTCAGGCACCGCGGCGGCCGGGCAGGTCGAGCACATGCTGCGCCAGGTGACGCCCGGACGCTACGACGCGTACGAGGCGCTGCTGCACGCCCTCGCCGAAGGCCGGCTCTGGATGCTCCTCTGGCACGGCCGGTCCGGCTCGCCCGACGCCCAGTACGGGAACATGGAGGTGGACGGCCAGGGTTACGCGCCCTGCGTCACCTCCGCCCAGGAGCTCGCCGCCTCCGGCTGGAACCGCGCGCACGAGGTCGTCACCGGCGTCGACATCGCCCGGACCCTCTTCCCCGACCGGTGGGGCATCTGGCTCAACCCGCACGCCCCGGGCGGCGGCGTCGGCATCCCCTGGCTCGACCTGCGCCGGATCGCCACCGGCCTCGACCGGATGCCCGCGGGGCCGCTGCGGCTGACCGAGCCCGCCATCGAGATCCCCCAGTTCTACGCCCTGCTCACGCAGAACGCCCATCGCACCCCCGCCGTCCGCTCCCTGCGCAGGGCCTGGGTGCAGCCCGCACTCGGTGCCCCGTATCTCGCCATCGGCCTCGATCTGTACGACACGGGGCAGCAGTCCGTCGACGCCGTCCGCGCGATGATGCAGCAGTCGATCGTCGCCGTCCCCGACGGCCTCCCCGTCTCCACCGTCGCCATGTCCGACGAGTACGACCCGGTGACCATGTGGCTGCGGGCCAACGCCCGCCCCTTCTACGACCGCGAGGCCCATGGCGTACCGCCCCAGCAGCCGGGGTACGGATACCCTCCCGCCGCGCCGCGGGCGTACTGAACCGCGCACGGACCGCCCTCTCATTCAGGGGTCAATTCACCGGGCATGGGCGGAATTTGCGCCGCATGTCCGATCTGACGGATTAGCGGCCGAGTGGTCCGCTCAGTCGATCTCCCAGTCCGGATAACGGAACCTGACTGACCGCATCACGTTTACGCAAACATTCCCCGACAGGTCTGGCGGGTGATCGCGTGCCCATTGAAGACTCCCCGGAAACAAGCACCTTCGGACCTGCGTGCGACTAGCCGGTCGGGCAGGTGCTCGTCCCGCACACACTGCACCACTGTTGGAGCCAAGCCGCTACAGCGGCGGGCGCGGGTCGACCACAGTCGGCCGAGAGGGGTCCCACCACGATGACGGCACCACTGCACGACACGACAGTGGCTGAGACCGCGGCTGTTGATGTCGCCGCGGATGTCCCCCGGAAGGCGATCGAGGGCCGGTCCCCGTGGCAGATCGCCTGGACAAGGCTCAAGCGGGACAAACTCGCCCTCGCGGGCGGTGTCGTCGTGTTCTTCCTGATCCTGGTCGCGGTCTTCGCGCCGCTGATCGTGGGCCTGCTCGGCCACCCGCCGGACGAGTTCCACGAGGACCAGATCGACCCGCTCTTCGGCACTCCGATCGGCTCCTACGGCGGCATCAGCTCCGACTTCCTCTTCGGCGTCGAGCCGGTCAACGGCCGTGATGTCTTCAGCCGCATCGTCTACGGTGCCCGGATCTCGCTCCTCGTCGCCTTTCTCGCGGCGGTCTTCGCGGTCCTCCTCGGCACGATCCTCGGCATCGTGGCCGGCTACTTCGGTGGCTGGATCGACGCGGCGCTCAGCCGGGTCATGGACGTCATGCTCGCCTTCCCGCAGCTGCTCTTCACCATCGCCCTGGTCTCCGTCCTCCCCAACGAGCTCCTCGGAGTCTCCGGGTCCGGAGTTCGCATCGGCGCCCTGGTGGTCGTGATCGGGTTCTTCGGCTGGCCGTACGTGGGCCGGATCGTCCGCGGCCAGACCCTCTCGCTGCGCGAGCGCGAGTACGTCGAGGCCGCGCGCAGCCTGGGTGCCGGCCGCCTCTACGTCCTGCGCCGGGAGCTGCTGCCCAACCTGATCGCCCCGATCACCGTCTACGCGACGCTCATGATCCCCACCAACATCCTCACCGAAGCGGCCCTCAGCTTCCTCGGTGCGGGCGTGAAGCCTCCCACCGCTTCCTGGGGTCAGATGCTGTCGACGGCCATCACCACCTATGAATCGGACCCCCTGTTCATGGTGATCCCGGGCCTCGCGATCTTCGTCACCGTCCTGGCGTTCAATCTCTTCGGCGACGGCGTGCGAGACGCGCTCGACCCGAAGGGAGCTCGCTGACCGCCTGCCGATCGCTCGTCGCTCGGCACCTGATCCTCCGCGATGAGCCGTCCGGAAGAAACCGCAAGACCGCCCCTGCCGCTGGCGACAGGTGGCCAATCCCCAAACGGCGGACCGCCGTAACGGCCGCCACTAATTCGGAGGTTGCGAGAGCATGACACTGAACAGCCCAGCGCGGCGCCGACTCGCCGCGGGCGCACTGCTCGCCGCGGCCACCATGCTCGTCACCACGGCGTGCGGTGGTGGCGACGACGGTGGCAACAAGGGCAAGGGTGGCGCTGCGGGCTTCAACGCCGCGGTGAACAAGGTCGCCAACGCCTCGGACAAGAAGGGCGGCGAGCTGAAGTTCATCGGCTCGCAGGACGCCGACTCGTGGGACCCGCAGCGCGGCTACTACGGCTTCATGTGGGACTTCGCCCGCTACTACACCCGCCAGCTGGTCTCCTTCAAGGCCGTCCCGGGTGAGGGCTCCACCGAGCTGGTCTCCGACCTCGCCACCGACACCGGCAAGGTCTCGGCCGACGGCCTGACCTACACCTTCACGCTGAAGGACGGGGTGAACTGGGAGGACGGCAAGCCGATCACCTCCAAGGACATCAAGTACGGCATCGAGCGCATCTGGGCCCAGGACGTCATCTCCGGCGGTCCGATCTACCTCCAGCAGGTCCTCGACCCCAAGGGCGAGTACAAGGGTCCCTACAAGGACACCTCCGCGGACAAGCTCGGCCTGAAGGCGATCGAGACCCCGGACGACAAGACCATCATCTTCAAGCTGCCGGTCGCCAACGGTGACTTCCTGCAGATGCTGGCCATGCCCGCCGCCTCCCCGGTCCGCCAGGACATGGACACCAAGGCCAAGTACGGCCTGAAGCCCTTCTCCTCCGGCCCGTACAAGTGGCAGGAGTACACCCCCAACAAGTCGATGCTGCTCGTCCGCAACGACAAGTGGGACGCCAAGACGGACACCATCCGCAAGGCGCTGCCGGACAAGATCAGCGTCAAGCTGACCACCAACGCCGACGACATGGACAACCGTCTGATCGAGGGCGAGTACGACCTCGACCTCAACGCCACCGGCGTCGGTGCGGCGGCCCGCGCCAAGGTGCTCCAGCAGCACAAGGAGAACGCGGACAACCCGCAGACCGGCTTCATCCGCTACGCGGTCTTCCCGCAGACGGTCATCGACAACGTCGAGTGCCGCAAGGCGATCATCTACGCCGCCGACTCCAAGTCCCTGCAGACCGCCCGTGGCGGCCCGCAGGCCGGTGGCGACATCGCCACCAACATGCTGCCGCCGGCGATCAAGGGTGCCGACCCGAAGGCCGACCCGTACGGCAAGCTCGGCGGTAAGCCGGACGTCGCCAAGGCGAAGGAAGCGCTGAAGAAGTGCGGTAAGCCGAACGGCTTCAAGACCACCATTGCGGTCCGCAACAACAAGAAGGTCGAGATCGCGACCGCCGAGTCCCTCCAGCAGTCGCTGAAGGCCGTCGGCATCGACGCCCAGATCGACCAGTTCGACGGCGCCCAGACCTCCGGCATCATCGGTTCGCCGAAGGTGGTCAAGGAGAAGGGCTACGGCATCATCATCATGGGCTGGGGCGCCGACTTCCCGACCGGTCAGGGCTTCATGCAGCCGCTGGTGGACGGCCGCTTCATCCTCCAGAGCGGTAACAACAACTTCTCGGAGCTGAACGACCCGGCGATCAACGGGCTGTTCGACCAGGCACTCAAGGAGACCGACCCGGACAAGGCCGGCGAGTTCTACAAGCAGATCAACACGAAGGTCTCGGAGGCCGCGGTCTACCTGCCCTTCACCCACGAGAAGAACATCATCTGGCGCAGCTCGCGACTGACCAACGTCTACACGGCCGACGCCTACAACGGCCGCTACGACTACGCGTCGCTCGGCGTCGTCAAGTAACCCTCCACCCGCTCCAACGGCGCACCACCCGCCGCTAGGTCCGAAGGGCAGGTGATGGCCGTGCGCGGCGGCCGGGGAATCCGATCGGATTTCCCGGCCGCCGCCCGGCCGACCGCATGCTTGCATATATCGTCCGACGGCTGTTCGCCGTCGCAGTGATGCTGCTCGTCGTCACCCTGGTGACGTTCGGCATCTTCTTCCTCATCCCCAAGATGACCGGCAGCGACCCTGCCGCGATGTTCGTCGGCAAGCAGGCGGATCCGGCTGCCATTGAGGGCATCCGTCAGAAGCTGGGCCTGGACGAGCCGATCCTGGTGCAGTTCTGGCACTTCGTATCCGGAATCTTCGTCGGCCGCGACTACGTCGGCGGCGGCGAGACCATCCACTGTGCGGCGCCCTGCTTCGGCTACTCCTTCCGTACCGAGCAGGAGGTCTGGGACATGCTCCTCGACGGCCTCCCGGTGACGATCTCCATGGTCCTCGGTGCCGCGGTGCTCTGGCTGATCCTGGGTGTCACCGCCGGTGTGCTCTCCGCGCTCAAGCGCGGCACGGTCGTCGACCGGATCGCGATGATCACCGCGCTCGCCGGTGTCTCGCTCCCGATCTACTTCACCGCCATGCTGGCGATGCTGGTCTTCCGAACCCAGCTGGGCTGGCTCAACGCCGAGTACGTGCCGATCAGCGAGTCGCTCGGCGGATGGTTCGGCGGCCTGCTACTGCCCTGGGTCACCCTCGCCTTCCTCTACGCGGCGATGTACGCGCGGCTCACCCGCGCCACCATGCTGGAAGTGCTCGGCGAGGACTACATCCGCACGGCACGGGCCAAGGGCCTGCCGGAGCCGGTCGTGCTCGGCAAGCACGCCATGCGCTCCACCATGACCCCCATCCTGACCATCTTCGGCATGGACCTCGGCGCCCTCGTCGGTGGCGCGGTCCTGACCGAGACCGCGTTCGATCTGCACGGCCTCGGCTACGCGGCCTACAAGGCGGTGAGCGACCGCGACCTGCCGCTGATCCTGGCGGTGACGCTCATCACCGCGGCCTGTGTCGTCATCGCGAACCTCGTGGTGGACCTTCTGTACGCGGTGATCGACCCCCGAGTGAGGCTCGCATGACGGACAAGCTGTCGAAGACCGGAGCCGCCGTGGGCGAGCCCGTCGCGTCCGCACCGTCCGACGCGTTTCTGGACGTACGCGACCTGAAGATCCACTTTCCGACGGACGACGGCCTCGTCAAGTCCGTCGACGGCCTCACCTTCCAGCTGGAGAAGGGCAAGACCCTCGGCATCGTGGGCGAGTCCGGCTCCGGCAAGTCGGTGACGTCGCTCGGCATCATGGGTCTGCACACCGTCGGGCAGTACGGGCGGCAGAAGGCGCGGATCTCCGGCGAGATCTGGCTCAACGGCCAGGAACTGCTCTCCGCCGACCCCGACTCCGTGCGCCGGCTGCGCGGACGCGAGATGGCGATGATCTTCCAGGATCCGCTGTCGGCGATGCACCCGTACTACACGGTCGGCCACCAGATCGTGGAGGCCTACCGAGTCCACAACAACGTGGACAAGAAGACCGCCCGCAAGCGCGCGGTCGAGCTGCTCGACCGGGTCGGCATCCCCGAGCCGGGCAAGCGCGTCGACAACTACCCGCACGAGTTCTCCGGCGGTATGCGCCAGCGCGCGATGATCGCGATGGCGCTGGTCAACAACCCCGAGCTGCTCATCGCGGACGAGCCGACGACCGCACTGGACGTGACCGTCCAGGCGCAGATCCTCGACCTGATCCGGGATCTGCAGAAGGAGTTCGGCTCCGCGGTCATCATCATCACCCACGACCTGGGCGTGGTCGCCGAGCTCGCCGACGACATCCTGGTGATGTACGGCGGGCGCTGCGTGGAGCGCGGGCCGGCCGAGTCGGTGTTCTACGAGCCGCAGCACCCCTACACCTGGGGCCTGCTCGGCTCGATGCCGCGCATCGACCGGGAGCAGACCGACCGGCTCATCCCGGTCAAGGGATCGCCGCCCAGCCTCATCAACGTCCCCAGCGGCTGCGCCTTCCACCCGCGCTGCCCGTACGCGGACATGCCCAAGGACGGCATCACCCGCACCGTTCGTCCCGAGCTGAAGCTGGCGACGGACGGGGGCGGCGGCCGTCATTGGTCCGCGTGCCACCTGCCGCAGGAGGAGCGGACCCGGATCTGGACCGAAGAGATTGCGCCGAAGCTGTGAGCGAGAAGAGTGACGTGACGATTCCGGCGCAGGCCGCCGCCTCGCCCTCCGCGCCCGAGCCGCTGCTCCGGGTGGACGGCCTGGTCAAGCACTTCCCCATCAAGAAGGGGCTGCTGCAGCGTCAGGTCGGTGCCGTGAAGGCGGTCGACGGGATCTCCTTCGACGTCCGTCCGGGGGAGACCCTGGGCGTGGTCGGTGAGTCCGGCTGCGGCAAGTCGACGATGGGCCGACTGATCACCCGTCTCCTCGAACCGACGGGCGGCACGGTCGAGTTCCAGGGGACCGACATCTCGCACCTGGGTGTGGCCAAGATGCGCCCGCTGCGGCGGGACGTCCAGATGATCTTCCAGGACCCGTACGGCTCGCTGAACCCGAGGCACACGGTCGGCTCGATCGTCTCGGCGCCGTTCCGGCTCCAGGGCGTCGAGCCCGAGGGCGGGATCAAGAAGGAGGTCCAGCGGCTGCTCGGCCTGGTGGGCCTCAACCCCGAGCACTACAACCGCTATCCGCACGAGTTCTCCGGCGGTCAGCGGCAGCGCATCGGCATCGCGCGGGCGCTGGCCCTGAAGCCGAAGCTGGTCGTCGCGGACGAGCCGGTCTCCGCGCTGGACGTGTCGATCCAGGCGCAGGTGGTGAACCTCCTGGACGACCTCCAGGAGGAGCTCGGCCTGACGTACGTCATCATCGCGCACGACCTGTCGGTCATCCGGCACGTGTCGGACCGGATCGCGGTGATGTACCTCGGCAAGATCGTGGAGCTGGCGGACCGCAAGTCGCTGTACGAGTCGCCGATGCACCCGTACACCAAGGCCCTGATGTCGGCGGTGCCGGTGCCGGACCCGCGGCGCCGGGGCGCGAAGAGCGAGCGGATCCTGCTGAAGGGCGACGTCCCGTCGCCGATCTCCCCGCCGAGCGGATGCCGCTTCCACACCCGGTGCTGGAAGGCGACGGAGATCTGCAAGACGCAGGAGCCACCGCTGCTGGAGCTCCGCCCGGGCCAGCAGGTCGCCTGTCATCACCCGGAGGGCGCGGCGGACCTGGCCCCGGACGAGCCGGTGCTCCCGTCGGCCCGCGAGGCGATCGAGGTCGTGACGATCACGAAGCCCGAGGCTTCGGAGGAGTCGGAGGAGCCGACGGCCGCCGAGCCGGAGGCCGAGGCTCCGGAGTCGGACGAGTCCCCCGAGAAGTAGTCGCCGGGCCCCGGGGCGAGCGGTTCCGCAAGGACCGCCCCCGGGGGTGTGCCCGCCGCCGGCACGCACCCGGGCGGCAACGCCGGTCCCAGGGCGCCCTGGGACCGGGTGGGGCCAGGGCGCACAAGCGAGGCGGCACAATTGGCCGGTGCTCCACGAACTGTTCACGCCCTCCGTCCAGCATGTGCTCGACCTCGCCGGGATCTTCGTCTTCGCGATCTCCGGCGCCCTTCTCGCCGTACGCAAGAACTTCGACGTCTTCGGCATCGCCGTGCTCGCCGAGGTCACGGCCCTGGGCGGCGGGCTGTTCCGGGACCTGATCATCGGTGCCGTGCCGCCCGCCGCGTTCACGGATCTCGGCTACTTCCTCATGCCGCTCGTCGCCGCCGTGCTCGTCTTCTTCCTGCACCCCGAGGTCGAGCGCATCCAGGGCGCGGTCAACGTGTTCGACGCGGCGGGGCTCGGCCTCTTCTGCGTCACCGGCACGACCAAGGCGTACGAGTACGGCCTCGGCCTCACCTCGTCCGCGGTCCTCGGCCTCGCGACCGCCGTCGGTGGCGGCGTCCTGCGCGACGTGCTCGCCAACGAGGTGCCGTCGCTGCTCCGCTGGGACCGGGACCTCTACGCCGTCCCGGCCATCGTCGGCGCCACGATGGTGGTTCTCTGCATCCGCTTCGACGCGCTCACCGCCGTCACCAGCGGACTCGCCGTCGTGACGAGCTTCCTCCTGCGCCTCCTCGCCATGCGCTACCACTGGCGGGCGCCGCGCGCCTGGAACCGACGGTCCACTGCCGCCGAGGAGGCCTGAGGGGAGGCGAGCGTGGGCCGCCGAGGAAAGCTACCGCTTAGTAGTTATCTGTTGTACGGTTCAGGCATGGCACAGGTGGCACAGGCAACCATCGGGGACAGCGAGTTCGACCGCGACACCGCTGTCGCCCTGCGAGACCCGGACGTCCCGGGCGTGTACGACGTGGAGCTCTCCGCCGGCTGGACGATCATCCACGCCGTCAACGGCGGCTATCTGCTGGCGCTGCTCGGCCGTGCCCTCGGCGACGCCCTGCCGCACTCGGACCCCTTCAGCGTCTCGGCGCACTACCTCAGCCCGTCCGCACCCGGCCCGGCCGTGATCCGCACCGAGACCATCCGCACCGGGCGCACCCTCTCCACCGGCCAGGCCTCCCTCTTCCAGTACGCGGAGGACGGGAGCGAGGTCGAGCGCATCCGCGTCCTCGCCACCTACGGCGACCTCGACGCTCTCCCGGACAACGTCCGTACGACCGCGAAGCCGCCGGCCATCCCGCCGTACGAACACTGCCTCGGCCCGGCCGACGGTCCCGCGCCCGCCATTCCCGGCTCCTCGGCGATCACCGAGCGGCTGAACATCAAGCTCGACCCCGCCACCGTCGGCTGGGCCGTCGGCGCGCCCTCGGGCAAGGGCGAGATGCGCGGCTGGTTCGGGCTCGCCGACGGCCGCGACGCCGACCCGCTCTCGCTCCTGCTCACGGTCGACGCACTGCCGCCGACTTCGTTCGAGCTCGGCCTCAAGGGCTGGACCCCGACGGTCGAACTCACCACCCACGTACGGTGCCGCCCTGCCCCCGGCCCGCTGCGGGTCTCCATCACCACCCGCAACCTCGCGGGCGGCTTCCTCGAGGAGGACGCCGAGGTCTGGGACAGCGCGGACCGTCTGGTCGCCCAGTCGCGTCAGCTGGCGAAGGCCCCGCTGACGACCGGCTGACAGTCGGGTACTGCCCGGTTGACCGCCGGGTGCTGCCCGGTCGACCGTGGGGTGCCGCCCGGCCTCAGGTGAGCGGCACCCGGCCGAGTGTGTGACGGGTGTCGGTCCACGGCGCCGGCGGCACCCGCATGGCACGCTCGCCGCACGGCGGCGCACGGGACACGGTGTGCGCCTCCGATGCGGGAGGCCCGGTGGATGTCAGCACGTTCTACGCACTCTTCGCAGCCACCTGTTTCACGCTGGTCGGCCTCTGGTGGAACGTGGTGCAGGGTCATCCGGAGTGGCTGCGCGATCCGACGTTGCGCAGGACCGTCGGGGGTATCTACCTCTCCTTCCTGCTGCCCGCGCTCATGGGACTGTTCGCGCAGGTCGGCGGCACCGAGACCCCGGCGGTCTGGCGGTTCAGCTTCGTCGTGCTCGCCGTGATCGGCTGTGTGTCGACGCTGCGGCTGACCGGACGCAGCCGCCGGGACGGCTCCTCGGTGCTGCTGACCCTGGCGCAGGCCGTCGCGGCTCTGTTCTACGCCTTGATCGCCGTGGTGGGCGCGGCCCCCGAGCTCGCCGATGTGGTCGGCCTGCAGCCGATCCAGGCCGAGGCGGTGCTGCTGATCCTGCTGGTCGTGCTGGGCCACGGGCTCGTGTGGAGGTTCATGGCGGGCGAGGGCCGCCCTGCCGAGACGGACTGAGGCGCCCGGCGCGCGCGGTCGGGCCCGGACCGGTGGACGGGATACGGGCCGGCGGACGGGCCCCGACCGGTGGAGGGGCCAGGGCTAGTCGCGGTTTTTCAGCCAGTGGCGGCGTCCCAGCGTGACCAGGCGCAGCCGGTCGCGTGCGATGCGGGCGACTTCGTGTGCGTCCGGGACCGTGTCCGGGCCGCCGGTCTCTCCTGCATGCCCAGCCCCTTCGGCCCCTTCGGCCCCTTCGGCCTCCAGGGCTTCCAGGAACGCCGACGCGGTCATCACCATGTGGTCGACATACATCCCCGCCAGCATCCGCAGGTCCGCCTCGCTCCAGCCCTCCGACACCGGCTCCCGGGCGAGCGCTTCGGCCACCTCCTCGGTGAAGCGTTGCAGTTGGTCCGCGATGGCCGCGCGGACCCGGCCGACGCCTCCGTGCCGCTCGCGCGCGATGAAGCGGAAGTGGGCGGGCTGCTCCCGTACATGACGGGCGATGAGATCCACGGTGCGCTCGATCCGCAGCCCGGCGTCGCCCGTCTCGGCGAGGATCTCGCCGATGAGGCCGTGCAGGCTGCCGAGGGTCTCCTCGACCAGGGCCACGCCGAGCTCGGCGAGATCCGCGAAGTGCCGGTAGAACGCGGTCGGCGCCACCCCGATGGCCCGGGTCACCTCGCGCAGTCCGAGGCTGCTCAGGCTCTGGTGCTCCAGCAGCCGCAGGGCCGCGTCCAGGAGTGCCTGACGGGTCTTCAACTTCTGGGCCTGGCGGATGCCCACGGTGTGACTCATGCCATTCAGTAAACAACCGTACTCCGGTTCTGGGAAGACTAGACTGAGAAGTCAGTGAACAGTTGTACTCCCCAATCGATCTCGTTCCGCGAAAGGCTGATGATGGTCGCCCTCGTCGCCGTACTCCTACTGCTGGGAGTCCTCCTGGGTGCCGTGGCTCAGATTCCGCTCCCCGCGTCCGCCGTCGCCGCCGCCGTCATCGGCGCCTGGCTGCTCGTCTTCGCCGTACGTGAGCGGCTCGCGCGCCGCCGCGCCCACTGACCCCGGGAGCCGGACCATGGAACTCGCCCCCTCCGCCCGCCGGTTCACCGGGACGACGCGGGACGCCGACGGCATGGCCGTCGCCGCGTTCGTGCTCGGCCTGGTCGGCCTGCTGGTGATGAACGTCATCCTCGGCCCCGCCGCGATCGTGCTCGCCGGACTCGCCCTGTGGCGCGGGACCGCACGCCGTGGCCGTGCCCTGCTCGGTCTGGGCCTCGGCGTTGCCGATCTCGTCGTCCTCGTCGTGCTCCTGAGCGGCAACGGGACGGTCGCCTGGAACTTCGGCGGCTGATCCCAGGTCTTGTGCGGGCCCGCTACGACGCGGCCCGGCCGGTCCTTGCCCGGGTCCCTGTCCGTGCGGCTCGGCGCGCTCGGTCCATGCCGCCGAGCGGAGCGCCCGCGGGGTACTCCGCCCCGGCACCGCCCACGCCGACCGGTCGGTCGACCGGTCGGACGGCCGCCCCGGTGCCCCGGCGGCGCAAGCCGGCACCCGTCGGCTCGTAGAATCATGGGCACCATGGCTTACCTCGACCACGCCGCGACCACTCCGATGCTTCCGGAGGCGATCGAGGCGATGACCGCCCAGCTCGCCGTCACCGGCAACGCCTCGTCGTTGCACGCCGCGGGCCGGCGGGCCCGCCGTACCGTCGAGGAGGCCCGTGAGACGCTCGCCGAGGCGCTCGGGGCACGACCCAGCGAGGTCGTCCTCACCTCTGGCGGCACCGAGGCCGACAACCTCGCCGTGAAGGGCCTCTACTGGGCCCGCCGGGACGCCGACCCACGCCGCACCAGAGTCCTGGCCGCCCCCGTCGAGCACCACGCCGTCCTGGACGCCGTGCACTGGCTCGGCGAGCACGAGGGCGCGAACGTCGAGTACCTGCCCGTCGACCCGTACGGACGCGTGCACCCCGAGGCGCTGCGCGAGGCGATCGAGCGCGACCCGGACGATGTCGCCTGCGCCACCGTCATGTGGGCCAACAACGAGATCGGCACCGTCATGCCGATCCGTGAACTCGCCGAAACTGCCGCGGAGTTCGGCATTCCGCTGCACTCCGACGCCGTGCAGGCCGTCGGGCAGCTCGACGTCGACTTCGGTGCTTCCGGCCTCGCGGCGATGACGGTGAGCGGCCACAAGATCGGCGGCCCCTACGGAATCGGCGCGCTGCTGCTCGGCCGCGAGTACAGCCCGGTGCCCGTCCTGCACGGCGGCGGTCAGGAGCGCCACGTACGCTCCGGGACCCTCGACGTGCCCGCCGTCGCCGCCTTCGCCGTCGCCGGGCAGCTCGCCGCCGAGCGCCGCGCCGACTTCGCCCGCGAGATCGGTGGCCTGCGCGACAAGCTGATCGAGACCGTACGGAGCGCCGTACCGGACGCGATCCTCGGCGGCGACCCCGAGGACCGGCTCCCGGCCAACGCCCACTTCATGTTCCCCGGCTGCGAGGGCGACTCGCTGCTGCTGCTCCTCGACGCCCAGGGCATCGAGTGCTCCACCGGCTCCGCCTGCACGGCCGGCGTCGCCCAGCCCAGTCACGTCCTGCTCGCCGCCGGCACCGACCCGGACCTGGCCCGCGGCACACTCCGCTTCAGCCTCGGCCACACCTCCACGGATGCGGACATCGAGGCCGTCGCGAAGGTCATCGGCCCAGCGGTCGAGCGCGCGCGGACGGCAGGGCTCAGCTGACCGCAGGGCTCAGCTGACGACAGGACTCGGCCGACGCAGGACTCGGCGGACGCCAGGGCTCAGCCGGCGGTCGTCGTCGACGGCTCCGGCGGGGCGGCCATGGCCTCCCGCACCAGCCGTATGTACCGGTCCCAGTCCCAGTGCGGTCCGGGATCGGTGTGGTCCGTCCCCGGCACCTCGACGTGGCCGATGATGTGCTTCCGGTCCGCCGGGAACCCGTACCGCCTGCATATGTCGGCCGTGAGCCGCGCCGACGCCGCGTACATCGCGTCCGTGAAGGCCTTGGGCCGGTCCACGAAGCCCTCGTGCTCGATCCCGATGCTCCGCTCGTTCATGTCACGGTTGCCCGCGTGGAACGCGACGTCGAGCTCGCGGATCATCTGGGCGATCCGCCCGTCCTTGCCCACCACATAGTGCGCGGCCGCGCCGTGACCCGGGTCCTTGAAGACCCTGAGGGCGGTCGGATAGCTGCCCTGGACGACATGGATCACGACACGGTCGATCGTGTAGTCGTCGGGCCGGTCGGCCCGCCGCCAGTTCGCGCGAGCCGCCGCCGTCCACGCCGCGCCCGCGTGGTCGAGTTCGCCCTCGACCCGCTTCTTCTCCATGCCGGGCAGCCGCCACCAGGCACGCCTCAGCTCGTCCCTGGCGGCCACTCCCGCACCGACGAGCGCCGCGCCGCCGCCGATCAGCACGGCCCGCCGGCCGACGCCGCGCGGCGCGGCCGCCTTGCCTCTGCTGCCCATGCCACCCCTCTCCACTCCCGATCACTTTCCCGAACGCTTACTCGCGAGCTTTCGGTTCCCGGGGCCCCGTACCCTGGTAGGGCTATGACTGAGACTCGCCAGCGCCCCCTCCGTGTCCTCGCCGCCATGTCCGGCGGTGTGGACTCCGCCGTCGCCGCCGCCCGCGCCGCCGAAGCGGGCCACGACGTGACCGGGGTGCACCTCGCGCTCTCCGCGAACCCGCAGTCGTTCCGCACCGGAGCGCGCGGCTGCTGCACGATCGAGGACTCGCGCGACGCCCGCCGCGCCGCCGACGTCATCGGCATTCCCTTCTACGTCTGGGACCTCGCCGAGCGCTTCCGCGAGGACGTCGTCGAGGACTTCGTCGCGGAGTACGAGGCGGGCCGCACCCCGAACCCGTGTCTGCGCTGCAACGAGAAGATCAAGTTCGCCGCGCTGCTGGACAAGGCCCTGGCCCTCGGCTTCGACGCCGTGTGCACGGGCCACTACGCCTCGGTGGTCGTCCGCGAGGACGGCACCCGTGAGCTGCACCGGGCGAGCGACATGGCCAAGGACCAGTCGTACGTCCTCGGTGTGCTCGACGAGAGGCAGCTCGCCCACGCGATGTTCCCGCTCGGTGACACGCTCACCACCAAGGACGAGATCCGTGCGGAGGCCGAGCGCCGGGGTCTGGCCGTGGCGAAGAAGCCCGACAGCCACGACATCTGCTTCATCGCCGACGGTGACACCCAGGGATTCCTGGCGAAGCGCCTCGGCAAGGCGGAGGGCGACATCGTCGACGAGTCAGGCACGAAGCTCGGCACCCACGACGGCGCGTACGGCTTCACCATCGGCCAGCGCAAGGGCCTGCGCATCGGTCACCCCGCCCCCGACGGCAAGCCGCGCTACGTCCTGGACATCTCGCCCGTCAACAACACCGTGACGGTGGGCCCCGCCGAGGCCCTCGAGGTCACCGCCCTCACCGCGATCAAGCCCCGCTGGTGCGGCACGGCCCCCGCCGGCCCCGGCACGTACACCGCACAGCTGCGCGCCCACGGCGGCGAGACCGAGGTCTCGGCCGAGCTGGTGGGCGACGAGCTGCGGGTGGTCTTCACCGAGCCGGTCCGCGGCGTCGCCCCCGGCCAGGCGATCGTGCTGTACGACGGCACGCGCGTCGTCGGCTCGGCGACGATCGCGACGACGACGCGGCGCGCGGCGGACACGGTCGTCGCGGGCCGGGGCTGAGCGACGACCGCGTCCGGGCGCCGTCCGCCCGAGTGCTGATCCGTCCGGCGGCGAGGCGCCGCCGGAGGTATCACTGAAGGAAACCGCTGCGACGGGTCGGCGGCTGGGGAAACGAGCCCCTGGAGGCTCGTTTCTCGCCGACCGTCCTGTTGGCCGCGATCGGTGTGCTGCGCAACCTCGTGCCCGCCTGCCTGACAGTGGGGCGCCAAGGGATCGGCGACGGGGCCGTGGTGCGGTGGCGCGCAGTGGCCTGGCGGGGAGGCCGATCCATGGTGATCTGGCGGACGAGCTGTTGGAAGCAGGCCAGAGCCGCGATGGGGGGCAGCGCGACCGAGGCCATGTCGGCAAGGTTCTTCGGTGCTTGAGCCACGCACAGCGCTGTGGCGATCGTGCTGAAGCAGACCACGACGATCCAGGAGTGCAGAGCTCGGCGCCGGTGGATGCAGGCGCGCAGGATGGACAGGGAGGCGACCATCCAGGGCCCGTAGACCAGGAACGGCCACCACCCGACCATGCCGGGAGAGGTCCCTGGCTCGGCGACGCGCCGCAGTGGCTCAAAGGCGATCACGCCCCCGAGAACGCTGACCATGGAGACGATCACGGCGGCCAGCGCGGCCATGTACAGGCTGACGGTCTGCAGCGGCGTACGCTCGGGCTTTCGCACAGGGACCCGTCGGCGGTGGCCGTGTGCGGGGCGCTGACGGGGGAGTTCGGCGGTGCTCTCGGTCATCAAGGCGAATGCACCGTCGTCCTCCGGCCCGGCGGCTTCTCCATAGCCGTAGGGATTCGGCCCAACGGCTTCTCCATAGCCGTAAGGAAATGTTCCGGAATCGCTCCCGTCCGCGGTCTGCAGGAGCTCCGCCAGTTCTTCAGCGGGGTCCCAGGGCGCGTCAAGTGCCTCCAGGCCGAGGGGAGCAAGCTGCTGCTGGCCGCCCAACGACGGGTGGGGTTCCTGGGGTGGGTTGGCATACGGGTCCATCCAGGGAGGGAAGCCTCCACTGTCGGGATGGGCGGCCGCAGAACCGTACGAGCCGTGCTCGTCATACATGGGCGCTTCGCCCCGTCCCCTCGTCACCGTGTCCGGCGGGCGATGGGTGGTGTGCTGCGTTCCAGAGTCGGTGGAAATTGGCCTGGATCTGGCCGATCGCTGTCAGAAAATCCCCAAGCACCGAGGAGGAGTACCTCAGTTCGATCTGCCGATCGGCGCAGTGGAGCGTCGGCGCGCACTCGACAGAGGCCGGTGTGAAGATCCATTCTCCCTGCCCGAGCGCAGGGGAGCCGACCATGTTCCAGGAGGCAATTGGGCCTGCATGCTGTGCTTTCGTCATATTCCAAACAACGACCTCGACCTCGGTCGTGGCGCCCGGCAATCGGGTGACGTAATCGCCGTATGCAGGTGATAAGTAGAGGAATCCTGATCGGGTTTTCGCAATATCGCGAGAGTGTCCTTTTCGCTCCATTGGTGGAGCGTTCTTGATGGTCGCCGACCGGGTGCGGTCGTGAAAACGTGAAAATCCGGGAGACGGACGGCCCAGGGACGTCACGCCGCGAAGTAGTCCTCGAGCACCGGCGCCAGGACATGCGGCGCCACCTCGTGCGTCTGACCCGTCAGCGTGCGGTGGCGGCCGCGGGGGAGGGTCTCGGAGATCACACGGACCGTCTCCCGCTGCCAGCCGGGGCTCGCGCCGCCGTCGACCACCATCACGCGCGCGGTGATCTCGCGCAGCCGCTGCGTGGGCACCCGGGCGTCGCCCATGACCGCGTGGTCGTAGGCCAGGGTGGGCGCGAGCGCCTCGAGCTCCCCCCAGAGGGGGGAGCGACGGAGCCGGTCCAGCGTCCAGGGCGGCATCATCCGGGCCAGGAAGAGCTCCAGCGCGTCCGCGCGCCGGTCCTCGGCGAGCAGGCCGTCCAGACGCGCCCGCCGGGCGGCGCTCTCCCGGCGGCCGGCCGGGTCGGTCAGGAACGGCGGCTCATAGACGGACAGTTGGGCGATGGGCAGGCCGGCCGCCGCCGCCTCCAGAGCCAGCGCCCCGCCGGACGACATCCCGTGGACGCACGCGCTGCCGCCCGCCGCGTCGACGATCGCCGCGAGGTCCTCGATCTCGCGCTCCACGGCGTACGGAGCGGTGTCCCCGCTGGCCCCACGGCCGCGCCGGTCGTACGTCAGCACACTGAACCGGTGCGCGAGCAGGGCGGCGAGCGGGGCTTCGTTCGCGGCCGTGGCCAGCGCGCCGCTGACCAGCACGACGGGAGGACCGTCCCCCTGGCGCTCGTAGGCGATGACGGTGCCGTCCTCCGACATCGCCGTTCCCCGGATCCTGCTCAGCGTCGTGTGCGGGTTGTCCATGTCCTGGTGACCGGTGCCGTGCCCCGAACTCATCGGCAGCGGAGGGGATTTCCCGATAAATCTTGAGTGGGCCCGATGACGGCGGTGGGCCGGCTGTCGGTGCCCGACCGTACGGTGGACCGCATGAACATCTGCGTCTTCCTCTCCGCCGCCGATCTCGACGAGCGCTACACCCGCCCTGCCCGCGAATTCGCCCGGCTCCTCGGCAAGGGCGGGCACACCCTGGTGTGGGGCGGTTCGGACGTCGGTCTGATGAAGGTGGTCGCGGACGGCGTGCAGGAGGCGGGCGGGCGCCTCATAGGTGTCTCGGTGGACTTCCTGGCGGGGAAGGCGAGGCAGCACGCCGACGAGATGGTGATCGCCGAGGATCTCGCCGAGCGCAAGGCGCTGCTGCTCGCCAGGGCGGACGCCGTTGTGATCATGGTGGGGGGTACGGGCACGCTGGACGAGGCCACCGAGATCCTGGAGCTGAAGAAGCACGGCAGGACCACGATGCCGGTGGTGCTGCTCAACACCGCGGGGTTCTACGACGGGCTGAAGCAGCAGTTCCGCCGTATGGAGGACGAGGGCTTCCTGCCCGTCCCCCTCACCGACCTGGTCTTCTTCGCCGAGGACGCGGTGGCCGCGCTCGCCTACCTCGAGGAGGGCACGGGGGTGCGGTGATGCGAGCATTGCAGGCATGGCTACACATCTGATCACCGGGGCAGGCTCCGGCATCGGCGCGGCCGTCGCGCGCCGGCTGCACGAGCGTGGCGACGAGCTCCTGCTGCTGGCCAGGGACGCCGGGCGCGCCAAGGAGCTCGCCCAGTCCTACCCCGGCTCCCGCACCCTCGTCGGCGACCTTGCCGCACCCGACCGGCTCTCCTGGGCGTTCTCGCACCAGACGATGCCCGAGCGCCTCGACTCCCTCCTGCACATCGCGGGCATCGTGGACCTGGGCCGGATCGGCGACCTCACGCCGAAGACCTGGCACGCCCAGCTCGATGTGAACCTGGTGGCCCCGGCCGAGCTGACCCGGCTGATGCTGCCCCAACTCCGGGTCGCCCAGGGCACGGTGATCTTCGTGAACTCGGGCGCGGGCCTGAACGCCCATGCCGAGTGGGGCGCCTATGCGGCCTCCAAGCACGGCCTGAAGGCGCTCGCCGACTCGCTGCGCCACGAGGAGAAGCCGAACGGCGTCCGGGTCACCTCCGTCTACCCGGGACGCACGGCCGGCCCCATGCAGGCCAAGGTGCACCAGCAGGAGGGCAAGGAGTACGACGCGGCGCAGTGGATCGACCCGGAATCGGTCGCGACGACGATCCTCACCGCGCTCGATCTGCCGCGCGACGCGGAGATCAACGACCTGACGGTGCGGCCCGGACGATGAGCGACGACTCCCTCTGGGGCCCCGCCACCGGGGTCGGCTCGATGCCCGGTGGCGACGCCCGCGAGGCCGCCAGGACCGTCACAGGAACCTTCGAGGACTTCCCGTATCTGCCGGAGCTTCCTGCCCGCGGCCCCGGCGCCGACATGATCGGGCGGACCATCGGCCTGCTCGTCGAGATGTACGGGCACGTCGAGCCCAGCGGCTGGCGCGTCAGCGACCGCCCGGGCCGGGACACCCGGCGGGCCAGGTCCTGGCTCGGGGAGGACCTGGACGCACTGGAGGAGTTCACTCAGGGGTACCAGGGCCCGCTCAAGGTCCAGGCCGTCGGGCCCTGGACACTCGCGGCGGCCCTGGAGCTCAGGAACGGGGAGGCCGCCCTGGGCGACCCGGGCGCCTGCCGCGACCTCGCGGGTTCGCTCGCCGAAGGGCTGCGCGCGCATCTCGCCGAGGTGCGCCGGCGCGTCCCCGGAGCCCGGGTGCTCCTGCAGCTCGATGAGCCGTCGCTCACGGCCGTCCTGCGCGGCCAGGTCAGGACAGCCAGCGGCTACCGCACGCACCGCGCGGTGGACCGGCAGATCGTCGAGAGCGCGCTGCGGGACGTGATGGGCGCCGCCGACGGGCCGGTGGTCGTGCACTCGTGCGCGCCGGACGTGCCGTTCGCACTGCTGCGCCGGGCCGGGGCCGCAGGAGTCTCGTTCGATTTCGGCTTGATCACCGAGCGTGACGAGGAGGTGATCGGCGAGGCCGTGGAGGGCGGTACGAAGCTCTTCGCGGGAGTCGTGGCGTCCACGGACGGTCCATTGTCGGACCCTGCCGGTAGCGTCATGGGTGTCAGGACGCTGTGGCGCAGGCTGGGGCTGAATCCGGGGACTCTCGCCGAGTCCGTGGTGATCACTCCGTCGTGCGGGCTCGCGGGCGCTTCGCCCGCGTATGCGCGCGCGGCCCTCGCGCACTGCGTCAGAGCGGCGAGATCGCTCGCGGACAACCCTGAGTGACGGAGGACGAAGGTGGCTGTCGAACAGCAGGGGTCGGTGCCCGCCGAGGCGCGCGAGAAGCATGCTCAGCTGGCCGAGCAGGTCGAGGAGCACCGCTTCCGGTACTACGTGAAGGACCAGCCGGTCATCAGCGACGCCGAGTTCGACAAGCTCCTGCGGTCGCTGGAGGCGCTGGAGGAGGAGTATCCGGAGCTGCGCACACCGGATTCGCCGACCCAGAAGGTCGCGGGGGCGTACGAGACGGAGCTCGCCAAGGTCGACCACCGCGAGCGGATGCTCTCGCTCGACAACGCCTTCGACGAGGCGGAGCTGGCGGCCTGGGCGGACCGCATCGCCAAGGAGCTCGGGACGTCCTCGTACCATTTCCTGTGCGAGCTCAAGGTCGACGGCCTCGCGGTCAATCTGACGTACGAGAAGGGCCGGCTGACCCGCGCCGCGACCCGCGGCGACGGCCGCACCGGCGAGGACATCACGCCCAACGTGCGGACGATCGGCGACATCCCGGAGCGACTGCGCGGTGACCGTGTGCCGGATCTGGTCGAGATCCGGGGCGAGGTCTACTTCCCGATGGAGGCCTTCGAGGAGCTCAACGCCCGACGGGTCGCCGCGGGCGAGCAGCCGTACGCCAACCCCCGTAACTCCGCATCGGGTTCGCTGCGCCAGAAGGACCCGAAGGTCACCGCGACCCTGCCGCTGCACATGGTGGTGCACGGAATCGGCACGCGCGAGGGCCTGGAGATCGAGCGGCTCTCGGAGGCTTACGAACTGCTGCACGCGTGGGGCCTGCCGACCGCCCGGCACTACAGGGTGGTGGACTCGCTCGACGAGGTCCGGGAGTTCATCGCGTACTACGGCGAGCACCGCCACTCCGTGGAGCACGAGATCGACGGCGTCGTCGTCAAGCTCGACGAGATCCCGCTCCAGGGCCGCCTTGGTTCGACGTCGCGGGCGCCCCGCTGGGCCATCGCGTGGAAGTACGCGCCGGAGGAGGTGAACACCAGGCTCGTCGACATCAAGGTGGGCGTGGGGCGCACGGGCCGGGTCACGCCGTACGCGCAGGTGGAGCCGGTGAAGGTCGCGGGCTCCGAGGTCGAGTTCGCCACCCTCCACAACCAGGACGTGGTGAAGGCCAAGGGCGTCCTCATCGGTGACACGGTCGTGCTGCGCAAGGCCGGCGATGTCATCCCGGAGATCCTCGGGCCGGTGGTGGACCTGCGGGACGGCACCGAGCGGGAGTTCGTGATGCCGGCCGAGTGCCCCGATTGCGGCACGGCGCTGCGGCCCATGAAGGAGGGCGACATCGACCTCCGCTGTCCCAACGCCCGCACCTGCCCGGCCCAGTTGCGCGAACGGCTCTTCTACCTCGCCGGGCGCAAGTGCCTGGACATCGAGAACTTCGGCTACGTGGCGGCCGCGGCGCTCACCAAGCCCCTGGAGCCCGCCGAGCCGCCGCTGGCGGACGAGGGCGATCTGTTCGATCTCACCGTCGAGCAGCTGCTGCCCATCAAGGCGTACGTCCTGGACCAGGACAGCGGCCTGCCCAAGCGCGACCCGAAGACCGGCGAGGAGAAGATCGTCACGGTCTTCGCCAACCAGCAGGGCGAGCCGAAGAAGAACACTCTCGCGATGCTGGAGAACATCGCGGCGGCCAAGCAGCGCCCGCTCGCCCGCATCATCACCGGCCTGTCCATCCGCCACGTCGGTCCGGTCGCGGCGGAGGCACTCGCCCGCGAGTTCCGCTCGATCGACCGGATCGAGCAGGCCACCGAGGAGGAGCTGGCGGCCGTCGAGGGCGTCGGCCCGACCATCGCCGCCTCGCTCAAGCAGTGGTTCGAGGAGGAGTGGCATCGCGAGATCCTGCGCAAGTGGCGGGCCGCGGGCGTCCGGATGGAGGAGGAGGGCGCGGGCGAGGACGAGGGACCACGCCCCCTGGACGGCCTCACCGTCGTCGTCACCGGAACCCTGCAGAACTACACCCGGGACGGCGCCAAGGACGCGCTCCAGAGCCTCGGCGCGAAAGTGACCGGTTCCGTTTCCAAGAAGACCTCATTCGTCGTCGTGGGTGACAACCCCGGTTCGAAGTACGACAAGGCCATGCAACTCAAAGTACCGGTGCTCGACGAGGACGGCTTCGTGGTGCTGCTCGAACAGGGGCCGGAGGCGGCCCGTGGCGCCGCGATGCCGGCCGAGGAGTAGCACGGACGCTCGAGCACAACTTCCGGCAAAGATCACCCGTTCGGCGCATATCAGATGGATAGGCGTGGCTGGGTCGCATTCGGGCAAGACCTGTAGAGCGCTGCCCGTCAGGGCCTTCTGCGGCCTAATGTTGAGGTGTGCGCCTGTCGTGCATGGCTGCGTGGTGAGGTTCCAGCCGTGGTGGCATGACAAGGGGGCCATCGCGTGGCATCGGCACCGCCGGCTGTGAGAGGGACGGGAATGAAACCGACCGAAAGTGCCGCCCCGGTCTCACGGCCGCCTCGTTTCACGGGGTTTGCGGGCATCATCGCCAGGATGCCCTTCGTGGTCGCGGGGCTCGCAGCCGTCGTCCTGACGACGGGTCTGGTCAGCGCCCTCCAGGAGGGGCGCGCGCTCTTCCCGGGCGGCACCGAGGGCTGGTCCCTCGCCCTGCTCACCGGCATCATCGTCGGCCATCTGGTCGCGCTCGGCCGCGACCGCTGGTGGGGCGGCACCGGCTCCGGTGCCGCCCTCACCCTCGCCGTGCTGCTGCAGTTCGGCTGGGTGCCCGCGGGGCTCGTCAGCCTGGCCGTCGTGGTGCTGGTCGGCATCGCCCGCCGGCACCGCTGGCGCCAGGGGGTGCTGCACGGAGCCGCGGACATCCTGGGCATAGCCGCCGCGGCGCTGGTCCTGGCCGCGTTCGGCGAGTCGCCGACCGTCGAACAGCCCTGGCAGCCCCTGGAATGGGGCCTGGACGCGATCCCCGAGGTGGTGCTCGCGGCGGCGGCCTATCTCGCCGCCACCCGGCTGCTGCTCTGGTACGCGCTGGCACCGCAGGGCGGCGGACTGCCCACCGCCGCCCGTACGGCCCTGCTGCGGCAAGGTCTTGTCGCCGTCGCCCTGCTCGGCATCGCTCCGCTGATCTGCGTGGTCTCGACCGCCCTGCCGATCCTGCTGCCGCTCTTCGCCGTGCCGCTGATCGCCCTCGACTCGACCCTGTGGATCGCCCGGGCACGGGCAGAGGAGCAGCTGCGCGACCCGCTCACGGGTCTGCCGAACCGTCAGTGGCTCCTGGAGCGCACCTGGGCGGCGCTGGAGGAGGCCGAAGACATCGGCGCCCGGTCCGCGCTCGTCCTGATCGACCTCGACCGTTTCCGATCGGTCAACGACACCCTCGGCCATCTGGCGGGCGACCGGCTGCTGCTCCAGATAGCCGATCGGCTCCGGCTCGCCCTGCCGCGCGGGGCGGAGGCCGCACGGCTCGGCGGCGACGAGTTCGCCGTGCTCCTCCCGACGGCCGACTCCACCACCAGCGCGCAGCGCGTCGCCCGCCATCTGGTGGGCCAGCTCTCCTCGCCGCTCGATCTCGACGGGCTCACACTGGTGCTGGAGGCGAGCGCCGGCCTCGCCGTGTTCCCGGACCACGCCCTGGACGCCGAAGGGCTGCTGAGACGCGCGGATGTGGCGATGTACCAGGCGAAGCGGGACCGTACGGGTGTCGAGGTGTACGAATCCAAGCGGGATTCGAACACGCCGGACCGCCTCGGCCTGCTCGGCGATCTGCGCCGGGCGCTCGACGCGGGCGAGGTGGAGCTCCACTACCAGCCCAAGGTCGGCTTCGACGGCCATGTGGCGGGCCTCGAGGCGCTGGTGCGCTGGGTGCACCCGGATCGCGGCCGGGTCCCGCCCGACGAGTTCATCGCCATTGCCGAGTCCTCGGGGCTGATGCCCCATCTGACGGAGTACGTGCTGGAGACGGCGCTCGGCCAGGTCGCCAAGTGGCGGGCCCAGGGCCTCTTCGTGCCGGTCGCCGTCAACGTGTCACCGCGTGACGTCCACACCGCGGGCTTCGCGGGCGCGGTCGCGGCGCGGCTGGCACGCCACGGTGTCCCGGCGGGGGCGCTCCAGCTGGAGATAACGGAACACGTGCTGCTGGAGGACCCGCAGCGCGCCGCGGACACCCTGGCCGGGCTCGCGGGCCACGGGGTGAAGATGTCGCTGGACGACTTCGGTACGGGGTACTCGTCGCTGGTCCATCTGCGCCGGCTCCCCGTGAGCGAGCTGAAGATCGACCGCTCGTTCGTGGCCCGGCTGGCGGTCGACGCGGAGGACGCCGAGATCGTCCGCTGCACCGTCGACCTCGCCCACTCGCTCGGCCTCCTCGTCGTCGCGGAGGGCGTCGAGGACGACGAGACCTGGGAGCGGCTGCGCGACCTGGGCTGCGACGCGGTCCAGGGCTGGCTGGTCGCCGCCGCCATGCCGCCGCAGGAGACCACGGGCTGGCTCCGCGCCCGCGACGAGCACGGCTGGCGCCGTCCCGTGGGCGAGCTCCCGCCCGCAGCGGCCGACGCGGACCGCCCGTCGGGCCACGTGGTGAACTAGGGGATGTCCTGCGGACCCTGCCGGGCTCGCGTGCCCTGGCACCTCACCTCGGCCGTGCCCTGCGGCGGGCCCGGGGGGACCTCATGCACCGGACCCCGCTCGCCCCGCGGCGGTAGCCGCTGATGCTACAGCCGGCCTGATCCGCAGGACACGCCCTGGTGACGGGTGCGGCGACGGTCGCCGCACCCGCACCCGCACCCGTCACGCGGCACTCGGCGAGACATTCGATGCAGCCGTCAGAACTGCTCCACCCAGTACGGCTCGACGGTCATCCAGCCGTTGCCGGAGGCACCCGTGCGACGGCCCTGGTCCTGCCGGGAGAGCGTGTACCAGGAGTCCACGTAGTCCGGGTCGTCCGTGTACCAGGAGTCCGGGATCGCCGCGAGGACCGCGTCCACCAGGGGCGCATAGACGCCCTGGTCGGTGAGCGTCAGCAGGGCGGCCGCGATGGCGCGGGCGAGCTCCTTGTAGTTCGTGTCGCCGTCGTCCTCCATCAGGACCACGTCGGCGAGGTTGTACTTGTAGCTGAACCAGTTCACCAGGACCTGGTTCGGGTAGTACGTCCGCCCGTCGTCGTCGAGGTACGGCATCTGCACCGTGTCGACCCGCGCCACGCCGTCCTGGCCCCAGCCGGTGACGAGGGCGTAGATCTCGGCCCCGCCCTTGATCCAGGGCTCCATGTCGTCGGCCAGCCCGATGGACGTGATCCTGGTGGTCCAGACACCGTCGGTGGATGCCGCGGCCCCGGTCGGCGCCGTGGGCTTCTGCGAGCCGGCCGCCGTGCCCACGCCCAGTTTCGCCAGTTCACGGTCGAGGACGTCCAGGCCGGCGGTGAGCGCCTTGGACGTGTCGATGTCGATGAGATACACGGGCAGGGCGGGGAGCTTGTCCGCCGCAAGCACATGGGCCCGGCCCGCGCCGTCCCAGGCCGTGACGGAGTTCCGGTTGTCGTCCGACACGGCGGCGGCCACCAGGGGCTTCACGCCCTTCGCGAGGGCCGTACGCATCGACGGGTCGGCGAGCCGGAGCCGGAGCAGTGAACCACTGCCGGCGTCCAGGCCCTTGGCCTCGGCCAGCTCCTGGTCGGCGTCCGCGACGGCCGCCTCGAGGCGCCGGCCCGCGGGCGCGGTGGACCGGTCGCTCAGCGCGTGCAGGTCGACCGCCGCCGAGCCCAGGGCGGCGGCGCGCAGCTGGGCACTCCATCGGGAGTCGGCGAGCGAGACCGCGGTGTCGCGGGCCAGCTCGTCCTGGATCCTCTCGGTCGCGGAGAGAGGCGCGGAGTGAGACGCGCGGTGCGGCGCGAGGTGAGGAGCGGGGACGGCCGGTGAACCTGTCGCCGCCTGAACGGCCGTGGCCGGCAGCACGGTTAACGCGAGGGCGGCACCGGCCAGGCCCGCCAGGGCCCGTCGGCTTCTTCGGGTGCTCATCGGTCCTCCTGGGACGAGAGAATGCCCCGGGCGTCTCCCGGGGCACGGCGTACGCCACCGACATCGTCTTCGCGACCCGACCCACGAGTAATGGACGAACTCCCCACTGCTGCGCCAGGAAGAACGGACCTCTTCTCCATGGCGGCCGCGTTTCTGCCGGTAACCACTCCAGTCGGCGCTGTCCGTCCACGGGTCGGTCGTGCCGTCCTCGCAGGGACGCAGGAACCCGGCGCAGGTACCGACGGTTGGGGTCGGCCGGGCCCGCCGGCCGTCGGCGCGGTCCGGGGTCGGGAAGCGCGGCCGGGGCCTCCGCCTCGGAACGGCCGACGGCGGCGGTGACGGCGGACGCTCCGACGAAGGCGCGGCGGCTCAGCGGGCGCGATGCGGCTCGGCGGCTGGGCGGACGCGACGCGGCAACCCGGCTCAGCGGAGGGAGAAGGCGACGACGGGCGCGGCGTGGTCCGAGGGCCAGCCGTTGCCGGCGGCGTCCGGGACCGGCCGCGGCCGGCCGGTGCAGAGCGTGTACGCCCCCTCGACCCGCAGCGGCCCGGCGTACTGGACCTGGTCGATCCGGTCCTGCGGCTCGTCGGGACGTACGGGCGACCAGGTGAAGCCCGGCTCGCGCGCGGCCCGCGGGTGCTCCTCGCGGAACGCGTCGGACAGCCCGGCCCTGGCGAGGGCGACGGTCACCGGCCAGCGGACCCCGCCCCTGCCCCTGCGGTCCAGGTGCGAAGGCGAGGCGAGCCCGGCCGCGAGGATCACCGGCGTCGTACCGGCGGCGAGGTCGCACCTCATCGCGGCGAGCAGCACGCCCGCCTGCCGGTACCGGAGCTGATCAGTCCCACCCCGGCGGGAGTGTCGTAGGCGTACCACCCCAGCGCGTCGGCGAGCGGCCCGGCGGCGGTGCCACCGGTCTCCTGGAGCGCCACGGCGTCGAGCCCTTGTCCGAGGACGAGCCGCAGCAGCTTCTCGTGGGCGTCGTCGACGTTCCTGCCCGCCTCCCACAGGTTCAGCGAGGCGACTTTCAGCCGGGCCCTGGCCGCGGCCGCCCGGACCGGGACCTGCACGGTCACGGTGTCGGTGCCGCCCGCGCTGTCCTTCACGGCGACGGTGACCCGCGCCGGGTGCGCGCCCGGCCCGGCGGGTGCGGTGCCGCTGACCCTGCCGTCGGACGACACGTCCAGCCAGGAGTCGCCGGACAGACGGCGGAAGGAGGGCGTGCCGGACGCGTTCCCCCGCGGGCGCATCCACAGCGGGCCGAGCGCGACGGAGACCCGGGAGCCGGGCAGGGCATCGCCGGTCGTGAACGAGTCGACGGCGCAGTGCGGGGGCGTCACGGGGGGCCCGGCCGCGAGGGTGAAGGGGGCGGTCCTCGCGAGGATGCCGTAGCCGTCCTCGGCCAGCAGACAGGCGGTGTACGTGCCCTCGCCGAGGCCGGTGGTGTCGAGGGTGACGTCGCCGGAGCCGGTGGCGACGTACGTCCGGACCGGTGAGGAGCCGACGCCGGGCCTGCGGTCGCCATCGCAGAGCCCGATCCAGTTCGTGGCGTGGGGCGCGTCGGTGGTCCAGCGGAAGATCAGCCGGTCGCCCGCGCGCGGGCTGGTGGCTGAGAGCAGCGACAGTGTGCTCCCGCCGTCGGCAGCGGCGGTTCCGAGTGGGGACACCTGACTCCGTCCTCTCCGCCCCGGGTGGCCCCGGCGCCAGAAGTTGTTTGGACAACTTGAGTCAGTCAGTCAGGTGGCGGCGCCCTGGACATGAACGGGACATGACCGGCGTCCGGAGAGCGGCAGAACGCGGGCGCCGCGCCGATTCCGCACCGTTCCGTGCCGGTCCCGCACCGGTCGGGCGGCGGCCGCGGAGGGCCCGCGCCGGTGCGTAGGGGAAAGCGTTTCGCGGGCACCGGGGCCTGGCCCATAGGATTGGGCCAAAACCATCACACTCACCCCTGAGGATCGCTGCATGCCTGGCATCACGCGCGAGGAGGTCGCCCACCTCGCCCGGCTGGCGCGTCTGGAGCTGAAGGACGAAGAGCTCGACCACTTCGCCGGACAGCTGGACGACATCATCGGCGCGGTCGCCCGCGTCTCCGAGGTCGCCGACCAAGACGTACCCCCGACCTCCCACCCGCTGCCGCTGACCAATGTCATGCGCCTGGACGAGGTCCGTCCGTCGCTCACCCCCGAGCAGGCGCTCTCCGGCGCCCCTGCACAGGAGCAGCAGCGTTTCAAGGTGCCGCAGATCCTGGGGGAGGACTAAACAGTCATGACGGACAGCACCATCATCAAGCTCACGGCGGCCGAGATCGCCGCGAAGATCGCCTCCGGCGAGCTCACCGCCGTCGAGGTCACCGAGGCGCACCTGGCCCGGATCGACGCCGTGGACGAGAAGGTCAACGCCTTCCTGCACATCGACCGTGAGGGCGCTCTGGCCCAGGCCCGTGCCGTGGACGCCAAGCGTGCCGCGGGCGAGAAGCTCGGCCCGCTGGCCGGCGTGCCGCTCGCGCTGAAGGACATCTTCACCACCGAGGGCATCCCGACCACCGTCGGCTCCAAGATCCTCGAGGGCTGGATCCCGCCGTACGACGCGACCCTCACCAAGAAGCTGAAGGACGCCGACGTCGTCATCCTCGGCAAGACCAACATGGACGAGTTCGCCATGGGGTCCTCGACCGAGAACAGCGCCTACGGCCCGACCGGCAACCCCTGGGACCTGACCCGCATCCCCGGCGGGTCCGGCGGTGGCTCATCCGCCGCCCTCGCCTCGTACCAGGCCCCGCTCGCCATCGGCACGGACACCGGCGGCTCCATCCGCCAGCCCGCCGCCGTCACCGGCACCGTCGGCGTCAAGCCGACCTACGGCGGTGTCTCCCGCTACGGCATGGTGGCGTTCTCCTCGTCCCTCGACCAGGGCGGGCCCTGCGCCCGTACGGTCCTGGACGCGGCCCTGCTCCACGAGGTCATCGCCGGGCACGACCCGCTGGACTCGACCTCCATCGACGCGCCGGTCCCGCCGGTCGTCGACGCCGCGCGCAACGGCTCCGTGGCCGGCATGCGCGTCGGCGTGGTCAAGCAGTTCCGCGGCGAGGGCTACCAGGCCGGCGTGGTGCAGCGGTTCGACGAGTCCGTCGAGCTGCTGAGGGAGCTGGGCGCCGAGATCGTCGAGCTGGACTGCCCGTCCTTCGACCTCGCGCTCTCCGCGTACTACCTGATCGCGCCGTCCGAGTGCTCCTCGAACCTCGCGCGCTTCGACGCCATGCGCTACGGCCTGCGCGTCGGCGACGACGGCACGAGGTCCGCCGAGGACGTCACCGCCCTCACCCGTGAGGCCGGCTTCGGCGACGAGGTCAAGCGCCGCATCATGCTCGGCACGTACGCCCTGTCGTCCGGCTACTACGACGCGTACTACGGCAGCGCCCAGAAGGTCCGCACGCTCATCAAGCAGGACTTCGAGAAGGCCTTCGAGCAGGTCGACGTGATCGTCTCCCCGACGACCCCGACCACCGCCTTCCCGATCGGCGAGCGCGCCGACGACCCGATGGCGATGTACCTCGCCGACCTGTGCACCATCCCGACCAACCTGGCCGGCAACGCGGCGATGTCGCTGCCCTGCGGTCTGGCTCCGGAGGACAACCTCCCGGTCGGTCTGCAGATCATCGCCCCCGCCATGAAGGACGACCGCCTCTACAAGGTGGGTGCCGCCGTCGAGGCCGCCTTCGTGGAAAAGTGGGGTCACCCGCTGCTCGAGGAGGCACCGTCACTGTGAGCACGTTGCAGAAGGCCAAGGGCTTCAAGAAGTCCAGGACCGGCACGTACCTGTCCATGGCCACCACCGCGTTCGGAGCCGTCAGCGTCGCGAAGCAGGCCAAGAAGGCCCGCACGGAGCACGACACACTGCGGCTGATCGACGCCGCCGTGTCCGCCGCCGCCATCGTCACCGGACTGGCGATCCTCTACCGGGAGCTGAAGCGCCTGGGCGACGACGACGTCCTGCTGGGCTGAGAGGGAAAGTTTCACCGTGACTGTCACCACCGACCTGGTGTCGTACGAGGACGCCCTCGCGTCGTACGACCCCGTCATGGGTCTCGAGGTCCATGTCGAACTCGGCACCAGGACCAAGATGTTCTGCGGGTGCTCGACCGAGCTGGGCGCCGCGCCCAACTCGCAGACCTGCCCCACCTGCCTCGGCCTGCCCGGCTCGCTGCCGGTGATGAACGCCGTCGGCGTCGAGTCGGCCATCAAGATCGGCCTCGCGCTCAACTGCGAGATCGCCGAATGGTGCCGCTTCGCCCGGAAGAACTACTTCTATCCGGACATGCCGAAGAACTTCCAGACCTCGCAGTACGACGAGCCGATCGCCTTCAACGGCTATCTGGACGTCCAGCTGGAGGACGGCGAAGTCTTCCGTGTGGAGATCGAGCGCGCCCACATGGAGGAGGACACCGGCAAGTCGACGCACGTCGGCGGCGCCACCGGCCGTATCCACGGCGCGTTGCACTCCCTGCTGGACTACAACCGCGCCGGCATCCCGCTCATCGAGATCGTCACCAAGCCGATCGTCGGCGCCGGTGAGCGCGCCCCCGAGGTCGCCAAGGCGTACGTCGCCGAGCTGCGCGAGCTCATCCGGGCCCTCGGTGTCTCCGAGGCCCGCATGGAGATGGGCCAGATGCGCTGCGACGTGAACCTGTCGCTGCGGCCGCACGGCATCGAGAAGTTCGGCACCCGCTCCGAGACGAAGAACGTCAACTCGCTGCGGTCGGTCGAGCGCGCGGTCCGCTTCGAGGTCATGCGCCACGCGGCGGTGCTCTCGTCGGGCGGCACGATCGTCCAGGAGACCCGCCACTTCCACGAGGAGGACGGCTCGACGACGTCCGGCCGCGTGAAGGAGGAGGCCGAGGACTACCGGTACTTCCCGGAGCCCGACCTCGTCCCGGTGGCCCCGACCCGCGAGTGGGTCGAGGAACTGCGCGCCCAGCTTCCCGAGCTGCCGCGCGTGCGCCGCAACCGGCTGCGCGAGGAGTGGGGCATCTCCGAGCACGACATGCAGTCGATCCTCAACGCGGGCGCGGTCGACCTGATCGTCGCCACGATCGAGGCGGGTGCCGACCCCGTGTCCGCGCGCAAGTGGTGGATGGGCGAGCTGTCGCGCAACGCCAACGAGTCGGGCCTCTCGCTCGACGCGCTGGCCATCACGCCGGAGCAGGTCGCCCGGGTGACCGCCCTGGTCGCCGAAGGCTCGCTCAACGACAAGCTGGCCCGTCAGGTCATCGAGGGTGTCCTCGCGGGCGAGGGCGACCCCGACACCGTCGTGGAAAAGCGCGGCCTGAAGGTCGTCTCCGACGAGGGCGCGCTCGGCGCGGCCGTCGACGAGGCGATCGCCGGCAACGCCGCCATCGCGGACAAGATCCGCGGCGGCAAGGTCGCGGCGGCGGGCGCGCTGGTCGGCGCGGTCATGAAGGCCACCCGTGGCCAGGCCGACGCGGCCCGCGTCAAGGAGCTGATCCTGGAGAAGCTCGGCGTGACCGAGGGCTGATCCACAGTCGTACCCGTACAGCTGTATGCAGCTGTGTGGGCCGAGGGGCGGGGCACCGAGGGGTGTCCCGCCCCTCGGCTTCCGCGGCCCGATCCCCGGCTCAGGATCTGGCGGCCTCGGTCAGCCGACCGAAGAGAACACGGTCAGCACACCGGTGTCGAGCGCGACACCGCACGGCCGGCCGATCGCGGCGAGCAGCGGCGGCACCAGGCTCGCGAGCCGGACGCACCGCTTGGGCGACGGGTGTCAGTGCGTCCGTATCCCCAGGCCCGGGAGCCACAGCTCGCCCCGGTCGTTGACGCCGACGTCCCGGGCCACCAGCTCGTCCGGCGAGACCGCACCCCGTGCTCGCAGCTCGGCGACGGCCAGCCGCGCGGCCGCGCCCGCCGAGCGCTCGTCCGCCTCCAGGAACGCCGACTGCCACCAGCCACGGTCGCTCGTCTGCCAGCCGCGCTCCCGCATCTGCCGCTCGCGCTCCGGTCCCTGATCCGCGTCCCGGTCGTCGACGGCCACTCCCAGTCCTTCGTCCGGGCTGTACGAAACGACCAGATGGCGCCCCCAGTCCCGGCTGGACAGGATCGTGAATCCCGCCCAGTCGCCCGGCACCTGCACCGGGAGCTGCTCGACCCAGGCGGCGAGCACCAGCTCCAGGGCGGATTCCAGATGCTCCCAGCACCCCGCGAGCCGGGCACCGGGGCGGGTCACCGGGCGCTCACCCGGCCCGCCCCGGTACAACTGCCAGCAGTACGGCAGGAGATCGAAGTCATGCGGCTCGGCAGCCGACCAGGCGCCGCCCCAATCGAAGCTCCGGTACTCCTCGGCCTCGAGCGCCTCCGGCCGGTGGACCGAGAGCCGGGCGCCGAAGCGGTCGCCGGACAGCAGCACCAGCCGGCGGTCGTCGCGCCAGCGGATGCTGGGCCCCTGCGCCGATCCCCCGTAGAGCGTCGGCTCACCGATCCGGGCCACGACCGCGTCGTACACCTCGCGGAAGGCCTCGCGCCGCTCCACCGGCGGCGCCCCCGTCTCGTAGGCCACGACCGCGACCGGTGGGCGGCCGAAGTGCCCCTCGGGTGCGTCGTGCATCTGCTCCGCGAGCCCGGCCGCTTCCGCGGGTGTCCTGACGGTGATGGTCTTCGATGCCCCCGTATTGGTCATGTGTCCATGCTGCCAGGTGACGCTGACAACGCTGCCATTTCCGGATCTTTGCATTCCTCGGCCAGTGGCGTGATCTCGACAGCACTGCCCGGAGGGCCTCTTGGACGTTCATGCGGCTGTCGTCCACGGGTCTTTCCTCCGCCATCTGCCCTCACTAGCTTCCGGGCGGTAACGCGCGACTCAGGAGGATCACTTGGCCACGGACATCTCACGGCGACGGCTGTTCGCACTCGGCGGAGGCGCCCTCGGTGCCGCGGCGGCCGGGTCCCTGCTGCCGCCCTCCCTGCAGGCCGCGCTCGCCGCGGAGCCGCCGTCCGGTGGTCTGCGCGCGATCAAGCACGTGGTGATCCTGATGCAGGAGAACCGCTCGTTCGACCATTACTTCGGCACCCTGCGCGGGGTACGTGGCTTCAGCGACCGCAACGCCGTCGAACTGCCCTCGGGCAAGGCGGTCTTCGAGCAGCCGGGCCCGCTGCGCACCGTCCTGCCGTTCCCGGTGCGCGACGCCGCCGAGGCGCAGCAGAAGGACCTGCAGTACATAGGGGACCTCGACCACTCCTGGAGCGGCGGTGCCAAGGCCTGGCGCGACGGCTGGATGGACGGGTGGGTCTCGGCCAAGACCGCTGCGACCATGGCGTACTACGACCGCCGTGACATCCCGCTCCACTACGAGCTCGCGGACACGTTCACCATCTGCGACGCCTACCACTCCTCGATCCACACGTCGACGAGCCCCAACCGCAACCACCTGTGGAGCGGCTGGACCGGCTTCGAGGCCGACGGCAGCCGCGCCGTGACCAACGCCGCGTATGCCGAGGGCAGCCACCCCGGCTACGCGTGGCCGACGTACGCCGAGCGTCTGGAGAAGGCCGGCCGCAGCTGGAAGACGTACCAGGAGTGGGAGAACTTCACCGACAACAACATCGAGTTCTTCACCACCTTCAAGAAGATCGCGCGGAAGGCCCTCGCCAAGGCCGGCGACTTCACCTTCATGGAGGCCTTCTACGCGATGGTCCGCGACACCTCCGACACCGCCGAGCGGACCCGGCTGCTCGCGGCCCTGGAGGAGGGCGTCGCCACGCTCACCGATGAGGAGCGCTCGCTCTTCGAGCGCGGGCTGCGGCGCGGTGAGACCGGATCGCTCGCCGAGCAGTTTCGCGCGGACGTGGCGGCGGGCACACTGCCCGAGGTCTCCTACCTGGTCCCGTCCGCGATCGACTCGGAGCACCCCGGCTCGTCCTCGCCGATCGCCTCCGCCACCCTCGTCTACAAGGTGCTGGACGCGCTCGGCTCGCACCCCGACGTCTGGCGGCACACCGTCGTACTGATCAACTACGACGAGAACGACGGCTTCTTCGACCACGTGCCGCCGCCGGTGCCGCCCGCCGACAGCACGGAGGAGCGCTGGCAGGGCAAGCCCACCGGCCTCGGCATCCGCGTGCCGCTGCTCGTCGTCTCGCCCTGGAGCGTCGGAGGCTACGTCTGCTCCGAGGTCTTCGACCACAGCTCGGTGATCCGCTTCCTGGAGAAGTGGACGGGCATCGAGGAGCCCAACATCACCGCCTGGCGGCGTGCCGTCACCGGTGATCTCACCTCGGCCTTCGACTTCCGGCGCGGCCGGCCGCTGCCCGATGTGGAGCAGCCCGGCGCGATCCCCGAGTTCACGGGCCGCTGGCGGCCGCAGCCGCCGCTGGTCCAGCACATGCCCGCGCAGGAGCCCGGCAGCCGGCCCGCGCGCCCGCTGCCGTACCAGCCGGACGCCTCCGCGCGGCTCGGCGACGGCACGGTGACGGTGACGCTCAGCAACACGGGGCGCGCGAGCGCGCACTTCGCGCTCTACCCGTACGCCGGTGAGTTCCCCGTGCCGCAGCACCAGGACGTCAGGGGCACGGCAGAGTGGACCGTGCCCCTCGCCGGGGAGACGTACCGCTTCACCATCACCGGGCCGAACGGCTTCCGCCGTGAGTTCGCCGGCCGTGCCGCGGGAGCGGGTGCCGAGGTCACCTCGCGCATCGACCACCACGACCGCGATCTGCACCTCACGCTCCGGAACGACGGCGACCGTCCCGTCACCTTCACCGTCCGCCCGCTCGGCTACGTCGACGACGAGGACCTGCGGAACTGGACCCGCGAGCTCACGGTGAAGCCCGGCCGCAACCGCACCGTCGTACATTCGGCCGCCGACGCGCACGGCTGGTACGACATCGAGGTGACCGCGGACGGCGACACCGGCTTCCGCCGGCGCCTGATGGGCCACATCGAGAACGGGCGCCCGAGCGTCTCCGGCTGACCCTCCGGGGTGCGCGGGAGCAGGACGTAAGTCATCCGCTTCCGCGCACTCCTGTGAGTATCGCCACGAACCGGGCGAAAGATCGCTAACGATCATTATCGCCTGAGAGAGTGACTCCCCGAAGGTCATGCGTTCTTTGCGGGCAGTTCCCAGTAAAGACCCACGAACCACCAGGGAGCTCGTCCGTTGGCAGCCATTGCCCGGTGGTGCATCAGGCACCGCCTCGTTACCGTCCTGCTCTGGCTGCTCACCCTCGGCGGCGTCTCGGCCGCTGCGTCCTTCGCGGGCGCCGCGTACTCCAACGACTACGAGGTCCCCGGCACCGAATCGGGCCGGGCCGTCGCGCTCCTCGAGGACGCCTTCCACGGGCAGGGGGGCGCGAGCGACACCATCGTCTGGCACACGCCGCAGGGCACCGTCCGCACGGCCGCCGTCAAGCAACGCATGTCCGGCGCGCTCGACGAGATCGCCGGACTGGACGGGGTCGCCTCGGTGACGGGTCCGTACGATGCGGATGCCGGGGCCGCGAAGAAGGGGAAAGCGAAGAAGTCGGGCAATAACGGCAAAGCTAGCAAAACTAGTAAAGCGGATAAGAGTGGGCAGCAGCGCGCCACTCGTTCGTCCGGTGCGGGGCAGATCAGCGAGGACGGGCGCACCGCCTACGCCACCGTCACGTTCGACAAGCAGGCCGACGACATCCCGCTGCAGCAGGCCCGGGCCGTCATCAACACGGCCAAGGCCGCAGAGAACGACGGACTCCAGGTCGAACTCGGCGGCAGCGTCACCGCGCTGACGGAAGCTCCCTCCGCACACATGGCCGAGATCGTCGGGGTCGCCGTCGCCGCCGTCGTCCTCTTCCTCGCCTTCGGCTCCCTCGCCGCCAGCCTGCTGCCCATCGCGACCGCACTGGTCAGCGTCGGCACCGCGTACGCGGGCATCGTGCTGCTCGGCCACGCCATGGACGTCGCCGACTTCGCGCCGTTGCTCGGTCTGCTGATCGGCCTGGGCGTCGGCATCGACTACGCCCTGTTCATCGTGACCCGGCACCGCAAGGGCCTCAGACGCGGACTGCCCGTCGCCGACGCCGCGGAGAACGCCGTGGCCACCACCGGGCGAGCCGTCGTCTTCGCCGGCGCGACCGTCTGCATCGCACTGCTCGGCATGCTGGTGCTGCGCCTCTCCTTCCTCAACGGAGTGGCGATCGCCGCCTGTCTGACGGTCCTCCTCACCGTCGCCGCCTCCGTGACCCTGCTGCCCGCACTGCTGTCCTACATCGGGATGCGTGCACTGAGCCGTCCCGAGCGCCGACGGCTCGCCAGACGCGGCCCCCGGCCCGAGCTTCCGACCGGCTTCGCCGCCCGCTGGTCCGCCTTCGTCGAACACCATCCGAAGGTGCTGGGCACGGTTGCCGCCGTGGTGATGCTGGTGCTGGCACTGCCCACGTTCTCGCTCCATCTCGGCACCTCCGACCACGGCAACAACCCCGCGTCCAGCACCACCCGCAAGGCGTACGACCTGATCGCCGACGGCTTCGGGCCCGGTGTCAACGGCCCGCTCACGCTCGTCGCCGAGCTCGACGGCGCCGACGGCCGGCTGGCGCTGGACGGGCTCCCGCGCACGCTCCGGGACACCCAGGGCATCGCGTCCGTCGGGCCCGTCACCTACAACGGCAGCAGGGACACGGCCTTCCTCAGCGTCGTACCGAAGACGTCGCCGCAGTCGCAGGAGACCAGCGACCTCGTCGACCGGCTCCGCGCAGACGTCCTGCCCGCAGCCGAGAGCGGCACCTCCCTGAACGTCCATGTCGGCGGGGTGACCGCGAGCTACGACGACTTCGCCGGGGTCATCGTCGGCAAGCTGCCGCTCTTCGTCGGCGTCGTCGTCGCGCTCGGCTGTCTGCTTCTGCTCCTCGCCTTCCGCTCCCTCGGCATCCCGCTCAAGGCCGCCCTGATGAACGTGGCCGCCGTCGCCTCCGCCTTCGGCGTCGTCGTCGCCGTCTTCCAGTGGGGCTGGGGGAGCGAACTGCTCGGCCTGGGCAGCGCCGGGCCGATCGAGCCCTTCCTGCCCGTGATCATGGTCTCCGTCCTCTTCGGGCTTTCCATGGACTACCAGGTCTTCCTCGTCAGCCGGATGTACGAGGAGTGGCTCGAGACCAAGGACAACCGGCGGGCCGTCCGGGTCGGCCTCGCCGAGACCAGCCGCGTGATCAACTCCGCTGCGGTCATCATGATCTCCGTCTTCCTGGCCTTCGTTCTCAGCGGCGACCGGGTCATCGCCATGTTCGGCATCGGCCTCGCCGCGGCCGTGGCCCTCGACGCCTTCGTCCTGCGCACGCTCCTGGTGCCCGCGCTGATGCACCTGCTGGGCCGCGCCAACTGGTGGCTGCCCCGCTGGCTGGACCGGCGGCTGCCGCGGATCAGCATCGAAACTCCCGAGAGCCGCACTCGCACCCGTGCGAAGATCCCCGGAATGCGTGTGGGCGAGGACAGCCCGCTCGCGCGGTAGGCCGACACCACCGCGTCCCACACCATCGGGTCCCCAACCACGAGGTCCCGCACCACTGTGAGTCCGACACCCCTGTGAAGGAGAGGCATGTTCTCCATACCCCTCGGAGACGGCGCTGAGTTGGAGCCCATCGGCCCCTGGCAGACCGAGGAATTCCTCGCCCACGTCGAGCGGGCACGTGAGTACGCCGGGCCCTGGGTGCCGTTCATGACGACGGTCACCGACCTCGAATCCGCCCGCTCCCTCCTCCAGACCTTTGCCGACAAGCAGGCCGCCGACACCGGCCGGCTCTATGTGATCCGGCTCGACGGCACCCTCGTCGGCGGTGTGCTCTTCCGGATCTTCGACACGACGACCGAGTGCTGCGAGGTCGGCGTCTGGCTGGAGCCGTCCGCGGCCGGCCGCGGACTGATCACCCGGGCCGTCGGGCACCTCGTCGACTGGGCCGTGGACGAGCGCGGCATGCACCGCGTCGAATGGCTCGCCTCCTCCGCCAACCACCGCTCCATCGGCGTTGCCGAGCGGCTCGGCTTCACCCGCGACGGAGTCCTGCGCGAGAGCTTCCCCTGGCAGGGCATCCGCCACGACATGGAGGTCTGGTCCGTCCTCGCCCCCGAATGGCGCGAACGGCGCGCCGCAAAGGACCGCCCCTGAGGTCCGAGGAGGGCGCCTTAGGGCGGACCCCTGCACCGGTCCCCGCCGTCTAAGGCCCCCGGGCCGCGAAGATGCGGCACTCTCCCGATGTGGTCGTACCCGCTGGGAGACGAGAGTTGAGGCATCGCAGAACGCGAGGCTCGTACGAGCCGCCGACACCTCGTCACCAGGAGAACCCCATGTTCGAGTACGAGATCCACAAGCTGAACCAGGCCGAGCTGATCCGCCGGGCCGACGAAGAGCGGCGGGCCCTCCAGGTTCGCCGGGCCCGCCGGTCCGCCAAGAACGACCCCGAGGGGCAGGTGAGTACGCGGGGCCGGTTCGAACACGCCGCCTGAGGCCCGCGCCATGACGGTCATTCCGACGGCGATCGTCCCGGCATCCAGTGCCGTCGCCGCCCCGATAACCGGTGCCGCCGAACTGGACGGGTGTGCGATGCTCGGCGGCGTGGAGACCAGGTCCGTCAGCCCCGTCTTCGTCGGCCGCACCGGCGAACTGACCGCACTCACCGATGCGCTCGCCCGCGCCACCGTGGGCGAGCCGCAGGCGTTTCTCATGGGCGGTGAGGCCGGTGTGGGCAAGACGCGACTCATCGAGGAGTTCCGCGACGGGGCCTGCCGCAGGGAGGTCGTCTTCGCCATCGGAGGCTGCGTCGAGATCGGTGCCGACGGGCTGCCCTTCGCCCCCTTCTCCACCGCCCTGCGCAGCCTGCGCCGGCAGCTCCCGGACGAGTTCGCCGGCGCGGCCGCCGGGCGTGAGGAGGAACTCGCCAGGCTGCTCCCCGAGGTGGGCGATCCGTCGCGGCAACCGGGCAGGCACGACGAGGAGAGCATGGCGCGGCTCTTCGAACTCACCGTCCGCCTCCTGGAGCGCGTGGCCGCCGAACGCACCGTCGTGGTCGTGCTGGAGGACCTGCACTGGGCCGACGCCTCCACCCGCCATCTCCTCGCCTACCTCTTCCGCACCCTCCGCCGCGGCCGGCTCGTCGTCATCGCCACTTACCGCGCCGACGACATCCACCGCCGCCACCCCCTGCGGCCCCTCCTCGCCGAACTCGACCGGCTGCGCACCGTCCAGCGCCTCGAGGTGCCCCGCTTCAGCCGCGACGAGGTCGCCCGCCAGATGGCCGGAATCCTCGCCGGTGAGCCCGCCCAGTCCCTCGTGGACGACATCTTCGAACGCTCCGACGGCAACGCCTTCTTCGTCGAGGAACTCGCCGTCGCCGCCCACGACGGCTGCTCCTGCTCCGGACTGACCGACTCCCTGCGCGATCTCCTGCTCGTCCGCGTCGAAGGGCTGCCCGAGCATGCCCAGCGGGTCGCCAGGGTCGTCGCCGAGGGCGGCTCCACCGTCGAGTACCCGCTGCTGGCCGCCGTCGTCGGACTGGGCGAGGACGAGCTGATCGAGGCACTGCGCGCGGCCGTGGGCGCAAACATCCTGCTGGCCACCCCCGACGGCGACGGGTACCGCTTCCGCCACTCGCTCGTCCGCGAGGCCGTCAGCGACGATCTGCTCCCCGGGGAACGCTCCCGGCTCAACCGCCGCTACGCAGAGGCACTGGAAGCCGACCCGGCGCTCGTCCCGGCCGACCAGCGGGCCGCCCGGCTCGCCAGCTACTGGTACCACGCGCACGACGCGGCCAAGGCCCTCCCCGCCGTCCTCCACGCCTCCGTCGAGGCCCGCCGCCGGCACGCCTACTCCGAGCAACTGGGGCTGCTGGAACGGGCGATGGAACTGTGGGACGACACGCCCGAAGAAGTACGGGCCGGACTGCGTCCCGCCGACTACGCCGAGGTCTACCCGCCGTGCGGCTGCGACCCGGCCACCACCCCGCTGCGCTATCTCGATCTCATGGCCGAGGCGGCCGTTGCGGGCCGGCTCTGCGGGGAGCGCGAACGCGCCCTGAAGATCACCAAGCGGGCGCTGCGGCTCCTGGAGGACGACAACGACGAGCTGCGCGCCGCCTGGTTCTGGGTCCAGCGCTCCCGGCTGATACAGAGCCAGGGCCGCGGCGACGGCTGGAAGGAACTCGCCACCGCGCAGGAGCTGATGCGCGGACTCCCGCCGTCCGAGGTGCACGCCGAGGTCCTCGCCAGTGTCGCCGGCTGGTCCATGCTGCACGAACCGGGGCCCGACGCCCTCGCCGCCGCCGAACGCGCCGTCGAGTACGCCCGCATGGTCGGTGCCCGCGAGATGGAGATGACCGCGCGGATCACCCTCGGCGGCCTGATGGTCGACGCGGGAGACATCGAGGCCGGGCTCGCCGACCTGTACGAGGTCAAGGACCGTGTCGCCGAACTGGGCTTCGTCTCCCTGGTGGGCCGTAGCCATGTGAACCTCCCCTCCAGCCTGGAAGGCGTCGGCCGCTCCGGGGAAGCGGTCCGCATCCTCGAAGAAGGCCTCGTCCTGTCCAGGAAGTACGGACTGCTGGACGTCGAAGCGTGGGTGTGGGGCAATCTGTCCGAATCGCTGTACGCCCTCGGACGCTGGGACGAGGCGGCGGAGGCCGCCGGGCAGGCCGAGCGCGTCGGGCAGAGCGCCAAGCCGCGCGGTGCCGGGGCCGGGCGGCTCGCCTATCTGGCGCTCGCCCGGGGCGACATGGCCGAGGCCGCCCGCCGGCTCGCCGACGCCCAGGACCACTACGGCACCCACGACCCGCAGCCGCAGCAGTCGCTACCTCTCTCCCGCATCATGGTCGGCGTCGCGGCGGGCGAGGGTCGCATCCTCGACGCCCGCGCCGAACTGGACCGGGCCGTGGCCGCCGGCTTCCCGCCCGGCACCCAGCGCTACGCCTGGCCGCTCCTGCTCGCCGCCGCCACCGCCGAGGCCGATGCCCGCGGGCTGCCCGCCGCCGAGCCGGGCCGCGCCGAAGCCCTCGCCCGCATCCGGCGCGCGGCCAAGGCCCTTCCCACCTGCGCGCCGGTCTGGGCCGCATACGAGCAGTGGCTCCGCGCCGAACTCCTGCGAGCCGACGGCCAGGACACCCCGGACACCTGGGCCGAGGTGCTTGACGCCTTCACCACGGTCGACCGCCCCTACGACGTGGCTCGCGTGCACCACCGCACCGCCGAGGCGCTCCTGGGCATCGGCGAGCGCGAGCGTGCGGCCGAACTCCTGCGCCAGGCACAGGAGACCGCCGAACGGCTCGGCGCCCGCCCGCTCGCCGAAGCCACCACCCAGCTCGCCCAGCGCGCCCGCCTGCAGCTGACCAGGCCTGGCCCCGAGGCCGTCCCGGCCCCTGCCCCCGCCCCGGCCGAGGAGCTCGGACTGACCCCGCGGGAACAGGACGTGCTGCGCCTGGTCGCGGCCGGTCGTACCAACCGCCAGATCGCCGAAGAGCTCTACATCTCACCCAAGACCGCGAGCGTCCATGTCTCCAACATCCTGGCCAAGTTGGGCGTGACCGGCCGAGGCGAAGCAGCCGCGCTCGCCCACCGGCTACGCCTCTTCCCCGCGACCGCCTGAACCCGCGGCTCGCGGCGCCGAGCCGCCGAGCCATTTCATTGGCGCCGCCGCCCGGATGCGGGGTAGTAGTCGCTGCCGGCCCTTCACGGGCCCGCATCCGGCGCTTCGCTCTGGCGCCTACCGGATCCGTTCCGGCCGCGGCGCCCGGATCCGTTCGGCCGCGGTGCCCGAATCCTGCCTGCTCGGCGCCCGGCTCCGGTGCCCGGCGGCTCCCATCCGGGCCCGAGGAGTCCGGGGCAACCCCCGGGCCGGATTCCGCCCGGCCCGCGGCCGGTGCCGGTGCTCCGCTCCGGGCCGGCCCCACTGCCGAGGCCGCGGCCGCCCATACCGCCCCGCGCCGGCCGGCCCTGCGGCCGCCGCCGCCAGGGGCAGCCCGGCCGCGAACGCACCCAACTCCACAACCGGCAAGCTCCTCAGGGCGCGCGGGGCCGGAGGGCTATGCCACCCGGCCCTCAGCCCGGACCCGCTCCGGTGTCCGGCCGATCAGACCTGCGGTGCCTCGCGCCGCGTGCGTATGAGGACCTTCCCGGAGGCCAGGTCTATCTCGCCGTGGCCCGGATCGCCGTCGCCGACATCCACCCGCGTCAGCTGCAGCCGGTTGCGCTCGTCCTCGGTGTGCTTGCGGCCGGGCGCGAAGAGCTCCTCGATCAGGTTGAACACGAGCCACCCACCTCTCACTTCACCTCGAGCCGCAGGATCCTGTCGTCCCCCGCCTCGGGCGTGCCCCTGGTGTCCGTCTCACTGGTGACCAGCCAGACCGCCGAGCCGCCGCCGGACCCGCCGACCGGCAGGACCGTACGCAGTCGGCCGTACTCTCCTCGGAGGAACGACTGGGGATCCGCGGAAGGTTCCGCACCGGCAAGCGGGATCCGCCAGAGGCGCTCGCCCCTCAGGCCCGCCATCCATATCGAGCCCGCGGCATAGGCGATGCCGCTCGGCGACGCTTCCTCCGTCCGCCACTGGGCCACCGGGTCCACGAAGCCGGACCCGCCGCCCTTGCCCTCGACCTCCGGCCAGCCGTAGTTCTTGCCGGGCTCGATGAGATTCAGCTCGTCCCAGGTGTCCTGCCCGAACTCGGCTGCCCACAGCCGCTTCTCGGAGTCCCACGCGAGGCCCTGCACATTCCTGTGCCCGTACGAATACACCACGGAGTCCGCCGACGGATTGCCGTGCACCGGCTGTCCGTCCGGCGTCATCCGGAGGATCTTGCCGCCCAGAGAGCCCTTGTCCTGTGCCAGACCCCTGTCGCCCGTCTCGCCCGTGCCCGCGTACAGCATCTTGTCAGGGCCGAACGCGATCCGGCCGCCGTTGTGGATGACCCCCTTCGGGATGCCCCGCAGGATCGTGTCGGGCGCGCCGAGCTGCTGCCCGGCCGACTTCCTCTCGTCGTACAGCATGCGGGCGATGCGGTTGTCCGACTCCGTCGTGAAGTACGCGTACACCAGATGGTCAGAGGCGAATGACGGGGAGACGGCCAGCCCCATCAGGCCGCCCTCACCGGCCGGTGCGACGCCCGGCACCGATCCGATCTCGGTCTTCTTGCCGCTGTCGACATCGATGCGCGTGATCGTGCCCTCGTCGCGTGACGACACCAGCAGATCGCCGTCGGGCAGGGCCGCGAGTCCCCACGGCGACTTCAGGTCCTCGGTCAGCGTGGCCGCCACCTTCACCGACCCCTTCGCCGGCGGGGCTTTCGGAGCCGTACTGCCGGTTGTGGCGGACGAGGAGGCCGGGCTCGAAGGGGCGCCCTGGCCGCCACCCGCCTGGTCCGCTTCGTCGCCGGACGAGCACCCGGCGGCGAGCAGCAGGGTGGCAGCGGCCAGTACGGCCGTCACAGCTGGACGTTGCACTGATCTTGTCCCTTCGCCGGGTGAGCGGTCCTGAGTGGTCTGCGCGATCTCCGTGGGCCGCACGTCTACTGTTCATACACCGCAGCCCCGCCCGAGGTTCCCGATCTCCGTCCACGATCGCGAAGACGAGTCCTAGTCCCAGGATCCCCTGGCCGGCGGCAGTCCCGCGATCTCGGCGACATCCCGCACGGTCAGCTCAAGATCGGCGGCCGCCGCGTTCTCCACGGCCCAGCACTCCCGCTTGGCCCCCGGCACCGGCACCACGTGCCGTCCCCGACCCAGCACCCACGCCAGCGCCACCTGCGCCGGAGTCGTCCCGGGACCGTGCCGCTCCGCGACCCGCCGGAGCCCTGCCACCAGCGGCTGGTTCGCCGCCATCATTTCCGCGGTGAAGCGGGGATGCCGCGCCCGCAGATCGTCCGGCTCGAAGCCCTCGCCGGGGGTGAGCGTTCCCGTCAGAAAGCCGTTGCCCAGCGGCATCGCTGCGAGGAAGCCCACCCCGCGAGCCTCGCACCACGGCAGCAGCTCCGACAGCGCCTCGGGCGACCACACCGAAAGCTCCGCCTCCACCGCGCTGACCGGGAAGACCTGCTGCACCCGCTCAAGCTGGCGGATCGTTCCTTCGTACAACCCTCCCGCACGACCCCTCGGGGCCGCCGATCCTGCCGACCCAGCCGGTCCCACACCCGGCCGCCGCGTCGCCCGCACCCCCACCGCGCAGAACCCGAGCGCCCGTACCTTCCCCGCGGACACCAGCTCCGCCATGGCGCCCCACGTCTCCTCCACCGGAACCTCTGGGTCCGCCCGGTGGAGTTGATAGAGATCGATCACGTCGGTCCCGAGCCGCCGCAGCGACGCGTCGCACGCCCGTCGCACGTACCCCGGCCGCCCGTTCGCCACGATGTGCTGCTCGCCGACGAGCAGACCCACCTTCGTCGACACGAAAGCGTCGGAGCGCCGCTCCTTCAGCGCCCGGCCGAGCAGCAGCTCATTGGTGAACGGGCCGTACATGTCTGCCGTGTCGAGCAGATTCACACCGGCGTCGAGCGCCGCGTGCACCGTGCGCAGCGAGCGGTCACCGCGTTGCTGAGAGCCGGTGTAAGCCCAGCTCATCGGCATACAACCCAGGCCGATCGCGCCCACCTCGAGCGCCGCCGCACCGATTGTCCTGCGCTCCACCTGCCCGTACCCCTCCTTGTGCCGCCCCCAAAAGTAACCTCTGGCTTCCGCCGCGCTTCGCATAGCCTCCTGACCATGACTGCAACGGACGTATGGCTTCCGATCCCGGCCGACGAGATCGACGGGCTCCCCGATCCCGCCGACGCGGGGCTCAACTACCGTTACTGGGACGGCGATCCGGAGTATCCCGCCGATCCCGCCGACTGCGTCTTCTACGTCGTCCCGTACATGAAGGACATGGAGGTCGCGGTGCGCCCGATGGCCGCCATGACGTCCGTACGGGTCATCCAGACACTCTCGGCCGGTATCGACCACGTGCAGCCCGGCCTCCACTCGCTGCCCGCGGGCGTGCGCCTCTGCAACGCCAAGGGAGTACACGAGGCGAGCACCGCTGAGCTGACCCTCGCCCTGATCCTGGCGTCCCTGCGCGGCATTCCCCACTTCGTGGAGGGCCAGCAGCGCGAGGAGTGGCGGGCCGGCTTCCACCCGGCGCTCGCCGACAAGTCGGTGCTCATCGTCGGGTACGGGTCGATCGGCGCTGCCATCGAGGACCGGCTCGTGCCCTTCGAGTGCGCGCGGGTGGCGCGCGTCGCGCGCTCGGCCCGCACCACAGAGCGCGGCGAGGTGCGCGCACTCACCGAACTCCCGTCGCTGCTCCCCGAGGCGGACGTGGTGATCCTCTCCACGCCGCTCACCACGTCCACCCACCATCTGGTGGATGCGGGCTTCCTGGACCGCATGAAGGACGGCGCCCTTCTGGTGAACGTCGCCCGCGGACCCGTCGTCGACACCAAGGCACTGCTCACGGAGTTGGAGAGCGGCCGGATCACTGCCGCGCTCGACGTCACCGACCCGGAGCCGCTGCCCGCCGGGCACCCCCTCTGGCATGCACCGGGCTTGCTGATCACCCCTCATGTCGGCGGCCCCACCTCGGCGTTCATGCCACGGGCCAAGCGCCTTCTGGCCGGACAACTCACTCGGTTCGCGGCGGGTGAGCCTCTGCGTAACGTGGTCCTCACGACCGAGTAGCCGTCCACTGCGCCGGCCGCCTCGTGCGGCCGCAGCCGCCGTCGTCGGTGTCCCCCAGCCGTCGTCCGTGCGCCCCGCAGCCGCCGCCGGTGTGCGGCGCCCTGTGGACGCCACACCCGACACGTCGGACACTCAGTGGAGTCGTGCGGATGCACCCGGTGTCGGCGATGTCCCCAGCTCGTCACAGAGAGTAGACAAATCCTGTCCCTGAGTGACGAGACTGGTGTATCGTCCCGAGTTGGGGGCTGCGCCGCGTACTGACGGCGCTGCGGAGCGATCAGACTTCGAGGGGGGCGACGGGCGATGCACGGCCAATGGACCAACGATCCGACGCGGCGAGGGTGCCGCCGACCAGTCCCGCGCGCGCCGAAGCGCGCCCTCAAGGGCGCACCGAAGTGCCTCCGAGACCGGGGCAGGCTGAAAGCGCTGTCAGGAGCGGCGCGGTGAGTGCACCAGGAGCCCTTCTCGCCCGGCCGCCCGTCTCCGAGGGTGGCGCGGGCCTGCTGCCCCAGGTCCTGCTCGCCGTCGCCAGCGGGGGCTATGCCGTGGGCGCCGCCGTCGGCTGGGGTTCCGAACAACTGGCACTGATCATGGGTGACTTCGGGCTCAGCTTCGCCGCCCTCCTCGCCTCGGTGTCGTGCTTCCTCTTCGCCCGCTCGCGGCACAGCCGGTTTCGGCCCGCCTGGATACTGTTCTCGGTCTCCTCCGCCATGGCCGCGTGCGGAAACGCGGTCTGGGGGTGGTACGAGGTCGTCCTCGGGCGTGCGGTGCCGAGCCCGTCCCTCGCCGATCTGTTCTTCCTCTGCTTCGCGCCGCCGGCCATCGTCGGGCTGCTCGTCCTGGCCAAGCGCCCCGTCACCCGGGCCGGCTGGGTCTGCCTGGCGCTCGACTCGTGGCTGATCGGCGGCTCGCTGCTGACCCTCTCCTGGAGCCTGGCGCTCGCCCACACCGCGCACTTCCAGGGGGAGAGCGTGGCCGAAGCGGCGCTCTCGCTCGCCTATCCGCTGCTGGACATCGTGCTCGTGAGCATGGTGCTCGCACTGCACTTCCGGCGGTCGACCGCCAACCGGTCGGCGGTCAACACCGCCATCGCGGCCCTCGCCCTGACGGTCCTCTGCGACGCGCTGTTCACCTCGCCGCTGCTGCGGGAGCACTACCGCTCGGGTCAGCTGCTCGACGCCGGCTGGTTCGCCGGCTCGCTCCTCCTCGCGTACGCGCCCTGGGGGGCCCGCCGGCAGGAGGCGAGCACGGCGCTTCCGCGCGGCCCGCGTCCGGCGAGCCACACGACGTTCAGCCGCCCCATCGCAGGCTCGCTCGCCGCTCTCACCCCGTATCTGGCGGCCGCGGTCTGCACGCTCGGGATCCTGTACAACGTGACCGAGGGCCGCAGGGTCGACCGGGTGGTGGTCTTCACCGGCTGCACGGTCGTGCTCGCCCTGGTCGTCCGGCAGGGCATCATGCTGCTCGACAACATCTCCCTCACCCATGAACTGGCACAGAAGGAGAACCACTTCCGCTCCCTCGTGCAGGGCTCCAGCGACGTCATCATGATCGCGGCACCCACCGGCATACTGCGTTACGTCAGCCCCGCCGCCGCGGGGGTGTACGGCCGGGACGCGGACGAGCTCATCGGCTCCGAGCTGGCCTCGCTCATCCATCCCGAGGACCTCGGGCGCGTCGTCCACGAAGTACGCCGGTTTCTGGCCGCTCCTCCATCGGAGGAGCCCACGACCCGTATCGAGTGCCGCTTCAGGTCCGGCACCGGCCAGTGGCTGAATGTCGAGTCCACGGTCAACCGCCACCAGGGCGGTCTGATCTTCAACAGCCGGGACGTCACCGAACGCGTACGCCTTCAGGCCCAGTTGCAGCACAACGCCGAGCACGACCCGCTCACCGACCTGCCCAACCGTGCGCTGTTCACCGAGCGGGTCCGCCAGGCCCTCAGCGGCCGCCGCGCCGGTGACGCCGGCACGGCCGTGCTCTTCATCGACCTGGACGGCTTCAAGGGGGTGAACGACCGCCTCGGTCACCAGGCCGGCGACGAGCTCCTGATCCTGGCCGCCCGCCGCCTCCAGGAGTCCGTGCGGGCGGGTGATACCGCGGCCCGGCTGGGTGGCGACGAGTTCGCCGCCCTCATCCTCGGCGACGGCAGCCGGGACCAGTCGGGCCGCGAGTACCAGGTGCACGAGATCGCCGACCGGCTGCGCCTCATGCTGTCCCAGCCGTATCGGGTGGAGGGCAATGAAGTGCGGGTCGCCGCGTCCATCGGCGTCGCCTTCGCCGAGCCCGGCATCAGCGCGGGCGAGCTCCTGCGCAACGCCGACCTGGCCATGTACCGGGCCAAGGCGGGCGGCAAGGACCGCGTCGAGCTGTACGCGCCGCAGATGCAGGCCGAGGTCGTGCGCCGCACCGAGCTCGCCACGCGGCTGCGCGCCGCCCTCCACGACGGTGAGTTCGCCCTGCTCCACCAGCCGGTCGTGAATCTGGCCACCGGCCGGATCACCTCCGTCGCGGCCCAGGCCCGCTGGCGATCGGCCCAGGGCATCCTCTTCACGCCCGCCGAGTTCCTCCGCGTCGCCGAGGACAGCGACCGCACTGCCGATCTCGGCCGCTGGCTGCTGGAGGAGGCCGTCGAGCAGGCCGCCGAGCGCAGCCGCCTCGGCCACGAGGTCCCGGTCTCGATCCGGCTCTCCGCCCGCGGGCTGCTGGACCGGTCCATGCCCCTCGGCTCGATCGAGGCCCTGCTCACCCGCCACGGGCTGCCCTCCGGCGGCCTGGTGATCGAGCTCGCCGACAGCGACCCCCGCATCTCCTTCGACGACCTGGAGCAGCGCCTCGTCGCCCTGCGCCGACTCGGCGTGCGGATCGCCCTGGACGGCTTCGGCAGCGGTTACGCCGCGATCAACGCACTGCGCCGGCTCCCCGTCGACGTACTGAAACTCGACCGGGGCCTGGTCGAGGGCGTCGTGGAGTCCGCCAGGCTGCACAAGATCACCGCGGGGCTGCTGAGGATCGCCTGCGATCTCGGCATGCAGTCGGTGGCCGACGGCGTGGACGTCCCGGAGCAGGTGCTGGCCCTGCGCGCAATGGGGTGCAGCCATGGTCAGGGAATGGCATTCTCGGGACCCCTGGACGAGCACCGGCTGCGTCGCGCCCTGGTGCGCGGCGAGTATCCGGTGCCCGGGGGAGCGGCCCTTCCGGTCCTCACCGGGGGCTCCCTGCCCGCACGCCGTTCCGCGCCCACCGGCCCCGAGCTCGTCGGACGTCCCCCGATGCGCTCAAATAATGAGACGCCTGTCCCACCCACTTGACAGTGGTAGCGCGCCGGGGGGAGGGTCATTGCCATGCGCACCCGAATTCTCGTACTTGGAAAGCGCGTCGGCTGAAGCATGGCCCTGCACGGGCTCTGCAGACCGCACCGGCGCGCTCCCCTCGCTTGCCTCACGGCACGAGGGGTTTTTTGTTGCACTGGATCTTCCTAAATCCCCGCAAAACCCCGCACGAACCCCAGCTTCGAGACCCGCAAAAACCCTCAGCTTCGAGAAGAGAATGCCGATGACCGAGCAGGCCACCGGGGCCCACCATCCGCAGCCGCGGGCCCGCACCGGCGGACAGACCTCCGCCACCGTTGAGCACGTCACGGGCGCGCAGTCCCTCATCCGCTCTCTCGAGGAAGTCGGGGCCGAGACCGTGTTCGGCATCCCCGGCGGTGCCATCCTCCCGGCGTACGACCCGCTGATGGACTCGACCAAGGTCCGCCACATCCTGGTCCGCCACGAGCAGGGCGCGGGCCACGCCGCCACCGGCTACGCGCAGGCCACCGGCAAGGTGGGCGTGTGCATGGCCACCTCAGGCCCGGGCGCCACCAACCTGGTCACGCCGATCGCCGACGCCCACATGGACTCGGTCCCGCTGGTCGCGATCACCGGCCAGGTGGCCAGCAGGGCCATCGGCACGGACGCCTTCCAGGAGGCGGACATCTGCGGCATCACGATGCCGATCACCAAGCACAACTTCCTGGTCACCAAGGCCGAGGACATCCCGAGGACGATCGCCGAGGCCTTCCACATCGCCTCCACCGGCCGTCCGGGACCGGTCCTCGTCGACATCGCCAAGGACGCCCTGCAGGCGCAGACCACGTTCAGCTGGCCGCCGCAGACCGACCTCCCCGGCTACCGGCCGGTCACCAAGCCGCACGCCAAGCAGATCCGCGAGGCGGCAAGGCTGATCACGCAGGCCAAGCGCCCCGTCCTGTACGTCGGCGGCGGCGTCCTCAAGGCCGGCGCCACCGCCGAGCTGAAGGTCCTCGCGGAGCTCACCAACGTCCCCGTCACCACCACCCTGATGGCGCTGGGCGCCTTCCCCGACAGCCACCCGCTGCACGTGGGAATGCCGGGCATGCACGGTGCGGTCACCGCCGTCACCGCGCTGCAGAAGGCCGACCTGATCGTCGCCCTCGGCGCCCGCTTCGACGACCGCGTCACCGGAAAGCTGGACAGCTTCGCCCCGTACGCCAAGATCGTCCACGCCGACATCGACCCGGCCGAGATCGGCAAGAACCGCGCCGCGGACGTCCCGATCGTCGGTGACGCCCGCGAGGTCATCGCCGACCTGGTCCAGGCCGTCCAGGCCGAGCACAACGAGGGCAACACCGGCGACTACACGGCCTGGTGGAACGATCTCAACCGCTGGCGCGAGACCTACCCGCTCGGCTACGAGACGCCGGAGGACGGCAGCCTCGCCCCGCAGCAGGTCATCCAGCGCATCGGCCAGCTCGCCCCGGAGGGCACGATCTACGCGGCCGGCGTCGGCCAGCACCAGATGTGGGCCGCCCACTTCATCGACTACGAGAAGCCCGCCACCTGGCTGAACTCCGGCGGCGCCGGGACCATGGGCTACGCCGTCCCGGCCGCCATGGGCGCCAAGGCCGGCATGCCGGACCGCACCGTCTGGGCGATCGACGGCGACGGCTGCTTCCAGATGACCAACCAGGAACTGGTCACCTGCGCGCTGAACGACATCCCGATCAAGGTCGCGATCATCAACAACGGGGCGCTGGGCATGGTCCGCCAGTGGCAGACCCTGTTCTACAACGAGCGGTACTCGAGCACCGTCCTGCACGCCGACGACACCGGTCACCACACCGCCGGCTCCCAGGTCGGCGCGAGCCGGGCGCCCCGCAAGGGCACCCGCGTCCCGGACTTCGTCAAGCTGTCCGAGGCCATGGGCTGTGTCGCCCTGCGCTGTGAGGACCCGGCCGATCTGGACAAGGTCATCGCCGAGGCCAACGCGATCAACGACCGCCCCGTCGTGATCGACTTCATCGTCCACGAGGACGCCATGGTGTGGCCGATGGTCGCCGCCGGCACCTCCAACGACGAGGTCATGGCCGCGCGCGGCGTCCGCCCCGACTTCGGCGACAACGAAGACGACTGAGCGAGCAGAGAGAGACACCACGACCATGTCCAAGCACACGCTCTCCGTCCTGGTGGAGAACACCCCGGGCATCCTGGCCAGGATCGCCGCCCTGTTCTCCCGCCGCGGCTTCAACATCGACTCGCTCGCCGTGGGCGTCACCGAGCACCCCGACATCTCCCGCATCACGATCGTGGTCAATGTCGAGGACCTGCCGCTCGAGCAGGTGACCAAGCAGCTCAACAAGCTGGTCAACGTGCTGAAGATCGTCGAGCTGGAGCCCAGCGCCGCGATCCAGCGCGAGCTCGTCCTGGTGAAGGTCCGCGCCGACAACGAGACCCGCTCCCAGATCGTCGAGATCGTCCAGCTCTTCCGCGCCAAGACCGTCGACGTCTCGCCCGAGGCCGTCACCATCGAGGCCACCGGATCGACTGACAAGCTCGACGCCATGCTGAAGATGCTGGAGCAGTTCGGCATCAAGGAGCTGGTCCAGTCCGGCACGATCGCCATAGGGCGTGGCGCGCGGTCCATCACGGACCGCAGCCTCCGGGCCCTCGACCGCAGCGCGTAGCGGCACGCCGCCCGGATACCGAGACCCTCGATCCCCCTCGTCCCTCCCCGCCGTACGGTGGGACGCAACACCAGTACACCCAAGGAGAAACCCAGTGGCCGAGCTGTTCTACGACGACGACGCCGACCTGTCCATCATCCAGGGCCGCAAGGTCGCGGTCATCGGTTACGGCAGCCAGGGCCACGCCCACGCGCTGTCGCTCCGTGACTCCGGTGTGGACGTCCGCGTCGGTCTGCACGAGGGGTCCAAGTCCAAGGCCAAGGCCGAGGAGCAGGGCCTGCGCGTGGTGACGCCGTCGGAGGCCGCCGCCGAGGCCGACGTCATCATGATCCTCATCCCGGACCCGATCCAGGCCCAGGTGTACGAGGAGTCCATCAAGGACAACCTGAAGGACGGCGACGCGCTGTTCTTCGCCCACGGCTTCAACATCCGCTTCGGCTTCATCAAGCCTTCGGCCGGTGTGGACGTCGCCCTGGTCGCCCCGAAGGGCCCGGGCCACCTGGTCCGCCGCCAGTACGAGGAGGGCCGCGGCGTCCCCGCGATCGCCGCTGTCGAGCAGGACGCGACCGGCAACGCCTTCGCCCTGGCCCTCTCCTACGCCAAGGCCATCGGCGGCACCCGTGCCGGTGTCATCAAGACGACCTTCACCGAGGAGACCGAGACCGACCTCTTCGGCGAGCAGGCCGTGCTCTGCGGCGGTGCCTCGGCGCTCGTCAAGGCGGGCTTCGAGACCCTGGTCGAGGCCGGCTACCAGCCGGAGATCGCGTACTTCGAGTGCCTCCACGAGCTGAAGCTGATCGTGGACCTCATGTACGAGGGCGGCCTGGGGAAGATGCGCTGGTCGGTCTCCGAGACCGCCGAGTGGGGCGACTACGTCACGGGCCCGCGCATCATCACGGACCAGACCAAGGCCGAGATGAAGAAGGTCCTCGCCGAGATCCAGGACGGCACGTTCGCCAAGAACTGGATGGACGAGTACCACGGCGGTCTGAAGAAGTACGACGAGTACAAGAAGCAGGACGAGAACCACCTGCTGGAGACCACCGGCAAGGAGCTTCGCAAGCTCATGAGCTGGGTGGACAACGAGGAGGCCTAGGCCTCTGTGCGGCGGGCCTTCCGGGGCCCGCCGCTTTCCGTTGGACAACGAGTCCAACCCCGGACGGGTGATCCTTCCGCCGAGGCGGAAAACCAGCCTTTCCACACCACTAGAGTGGTCAACACATACGCGTCAGGTCAGGCCCACAGCGTCGTGCGTCTTCCACGCGGCTAGCCCCTCCACCGCCAGCGGCCGTCGGGACGGCCGTCCGCATTGGACCAGTGAGGACTCACGTGAGCACTGCGACCCGTAAACCCGTTGTACTCATTGCCGAAGAGCTGTCGCCCGCGACGGTGGACGCGCTCGGTCCGGACTTCGAGATCCGGCACTGCAACGGCGCGGACCGCGCCGAGCTGATTCCTGCCATCGCCGACGTGGACGCGATCCTCGTCCGCTCCGCGACCAAGGTCGACGCCGAGGCCGTCGCCGCCGCCGGCAGGCTCAAGGTCGTCGCCCGTGCCGGTGTCGGTCTGGACAACGTGGACGTCTCCGCCGCCACCAAGGCCGGCGTGATGGTCGTCAACGCCCCGACGTCCAACATCGTGACCGCCGCCGAGCTCGCCTGCGGTCTGATCGTCGCCACCGCGCGCAACATCCCGCAGGCCAACACGGCCCTGAAGAACGGCGAGTGGAAGCGCTCGAAGTACACGGGCGTGGAGCTCAGCGAGAAGACGCTCGGCGTCGTCGGTCTCGGCCGTATCGGTGTGCTGGTCGCCCAGCGGATGTCCGCCTTCGGCATGAAGATCGTCGCGTACGACCCGTATGTACAGCCCGCGCGCGCCGCGCAGATGGGCGTCAAGCTGCTCACCCTCGACGAGCTCCTCGAGGTCTCGGACTTCATCACGGTCCACCTCCCCAAGACCCCCGAGACGCTCGGTCTGATCGGCGACGAGGCGCTGCACAAGGTCAAGCCGACCGTCCGCATCGTCAACGCCGCGCGCGGCGGGATCGTCGACGAGGAGGCGCTGTACTCGGCGCTCAAGGAGGGCCGGGTCGCGGGCGCGGGCCTCGATGTGTACGCGACGGAGCCGTGCACGGACTCCCCGCTGTTCCAGTTCGACCAGGTCGTCTGCACCCCGCACCTCGGTGCGTCCACGGACGAGGCGCAGGAGAAGGCCGGCATCTCGGTCGCCAAGTCGGTGCGCCTCGCGCTCGCCGGTGAGCTGGTGCCGGACGCGGTCAACGTCCAGGGCGGTGTCATCGCCGAGGACGTCCGCCCGGGTCTGCCGCTCGCCGAGAAGCTCGGCCGGATCTTCACCGCGCTGGCGGGCGAGGTCGCGGTGCGTCTCGACGTCGAGGTGTACGGCGAGATCACGCAGCACGACGTCAAGGTGCTCGAACTGTCCGCGCTGAAGGGTGTTTTCGAGGACGTGGTCGACGAGACCGTGTCGTACGTGAACGCCCCGCTGTTCGCGCAGGAGCGTGGCGTCGAGGTCCGCCTCACCACCAGCTCGGAGTCCCCGGACCACCGCAATGTGGTGACCGTGCGCGGCACGCTCTCGGACGGTGAGGAGGTCGCGGTCTCCGGCACGCTGGCCGGCCCCAAGCACCTCCAGAAGATCGTCGCCGTCGGTGACTACGACATCGATCTGGCGCTGGCCGACCACATGGTGGTGGCGCGCTACGAGGACCGTCCGGGTGTCGTCGGCACGGTCGGCCGGATCCTCGGCGAGGCCGGGCTGAACATCGCGGGTATGCAGGTCTCGCGGCAGGAGGAGGGCGGCGAGGCGCTGGTCGTGCTGACCGTCGACGACACCGTGCCGCAGTCCGTGCTGAACGAGATCGCCGAGGAGATCGGCGCGACGTCGGCCCGTTCGGTGAACCTGATCGACTGAACCGGCCGCCCGGTCCTGCCGGGCCTTTGATCTCCGTACCCGGTCGTTAGACGCGCGTCTTACACAAGCGTCTAACGACCGGGTACGCTGCTTTCATGGGACACCGCGAAGATCTGCTCGAAGGCGCCAAGCGCTGCCTGCTGGAGAAGGGCTACGGCCGGACCACCGCGCGCGACATCGTTGCCGCGTCCGGCACCAATCTCGCCTCCATCGGCTACCACTACGGCTCCAAGGACGCCCTGCTCCACCAGGCGTTCCTGGCGCTGACCGAGGAGTGGGGCGAGGCGGTCGGGCCCGCGAGGACCGAGGGTGCGGGCAGTGCGCCGGCCGACCCGTACGACCGCTTCGAGGGCGTCTGGGAGAAGGTCATCGCGGCCTTCGAGGAGAGCCGCAAGGTCTGGAAGCTCCAGCTGGAGGTCGTCACCCGGCTCGATGACGACGAGGTGCTGCGTGAGGCGATCAAGGAGCCGCAGCGGGAGGGCCGGCTCGGCATGGCGGAGGCCTTCCTCGGGATCGACCCGGAGGCCGATCCCGAGAAGGCCCGCGCGGCGGGGCTGCTCGTCCAGGCGCTGGTGGCGGGCGTGATGATCCAGTGGCTGGTCGACCCGGAGACGGCGCCCTCCGCGAAGGACCTCACCGAGGGCCTCAAGGTGATCATGGGGGAGAAGGGCTGACGCTCGGCGCCGCCGGCCGTACGGCGCGCCCACGCCCGCCGCACCGTGCGGGCTCATCGGCCTGGGCGGGCAGCGCGAGGGGTGCTGCGGCCCGGACCGATTGACGGCCAGGGCGCGGCAGTTGACCAGCGGGCCAGACCGGACCGGAAACGGCGGGATTTCTGTGGTGCGCCTTCGCCGCTGAGGCTGGTTATCGCGGGGGGCGATGAGTTCCATGGTCACGAGGCGTACTGCTGTGAATCGGGTCAACAAAGTGATGCCGGAGAGAATCCGAAGAGGCTTCAATCTGCGGTTGGTGTCCGGGGGCTTCCTGCGGAGGCACCGGAATTCACGCGCGATCACGATCGAAAGCAAGTGCCACGATGACGCTCGGCCCACTGTCCTCCGGCCATGACCTCGGCCCTCTCCCCTCGGTGGGGCACGTCTCGGCGACCGGTCCCGGCTCCCCGGGGAGCCTCATGCGCCGCTGCGCCGCTGTGGCCGTCGATCTGCCCATCGCCGTCCTGGTGGTCCTCGTGCCCCTCCTCGGGCTCGACCGGATACTCATCGACCTCGACGTCCCCGACGGCGACGCGCGCACGATCTGGCGCACAGCCGCGGGGCTGTGGGTGCTCGCGTTCGTCCTCCTCTACTCCCCGCTGAGCGTCTCGCGCTGGGGAGGCACCGTGGGCAAGCGCGTGCTGGGCCTGGAGGTGGTGCGCCTCGGTGACGGAGGACGCCTCGGGTACGGCGCGGCGGTGATCCGCCACCTCACCAACCTCGTGGTCACCGGCGTTCCCGTACTCTGCGCCGCCAACGTCTCGATGATCACCCTGAGCCCGAACGGCGGTGGCATCCAGGACAAGGCGGTCCGCAGCGCGGTGGTCCGCAGGGCTTAGGGGCCCGGCTGGAGCCGCGCCGCCTTGAGGGCCATGTGGAGCAGCAGGCGGTCCTCGCCCTCGTCCAGGTCGAGCCCCGTCAGCTGCTCGACGCGCGAGAGGCGGTAGTAGAGCGTCTGCCGATGGATGCCGAGGGTCGAGGCCGCGCGGCCCGCCTGGCCCGCGCAGTCCAGGAACACCTCGGCCGTACGGGCCAGTTCGGCGTGTGCCGGGGCGAGCAGGGGGCCGATCGCGGGGTCGGGGGAGGGGGCCTGCGGGAGCGCGGTCAGCAGCCGGTACGGGCCGATCGAGGCCCAGTCGGCCACCGTGCCGAGGCGTGGCTGGGCGAGGGCAGCGCGGGCTGCGGACGCGGCCTCGCGCCAGGAGGTGTGGAGGTCGCCGATGCCCCGGCGGGGGAGGGCGATGCCCGCGACGGCGTCGCTGCCGGCGGTGCCGCTCAGCCGGTTCGCGGCGGTGACGGCGGGCGCGAGCGCACCGGCGGCCCGCAGCCGCACCAGCGCGGCCAGCGCATGACGGCCGCTGTCGCGAACCAGCTGGGCCGCTCCGGCCCCGTTCGGGCCCGGAGTCAAGGCCGCGGCGGCCGCGGTCGGGGCAGGAGCCGCGGCCACCCACTGGACCGTGCACAGCGCCGACGCCCCCGGGACCGTACGCACCGAAGGCGCGTCCCCCGACGGCCACGGAGCGACGCACACCACCGCGTGCAGACCCTCCGAGGTCGGGCCCAGGGCCGACTGCAGAGCGGCCACCGCCATGTCGTACTGCCAGCCGCGCTCGGCCGTGAGCACGGCGCGGAACTCCCGCGACAGGTCGGTGCCGGCCCGCTCCTCGTCCGCGAGGAACCCGCCGATCCGCTCGGCCACCTCCATGGCCGCGGCCAGCTGGGTGTGCGTGGGGCCCGGCTCCGCGTCGAGGAGCCAGACATAGCCGAGGACGATCCCGCGATGGCGGACCGGCAGGCAGATCCGGTCGCGGAAGACCCCGGCCTCCGGGGCGGCCGGAATCCGCACGGGACCGGTCGCCCGGGCGATGCCGAAGCCCTCGAACCAGGCGCGCACCGCCGGAGTGGACTTCCTGGTCAGGATCGAGCGTGTACGGACCGGATCCATGGCGCTGTCGTCGTCGCTGTCGTGCGCGCCGAAGGAGATCAGTTCGAAGTCCCGGTTCTCGAGGGTCGCCGGGGCGCCGAGCAGCCCCGAGATCTCGTCCACCAGTTCCTGGTAATCGCCCTTCACCCGGACATTCTCGCACCGGTCGGGCGCCTCTTCAGACAGATGTCTGAAGAGCTGGGCCCGGATGCGTGACAGCTGTCGATGGCCGAGCATCGGAGCGATATTTAGGTTTCACGGTGGTTCTCCGTGCCGTACCTGATCTGTAGCGATCTGTTCCGCTTCGACCCGGTCCGGTCCCGTTCGTCTCCCCGTAGGAGGTGCCCCGTGCTGGGTCCCGTGATCCTCGCCGCGTCGCGCAGCGACAAGATGCGCCGTCTTGTGTCGGCCGCCCCCGTGACCAAGCCGGTGGTCAACCGTTTCATTCCCGGTGAGACCGTCGACCAGGTCATCCCGATCGTCGCGGACCTGACCGCCAAGGGCCTCGAGGTCACCCTGGACGTCGTGGGCGAGGACATCACCACCCGCGAGCAGGCTGCCGCCGCACGGGACGCCTATCTCGAGCTGATCGACCGCCTCGAGGACCTCGGCCTGGGCACGAAGGCCGAGATGTCGGTCAAGCTGTCGATGTTCGGCCAGTCCCTGGAGGGCGGCCACGAGCTGGCGCTCGCGAACGTCCGCCCCGTCGTCGAGGCCGCCGCCGCGATCGGCACCACGGTGACCCTGGACGCCGAGGACCACACCACCCTCGACTCGATGTTCGCCATCCACGAGGAGCTCCGTAAGGACTTCCCCCGGACCGGCTGCGTGATCCAGGCGTACCTGTTCCGCACCGAGGACGACGCCCGCCGCCTCGCCGCGAACGGCAGCCGCGTCCGCATCGTCAAGGGCGCGTACAAGGAGCCCGCCTCCGTCGCATACCAGGACAAGGCCGAGATCGACAAGGCGTACGTCCGCATCCTCAAGATCCTGATGGAGGGCGAGGGCTACCCGATGATCGGGTCCCACGACCCGCGACTCATCGCCGTCACACAGGAGCTCGCGCGCCGCGCCGGGCGCAAAATGGACGAGTACGAGTTCCAGATGCTGTACGGCATCCGCAGCGACGAGCACCTCCGGCTGGCGGCCGAGGGCCACCGGATGCGCGTCTACACGGCGTACGGCACCGACTGGTACGGCTACTTCATGCGCCGCCTCGCCGAGAAGCCGGCCAACCTGCTCTTCTTCGTCCGGTCGATGATCACCAAGAACTGACCCCAGGGCCCCAGGACTGAGCCCTCCCACCCCTCTCAAAAGGAGTTACGGAACTCATGGACGCTGTGACCCAGGTCCCCACCCCCGTCAACGAGCCCGTGCACGGCTACGCCCCCGGAACCGCCGAGCGCGCGCGTCTGGAGACCAAGCTCAAGGAGCTGGCCGAGAACCCCATCGACCTCCCGATGACCATCGGCGGCGAGAAGCGCTTGGGCGGCGGCGAGGAGTTCAAGGTCGTCCAGCCGCACAACCACCAGGCCGTCATCGGCACCTTCCGCGGCGCCACCCAGCAGGACGCGCAGGACGCGATCGACGCCGCCCTCGCGGCCGCCCCGGCGTGGCGCGCGATGTCGTTCGACGACCGCGCCGCGATCATCCTGCGCGCCGCCGAGCTGCTGGCCGGCCCCTGGCGCGAGACGCTGGCCGCCTCCACCATGCTGGGCCAGTCGAAGACCGCGCAGCAGGCCGAGATCGACACCCCGTGCGAGCTCGTCGACTTCTGGCGCTTCAACGTCGCCTACGCCCGTCAGATCCTGGCCGAGCAGCCGCCGGCCAACTCCCCGGGTGTGTGGAACCGCCTCGACCACCGCCCGCTGGAGGGCTTCGTCTACGCGATCACGCCGTTCAACTTCACGGCCATCGCGGGCAACCTGCCCACCGCCCCGGCGCTGATGGGCAACGTGGTGGTCTGGAAGCCGTCCCCGACCCAGACCCACGCCGCCGTGCTGCTCATGGAGCTGCTGGAGGAGGCCGGGCTGCCCAAGGGCGTCATCAACCTGGTCACGGGTGACGGCATTGCCGTCTCCGAGGTCGCGCTGAACCACCCCGACCTGGCCGGTATCCACTTCACCGGCTCGACCAAGACCTTCCAGCACCTGTGGAAGACGGTCGGCAACAACATCGAGAAGTACCGCTCCTACCCGCGCATCGTCGGAGAGACGGGCGGCAAGGACTTCGTGGTCGCCCACCCGAGCGCCGACCGCGCCGTCCTGAAGACCGCCCTGACGCGCGGCTCCTTCGAGTTCCAGGGCCAGAAGTGCTCCGCGTCCTCCCGCGCGTACGTCCCGGCCTCCATCTGGAACTCGGGCTTCAAGGAGGAGTTCGCGGCCGAGGTCGACGGCATCAAGATGGGTGACGTCACCGATCTGACGAATTTCATCGGCGCCGTCATCGACGAGCGTGCCTTCGCCAAGAACAAGGCCGCGATCGACCGTGCGAAGGAGGACACGAGCTGCACGATCGTCGCCGGCGGTACGTACGACGACTCGGTCGGCTACTTCGTCCGCCCGACGGTCATCGAGTGCGACGACCCGGAGAACGAGGTATTCACGACCGAGTACTTCGGCCCGATCCTCGCGGTGCACGTGTACGAGGACGACCAGTACGAGGCCATGCTGGAGCAGATGGAGTCGGTGTCGGCGTACGCGCTGACCGGCTCGGTCATCTCCGGTGACCGTGCCGCGACCGCGTACACGATGGAGAAGCTGCGGTACGCCGCGGGCAACTTCTACATCAACGACAAGTCGACCGGCGCCGTCGTCGGCCAGCAGCCCTTCGGCGGCGGCCGCGCGTCCGGCACGAACGACAAGGCGGGCGCGCCGCAGAACCTGATGCGCTGGACGCTGACCCGCGCGATCAAGGAGACCCTGGTCCCGCCGACCGACTACGGCTACCCGCACATGGGCTGAGCCTTAGCGGCACCCCGTGAACTCCGCCCCCCGCCGGTCCCCCCAGACCGGCCGGGGGCGGCTCACATTCGGCGGGCTTACGCTGCTGGGAGGGGGTTCGGCGAGGCGGTCAGGAGGAACGACATGCCAGGTTCCACGACTCTCGGCGCCGGCCACGGGGTCGACGCGATCGAACATCTCGATGCCCAGCGGCTGGCCTCCGTGATGAGGGAGATGCACCGTCTGCTGACCATGACCGGTCCGAACAGAATCACGGATCCGCAGGTCGCGGCGTTGTGCGGGGGTGCGTCGCACCATCGGGACGAGTTCACGGACTGGGTGGGACGGGTCGCCCGTGAGCTGGAGAAAGCCACGTCCTGAGGGCGTGGGCGTGAGGTGCCCCGGCCGGAACGGCCGGCCGCCGTCAATGTCACCGTCAACTACAGCGACGGTCCGGTCCACGGCATGGTCCGTACGACCGCCTGCTCCGCCGGAGGTGACAGCGGCGGCGCCCACTTCGCCGGCTCGGTCGCCCTCGGCGTCCATTCCGGCAGCTCCGGCTGCACGGGGACGAACGGCTCCGCGATCCACCAGCCGGTGCGCGAGGCGCTCGCGGTGTACGGCGTCAACGTGTACTGACGCGAGGACCGGCGGCGTCCATGCCCGCCCTCGGGGTCAGGAAGCCGTCGAGTGTCGATCACTGAGGCCGGGGCGGAACGCCTCCGCCCCGGCCGTTCAACCGGTCGACCGGATATCGAAGGTCAATCCTCGCGGGCCGGTTCCGTCATGCGCGAGAGTGGCGCCCATGACCGAGTCCCTGAGCACCGCGCACACGTACCAGCTGCCGAAGGCCGCGCTCGACGAGATGCGGGCCATGCTCGACGCCGCCTTCGAAGGCGACTTCACCGACGAGGACTGGACACACGGGCTCGGCGGCATCCACGCCTTCGTCCGCGACCGGGACGGAATCGCCGCCCACGGCAGCGTGATCATGCGACGCGTGCTGCACGCCGGCCGCTCCTACCGCGTCGGCTACGTCGAGGCGGTCGGCGTCCGCCCCGACCGCCGCCGCCAGGGCCTGGGCGGCCGGGTGTTGGCCGCGCTGGAAACGGTGATCGACGGGGCGTACGACCTCGGCGCCCTGTCCGCATCGGACGACGGTGCCGCCCTGTACGCCGCGCGCGGCTGGCAGCTGTGGCGCGGCCGGATCGAGGCACTCGGCCCCGACGGCGTGGTTCACCTCCCGGACGAGGAGGACTCCGCCTTCCTCCGACCGGCCGGCGGCTCCCCCCTCCCGGACCCGGCCGCGGGCGGGCTGCTCTTCGACTGGCGCGACGGCGACGTGCTCTGACCGCAAGGGCTTCCGGCGGGGCCGGCGGTGTCCTGGGGTGTCCCTGACTCAGGTCACGGACACCCCCTGGCCGGCCCGGGCCACCAGCATCTTCCCCACGTTCTCCCCGCGCAGCATCCCCAGGAACGCCTCGACGATCCGCTCGAAGCCCTCCACCACCGTCACGTCCTGCCCGATCCGCCCGCTCCGCAGATGCGGTACGAGGAAGTCCTCGAACTCGTCCTGAAGGTCTGTGTGGTGACGCACCAGCACCCCCTCCAGGCGCAGGCTCTTGTGGTTGATCTCGAAGAGATTGCGTGGCGCGGCCGGCGGCTCGTTGCTGTTGTACTGGGCCACGGCCCCCACCCACGCGATCCGCCCGAAGCCGCGGAGCGATGCGATCGCGCCCTCCAGATGGTCCCCGCCCACGTTGTCGACGTACGCGTCGATGCCGTCGGGCGCTGCCTTCGCCAGCAGCTCCTCGACCGGACCGTCGTGGTAGTCGAAGGCCGCGTCGTAGCCGACCCGTTCGGTCAGGTACGCGACTTTCGCGGCGGAGCCCGCACTGCCGACGATGCGGCCCGCCCCGAGCAGCCGGGCGATGCGTCCCGCCGCCGTGCCCACGCCGCCCGCGGCCGAGGAGACGAAGAGGTCCTCGCCCGGTGCGAGCCGCAGCGTGCGGGTGAGGGCCACGTAGGCGGTGAGACCGGTGCCGCCGAGGATGCTCAAGTGGGCCGAGAGCGGGACGCCTTCGTACGTACGGATCTTCCGCGTTCCGTGCTCACCGGGTGTCACCAGCGCATGCGTTCGCCAGCCGTGGCGGTGGAAGACGAGGTCGCCCTCCTTCAGCGTGGGGTCGCGCGAGTCGACGACGCGGCCGATGGAGCGGCCCTCCATGGGGGAGTTGAGGGTCCACAGCTCGTCGCTGTCCATCGCCCCGCGGTGGTAGGGGTCCACGGACCAGAGCAGGTTCTCGACCAGGGCGGTGCCGGGGCGGGGCTCGGGTACGGGGCCCTCGACGAAGGCGAACTGGTCGGCGGCCGGGAAGCCGTCGGGGCGGGCGGTCTGCTGCACGGTGAGCGAGGTCTGCGTCGTCATGCGCAGGAACGTACGGAGGAATGCGCCGGCCGGGCAGAGGGTTTCGCCCATGGAACGCAGTTGTCCATGAACAGCCCTCATACCACGAGGTGAGAGCCCCATGCCCGCGATGCCGGACCTCGAGATCGGCGAACTCCGCATCCTCGTCGCAGTCGAGCGCGAGTGCGGCTTCTCCGCCGCTGCCGCCGCCCTCGGCATGACCCAGTCCGCCGTCTCGCACTCGGTGCGGGGCAGTGAACGCAAGCTCGGGGCCGTCCTCTTCGACCGGGGCCGCAAGGGTGCCACTCCCACCGCCGCCGGCACCCGGGCCGTCGCCCACGCCCGGCGCGTGCTGCGGCTGCTCGAGGTGATGCGGGCCGAGGTGCGGGGCGCGGCGACGGACTCGGCCGCGGTCACGGCCGCGGGTCCGCTGCGGATCGCGGCATTCCGCAGTGCGGCGCTGCATCTGCTGCCGGCCGCCCTGGAGCGGCTCGCCGCGCGGCACCCGGAGATCGTGCCGGAGGTGCGGATCGTCAGGGAAGTGGGGCGCGGCTCCGCCGGCGAGGTGCTGGACGGGCGGGCGGATCTGGCCGTCGCGACGATCGGTACGTCCTCGCCCGTACCGCCCGAGCTGGTCGGGGGCGTGCTCGTGGAGGAGGCGTACGCGCTGGTGCACCCGGCGGGGCACGCGGCTCCGCGCTCGCTGCCGCTGGTCGACTGGACGGAGAACTGCACCTCGTACACCCGTGACTGGTGGCAGCGGCAGGAGTGGCTGCCGCCGGCCACGGTCCGCACCGAGGACGACGGAGCGGTGCTCTCGCTCGTGAGCAGTGGCTTCGGCATGGCCGTCATGCCGCAGCTGTCCCTGATCGGAGCACCGGACACCGTCGAGATCACCGATCTCGGACCGGAGCGCCCGACGCGTTCCGTCGGGTACGTCACCACGCCCGAGCTGGCCGGGACGGTCGCCGTACGCGCGCTGATCCGCGAGCTCAGAGCGCTCTCACCAGCGGTTCTTCAAGATCGCGTCTCAGATAGTAGGAAGTCCGACTAATTGTGGAGACAGAGCGGCCCGACTCCCTTAACTTTGTAGAAGCCGAACGTCTCGCTCGATCCAGCGAATGGCGGTCGTGAGCCGGTGCCCCATGCAGGCAACCCCTGCGGCCCGCTGCTCCCCGCCCCTTCCGGCGCCTTCGATCGTTTGTGATCTCAAGGAGTCGATCACCATGTCCGAGACGACCCTCCGCCGCCGCGTCCGCCACACGCCCCGCACGAGCGAGTCCGACCGCAAGAGCACGGCCGCGAACGCCGCCGCTGCCCTGCAGCGAGCCCTCGACCGCAGGGACAACGGCGGCGAAACCGGCCACTGACCGAGCCGGCCGCGGCCGAACCGGTCACTGACCGCGCCTGACCTCGAAGTAGTCGATGCGCTCGCCGCTCTCGGCGAGCGCGGAGACCTTCAGCTTCGCGCTCGCACCCGTCTCCGCCTCCACCGCGAGGAAGGAGAAGCCGGTGTACCGGACGCGCGACCACTCGACCGTGTCCGGGTCGGGCAGCCGCAGCTTCGTCCAGTGGAACGTCACGATGTGGTCGTGATCATGGACGTTGCCCTCGTAGCTGTCCTTCACCCCGAGCCCGAAGCCGTACAGATCCGCACCGGCGCCGCCCGCCGTGACGTACACGATGCCGTCCCGCGTCGGGTCGGTCGTCGCCCCGATGGGCACGGGCCTGCCGACCTCGCCGCCCTTGATGGCGTCCGTGCGCTCGTAGACGTGGTTGTGGCCATTGATCACCAGGTCCACCTGGTGCTTGGTGAAGAGCGGCAGCCACGTGTCCCGCGGACCGCCGTCCGAGGCGTGCGTGGACGTGGAGTACATGCAGTGGTGGAAGAAGACAACCACGAAGTCGATCTCCGGGCGGGCGCGCAGCTCGCCCAGCCGCTTGTCCAGCCATGCCGTCTGCCCGCCGCCCGTGTAGCCCTTGTTGGCGGGTATCTCGTACGAGACGTCGTTCGCGTCCAGCGCGACGACACCCACGTTGCCGTACACGAACGAGTAGACCCCCGGGGCGTTCCTGGCATCCGGGCCGTTCGCGGGCAGCGACCAGCGTGCCGACTGGCCGCCGTAGCCGTTCGGCGAGTACCAGGCCTCCATGTCGTGGTTGCCGGTGGTGACCATCCACGGCACGCGTGAGGCGACGCTCTCCGTCTGCGCCAGGAACTGGTCCCACACCCGCGCGTCGTACGTGTCGGACTCCTTGCCCTGCCCGCTGCTGTCGGCGTAGCAGATGTCGCCCGCGTGCAGATGGAAGGCAGGGTTCTGACCGAGGATCAACTGGTCGTTGGCGAGGGCGTCATAGCTCACGCCCTGGTCGCCGAAGGCCGTGAAGACAAACTTCTCGGGCGCTGCCGGGGCCGTACGGAACGAGCCGATCGTCGACATCCGGGAGGCGTCCGCCGGGTCGAAGCCGTCGTGGCCGACGCCGTAGTAGTACGTCGTGCCCGGCTTCAGCCCGTCGAGGCCCACGTGCAGGTAGTACTGGTCGACCGCGGGCAGCTTGCTGGAGAGCGAGGGCGTGTGCAGGGGACGCACCTCGGCCTCGATCTTCAGGCCCAGGTCCCACGGCTTCAGCCCGACCCGCAGATACGGACGCTGCACGGCGAACGGCACCTGCCAGGAGATCCGCATCTGGGTCATGGGGTCGGCGCCGAAGGCCAGATGGCGGCCGAACGGGGCGACGAGCGAGCCGTCGACCTGCGCCGTGGCGGGCGTCGCCACCAGCGTGGGGGAGGCCTCGGCGGCAGACGCCCGGCCGGCCAGCAGTCCGCCGCCGGCGGCCACCAGGCCGCCCGCGAGACCGCCGGTCAGCGCGCCACGGCGGGAGACCCTGGGGCGGGCGTGCCGGGCACGCAGATACTCGTGCTGTTCGGGCATGCTCATGCCGCGGGCGCTCTGGTCGGGAATCCCGAACCGTGGGGTGTCATCGGTCATGCGGGGTAACTTGCCAGTAACTTACGACCCTTCGCCAGACTCCGGATGAACGGAATTCAACGAAACCGAGGGTGTCCCCGGGAGTGGGGGGCGGCCTCGAGGGTGAGAAACGCGTCCGCATGGTGGACAGCGAATGTCAGGCGCTGGGACGCGGAGTACGGTGCCGTTATGTCTCGCAGCATCGATCTCGCAGTGATCCCCGGTGACGGCATCGGCCAGGAGGTCGTGGCCCAGGGCCTCAAGGTCCTCTCGGCCGTCCTCCCTGAGGATGTGAAGCTGGAGACCAAGGAGTACGACCTCGGCGCCAAGCGCTGGCACCGCACCGGAGAGACCCTTCCGGACGCGGAGCTCGAGTCCCTCAGGAACCACGACGCGATCCTGCTCGGCGCGATCGGTGACCCGTCCGTGCCGTCCGGTGTCCTGGAGCGCGGACTGCTCCTCAAGCTCCGCTTCGCCTTCGACCACTACGTGAACCTGCGCCCGTCGAAGCTCTTCCCCAACACCGCGACCCCGCTCGCCGGCCGCCCCGACATCGACTTCGTCGTCGTCCGCGAGGGCACCGAGGGTCCGTACACGGGCAACGGCGGCTCGCTGCGCACCGGTACGCCCGCCGAGGTCGCCACCGAGGTCAGCGTCAACACGGCGTACGGCGTCGAGCGTGTCGTCCGTGACGCGTTCGAGCGAGCCAAGGCCCGCCCCCGCAAGAAGCTGACGCTGGTTCACAAGAACAACGTCCTCGTCTACGCGGGCCACATGTGGAAGAACATCTTCGACAAGGTCGGCCGGGAATACCCCGAGGTCACCACCGACTATCTGCACGTCGACGCCGCGACGATCTTCTTCGTCACGCAGCCGGAGCGCTTCGACGTCATCGTCACCGACAACCTCTTCGGTGACATCCTCACCGACCTCGCCGCCGCCGTGACCGGTGGCATCGGCCTGGCGGCATCCGGCAACATCAACCCGAAGGGCGACTTCCCGTCGATGTTCGAGCCCGTCCACGGCTCCGCGCCCGACATCGCGGGCCAGGGCAAGGCCGACCCGACGGCCACGATCCTGTCCGTCGCCCTCCTCCTGCGTCACCTCGGCTACGAGACCGAGGCCGTGCGCATCGAGGACGCCGTCGCCGCCGACCTGGCGGAGCGGGACGGCACCGCCCGTACCACGGACGAGATCGGCGACGCGCTCGCCGTACGAGTAGCGGGCTGACCCGTCGACTCTCGAAACCTCGAACCTCGAAACCTCGAAGCCGCCGGGTCGCATCAGCGCCCGGCGGCTTCTCCTGTGCGGCCCCGGGTGCCACCATCAAGCCATGGGCCGCGATTCACGCTGTTCTGCTCCGGCCCCCACGCACTGCGATAATCGGACGTGGGGCCGCATCATGCGGGGAAGCTCGGACGTCCTGGTAGAGGCGTGAAGGCGGTCCGTCACACACACACGGTGAAGGACAACGCAGACATGACGATGACCACGATCGAGCTCAAGCCCTCCTCGAACCCGCTGTCCGACGCGGAGCGCGAGGCGATCCTGGCCAACCCCGGATTCGGCCGCCACTTCACCGACCACATGGTGACGATCAAGTGGACGGAGGGTCGCGGCTGGCACGACGCCCAGCTCACTCCGTACGCGCCACTGTCCATCGACCCGGCCAACATGACGCTGCACTACGCGCAGGAGATCTTCGAGGGGCTGAAGGCCTACCGCAGGCCCGACGGCTCGGTCGCGACCTTCCGGCCCGAAGCCAATGCCAAGCGCTTCCAGATCTCGGCCCACCGTATGGCCATGCCCGAGCTGCCGATCGAGACCTTCGTCGCGGCCTGCGACGCGCTGGTCCGGCAGGACGAGGCCTGGGTCCCGGCGCACGGCGGCGAGGCGTCGCTCTACCTGCGGCCCTTCATGATCGCCACCGAGGTCGGGCTGGGCGTGAAGCCGGCCAACGAGTACCTCTTCATCGTCATCGCGTCCCCCGCCGGCCCGTACTTCCCCGGTGGCGTCAAGCCCGTCTCGATCTGGCTCTCCGAGGACCGCGTCCGCGCCGTCCCCGGCGGCATCGGCTTCGCCAAGACCGGCGGCAACTACGCCGCGTCGCTGCTCGCCCAGGCCGAGGCGGCCGAGAAGGGCTGCGCCCAGGTCGCCTACCTCGACGCGGTGGAACACAAGTGGGTCGAGGAACTCGGCGGCATGAACCTGTACTTCGTGTACGAGGACAAGATCATCACGCCCGAGCTCACCGGCTCGCTCCTCGCGGGCATCACCCGTGACTCGCTGCTCAAGCTCGCCCGCGACCTCGGCTACGAGGCCGAGGAGGGCCGGATCTCCATCGACGACTGGAAGCGCGACACCGAGAACGGCACGCTGCACGAGGTCTTCGCCTGCGGCACGGCCGCGGTCATCACCCCGATCGGCAAGGTCAAGTCGGCAGGCGGGGAGTGGACGCAGTCCAACGGCGAGCCCGGCAAGGTGACGCTGGAGCTGCGCAAGACGCTCCTCGACATCCAGACGGGTGCCGCCGAGGACCCGCACGGCTGGGTGCACGTCATCGGCTGAGTCCGGCCGTCGGTCTGTCCTCCAGGCCCTGGCGAAGGCCCCCACGCATACCGCGCGCGGGGGCCTTCGCCGTCGTCAGTGCCGTCGGTCCACGGCCACCATGATCATTCCACGGCAGCCATGATGGGACCCGCCGGTTCGGTGCTCGGCGCCGCGGCTCGTGCCCCCAGGGTCAGCCCCGCGTACACCACACCGCCCACCACGCCCGACAGGACGAAGCTGCAGTCCACGCCGCCGGTCAGGGCGAGCAGCGGGCCCTCGTGGAACGGGGTCGAGACGGAGAGTAGGCCCACCGCCGCGCCGAGTACCCAGGCGACCGTCGCCCGCGGCTCCCAGCCCGCCCGGAACCAGTAGATGCCGCCCCGGGCGCGCCGGTTGTAGACCTGCAGCGCGTCGGCGTCGTAGGCACCGCGACATCGGACGTGCCCGATCAGGGTGATCACCGCCCACGGAGTGCCGATCGCGGTGAGCAGCAGCACGAACGAGGTCATCGCGGACTGCGCGTCCCAGGCGAAGTGGCCGAGGAAGACGAAGCCGGTCGCGACGACGGCGACGATCACGGTGGCCTGGGTGCGGCTGGCCCTGGGGACGATCGCGTCGAGGTCCAGGCCCATGGAGTAGAGCATCAGCCCGGCGTTGCCGACCGAGCCGGCCGCGGCGGCGAGGAGCAGCGGTATCAGGTACCAGGTGGGCGAGGCGTCGACCAGCGGGCCCGCGTAGTCGAGCGAGGCGCGGGCGGCGAGCGCGGTGAAGGTACCGAACAGCTGGGGGATCAGCAGACCGGCGAACAGTCCCAGACATGTCGCCCTGAGCACGCTGCGCGGGGCGTGCCGCTGCGGGGAGATGTAGCGGGTGTAGTCGCCGAGCAGGGTGATGAAGGCGATCGGGCCGCTGAGCCCGGCGGCCACGGCGGAGAGCGCCCAGGTCGGCCAGAAGGAGCCCAGCAGATACGGGGCGTCCGGCGGCGCGGCGGTGGTGAGGTCCGGTGCGTACGCCACCAGGCCTATGGCGAGCAGCGCGACCATGCCGAGGGCCAGGACCTTGCTCATGCGCAGCAGCAGCCGGTAGCCGAAGACCGCGCCGATCACGGTGAGCGCGGCCAGCAGGGCGTAGACCAGTGCATGGGTCGCGCCGCCGGTCGGCAGGCCGACCATGCGGGCCAGCGTGCCGACCATCACGTCGCCGCCGATCCACAGGGTCAGCGCGGTGTATCCGAGCGACAGCAGGAGGCCGACGATCGAGCCGATGAGCCGTCCGCGGACGCCGAAGAAGGCGCCGCTCGACGTGGAGAGATTGGTCGCCGTGCGCAGTGACACGAGCGCGAGCGGTGCCGTCACGACCACGCCCACGATCGTGCCGGCGACGACCGAGGTGACCGCGCCCCACAGGCCGAGGCCGAAGGAGACCGGCAGCCAGCCGAAGACGATGACCCCGAGGCAGAGGTTGGAGCCGAGAAGGATGGCCAAGAGGTCGCGGGGACCGCTGGTCCGTTCCGCTTCGGGGATGGTGTCGACTCCGCGCTGTTCAATCGGCATCGGGCTCTCCCTGGTACGCCGGCGACAATTTGAGTGCTGCTCTATGTGAACCCAGCAGCTGACCGTCGTCAATGCTTTCGGCATAGGAAAATAAGCGTTAGAGTGTCGTTCAAACATCGGGAATCGGATTCGGAGATTCCGGTGTGGGTCCACCCACAGGGAGGCGTGGTGACGTGCGACTGACCCCGACCGAGCGCGACCGGCTGCTGCTGTTCGGCGCTGCCGAACTGGCCCGGGCGCGGCGTGCCCGCGGGCTCAAGCTCAATGTCCCCGAGGCGACCGCGCTGATCGCCGACACCGTCTGCGAGGCGGCCCGGGACGGGCGCAGGCTCGCCGAGGCCATCGAAGCGGCCCGCTCGGTCCTCGGCCCCGACGACGTCCTGCCGGGCGTCGCCGACGTCGTCACCGAGGTCCATGTCGAGGCCGTCTTCGATGACGGATCCCGGCTCGCGGTCGTGTCCGACCCCATCGGGGGCGGCAGCCTCGGCGACGAGGCGCCCGGAGCCGTCCTGCCCGGCCCCGCGGACCCCGAGCCCGAGCCCGCGGTGCGGCTGACCGTGCGCAACACCGCGACGGTGCCGGTCAGCGTCACCTCCCACTTCCACTTCTTCGAGGCCAATCCGCGTCTCGACTTCGACCGGTCCGCGGCCTACGGCATGCGGCTGTGCGTCCCCGCCGGCTCCTCCGTCCGCTTCGACCCGGGCGGGGAGGCCGAAGTCGGTCTCGTACCGATCGGGGGCGACCGCATCGCCATCGGCTTCGCGGGCCTCGTCGACGGCCCGCTCGACGCCCCCGGCGCCAGGGCGGAGGCCCTGCGCAGGGCCTCCGCCTGCGGCTACCTCGGCGTCCCGGCGGACGCGGGACAGGACGCGGCACAGACTGCTGACCCGGCACAGACCGCTGACACTGTTACGGAGGAGGACCAGTGACCGGCATCGACCCGCACGAGTACGCCGGCGTCCACGGCCCGCGTGCCGGGGACCGTGTCGTCCTCGGCGACTCCGGCCTCGTCGTCCGCGTCGAGTCCGACTCGCAGAAGCCGGGCGACGAGTTCCTCGCCGGCTTCGGCAAAACCGCCCGCGACGGACTCCACCTCAAGGCCTCCGCCGTGCGCGAGACCTGCGACGTCGTCATCAGCAACGTCCTCGTCATCGACGCCGTTCAGGGCATCCGCAAGGTGTCCGTCGGTATTCGCGAGGGCCGCATCGCCGGCATCGGACGGGCAGGGAACCCGGACACCCTCGACGGTGTGGACGTCGTCGTCGGCACCGGCACGTCCATCGTCTCCGGCGAGGGCCTCATCGCCACCGCCGGTGCCGTGGACACACACGTCCACCTGCTGTCCCCCCGCATCATGGAAGCCTCCCTCGCATCGGGCGTCACGACGATCATCGGGCAGGAGTTCGGGCCTGTCTGGGGGGTTGGCGTCAACTCGCCATGGGCGCTGAAGCACGCCTTCAACGCCTTCGACGCCTGGCCCGTCAACATCGGCTTCCTCGCCCGCGGCTCCTCGTCCGGCGAAGCCCCCCTCGTCGAGGCGCTCGCCGAGGGCGGAGCCTCCGGCTTCAAGGTCCACGAGGACATGGGCGCGCACACCCGCGCGCTCGACACCGCCCTGCGGGTCGCCGAGGAGTACGACGTCCAGGTCGCCCTCCACAGCGACGGCCTCAACGAGTGCCTCTCGGTCGAGGACACCCTCGAGGTCCTCGACGGCCGGACGATCCACGCCTTCCACATCGAGGGCTGCGGCGGTGGACACGTACCGAACGTCCTCAAGATGGCGGGCGTGCCGAACGTCATCGGCTCCTCCACCAACCCGACCCTGCCCTTCGGCCGGGACGCGGTGGCCGAGCACTACGGGATGATCGTCTCCGTACACGACCTCAAGACCGACCTGCCCGGCGACGCCGCCATGGCCCGCGACCGCATCCGCGCCGGGACGATGGGCGCCGAGGACGTCCTGCACGACCTGGGCGCGATCGGCATCACCTCCTCCGACGCCCAGGGCATGGGCCGCGCCGGCGAGACCGTGCGCCGCACCTTCGCCATGGCCGGGAAGATGAAGGCCGAGCTCGGCCCCATGGAGGGCGACGGCGCGCACGACGACAACGCGCGCGTGCTGCGCTACATGGCCAAGCTGACCATCAACCCCGCGATCGCCCACGGCCTCGCGCACGAGATCGGCTCCATCGAGAACGGCAAGCTCGCCGACATCGTGCTGTGGAAACCGCAGTTCTTCGGCGCGAAGCCGCAGCTGGTCCTGAAGGCAGGCTTCCCCGCGTACGGCGTCACCGGCGACCCGAACGCCGCCACCGACACCTGCGAGCCGCTGATCCTCGGCCCGCAGATCGGCGCCCATGGCGCGACCCCCGCGGACATCTCCGTGGCGTTCGTGTCCCAGGCGGCGGCCGCGCTCGGCGACGACAGGATGCCCACGCGGCGCCGCCGCGTCGGCGTGCGCGGCACCCGCGGCATCGGGCCCAAGGACCTGCTCCTCAACTCGCGGGTCGGCGACGTCGCCGTCGACGCGCACAGCGGTCTGGTCACCCTTGACGGCGATCCGCTCCGCTCGGACCCGGTCGAGTCCATGTCCCTGAACCGCCTCTACTTCCTCTGAGCCCTCCTCTGAGCCCTCCTCCGAGCCCTCCTCCGGGCTCCAACGATCTAGGACTTGTCATGACGTTCCGAATGCCGCCCGAGTGGGCCCCCCACGAGCGCACCTGGATGGCCTGGCCCGGCCCCAACCCGACCTTCACCAACGACGAGGAGCTGGCCGAGGCACGCGCCGCCTGGGCCGGTGTCGCCCGCGCCGTACGCCGCTTCGAGCCGGTGACCATGGTCGTAGGACCCGGCCAGGTCGAGGGCGCCCGCGAGCTGCTCGGTGCGGACATCGACATCGTGGAGCGCGAGCTCGACGACGCCTGGATGCGCGACATCGGCCCGACCTTCGTCACCGACGGCCAGGGCGGACTGGCGGCCGTGGACTGGGTCTTCAACGGCTGGGGAGCCCAGGACTGGGCCCGCTGGGAGCACGACTCCAAGATCGCCCGCCATGTCGCGGACGTCGTGGACGTCCCCGTCCACTCCTCGGACCTGGTCAACGAGGGCGGCGCCATCCACGTCGACGGCGAGGGCACGGTCCTGCTGACCGACACCGTCCAGCTCGGCGCGGGCCGCAACCCCGAGTGGACCCGCGAGCAGGTCGAGGCCGAGATCCACGCCAAGCTCGGCACCACGAAGGCGATCTGGCTGCCGCACGGCCTCACCGGCGACTACGGCATGTACGGCACCCAGGGCCACGTCGACATCGTCGCGGCCTTCGCCAGGCCGGGCGTCGTCGTCGTCCACAGCCAGCAGAATCCGGCCCACCCCGACTACGAGCGCTCCCGGATGTACGTCGACATCCTCCGCGGCCGGACGGACGCCCGCGGCCGTGCCCTGGAGGTCGTCGAGGTCCCGGCCCCGACGGTCCTCAAGGACGAGGAGGGCGACTGGGTCGACTACTCGTACATCAACCACTACATCTGCAACGGGGGAGTGGTGCTGTGTGACTTCGACGACCCGAACGACGAGACAGCGGCCGGCATCTTCCGGCGCCTGTTCCCGGACCGGACGGTGACGCTGGTGGACGCGCGCACGATCTTCGCGGGCGGCGGCGGGGTCCACTGCATCACGCAGCAGCAGCCGAAGGTCTGAAACCCGTTCGAGGAGGCGGCCGCAGGTGTGACAGCCTGCCGCCACCTCGAGGCGGTCTGCCGGCTGCGGCAGGTGTCCTGGCGCGCGCGTTCGACATCGACCGCCGCGAAGTGGTCCGCGCCGCGGCGTCCGCGCTGTCCGACGGCAGGCCGTCCCGCCAGGCGGTGCGGGCCCTGCTCGACCGTATGACCGAGGACGGTTGGACGATCACCGACGACGACGTAGCCGTATCGGGTACAACGTACGAGTGAAACAACTGCTCCAGGAGGCCGTCGTATGACCCCCGCGGCCACCCCCGCGCCCCGCCGCCGCAACACCGCCCCGCCCCGTGAGGAGCTGCTCGCCGCGGCCATGGCGACGATCGCCGAGCGCGGGCTCGACGGGCTCACCATGGCCGGGCTCGGGCGGGAGGTCGGGATGAGCAGCGGTCACCTGCTCTACTACTTCCGCACCAAGGACGAACTGCTGCTGCAGACCCTGGAGTGGAGCGAGGGCCGCCTGGGGCACGAGCGCAGTGCGCTGCTGTCCAAGCTGGGTCCCGCGCGCGAGCGGCTCGAGGCGTATGTCGATCTGTACGTGCCCGACGGCCCCCGCGACCCGCACTGGACGCTGTGGCTGGAGGTCTGGAACCGCTCGCAGAACGCGGACGACGACGCCCGTGCCCGCCAGGCCGCGATCGAGGGCGCCTGGCACCGGGACCTCGTCGCCCTGCTCGCCGAGGGCATCTCGCGCGGCGAGTTCCGCGCCGTCGACCCCGACCGGTTCGGCGCCCGCCTGCGGGCCTTGCTGGACGGCTTCAGCGTGCATGTCGCGGTCGGCATACCGGGCACGAGCCGGGAGCAAGTCCTGGCCCATGTGCGTGAGTTCATCGCGGAGGCGCTGCTTCCGGGCACGTGAGGTGCCCGGCCCCGCGAGAACGCACGAGCGGCACGGCCCTGGCGGTCAGGGCCACCCCTGACCGCAAGGGGCGCCCGGGTGCCCGCATCGTGAGACCGCTGTCCATGCAGGCGCACATATGTGGCAGACTGCCCTCGTGCTCGCATTCGCCATGATTATCGGCAGCAGCGCGCCGGTCCGCAGTGACCACTGATCGCGGCATCACCCACCGCGGCAGTGGCACCGTGCCTCAGACCCGCGCGCAGACCTCTCGCACCCGCGAGGGGTTTTTTCGTTTTGCGGCCCCACCCCGGCCGCAAACGGGACGCGCGAAGATGGGGGCAAGTGGAGCCAGAAGTTCCGGAGCCACTCTTCCGACAGGAGTCACCACGCCATGACCACGACTGACGTCAGGCTCGACGACAGTTTCCATGTCTTCGACACCACGCTGCGCGACGGCGCCCAGCGCGAGGGCATCAACCTGACCGTCGCGGACAAGCTGATGATCGCCCGGCACCTGGACGAGTTCGGCGTGGGCTTCGTCGAAGGCGGCTGGCCCGGCGCCAATCCCCGGGACACCGAGTTCTTCGCCCGGGCCCGCGACGAGATCCAGTTCCGGCACGCCCAGCTCGTCGCCTTCGGCGCCACCCGTCGCGCCGGCGGCTCGGCCGCCGAGGACCCGCAGGTCAAGGCGCTGCTCGACTCCGGAGCGCCCGTGATCACGCTGGTCGCGAAGTCCCACGACCGGCACGTCGAGCTCGCCCTGCGCACCACGCTGGACGAGAACGTGGCGATGGTCCGCGACACCGTCTCGTACCTGCGGGAGCACGGCCGCCGCGTCTTCGTCGACTGCGAGCACTTCTTCGACGGCTACAAGGCCAATCCGGAGTACGCCAAGGCCGTCGTCCGCGCGGCCTCCGAGGCAGGCGCCGACGTCGTCATCCTCTGCGACACCAACGGCGGGATGCTCCCCGCCCAGGTCCAGGCCGTCGTCTCCACCGTCCTGGCCGACACCGGCGCCCGCCTCGGCATCCACGCCCAGGACGACACCGGCTGCGCGGTCGCCAACACCCTCGCCGCCGTCGACGCGGGCGCCACCCACGTCCAGTGCACCGCCAACGGCTACGGCGAGCGCGTCGGCAACGCCAACCTCTTCCCGGTCGTCGCCGCGCTGGAGCTGAAGTACGGCAAGAAGGTGCTGCCCGAGGGCGCGCTCCAGGAGATGACCCGTATTTCGCACGCCATCGCCGAGGTCGTCAACCTGACGCCGTCCACGCACCAGCCCTATGTGGGTGTCTCCGCGTTCGCCCACAAGGCGGGCCTGCACGCCTCGGCCATCAAGGTCGACCCGGACCTGTACCAGCACATCGACCCCGAGCAGGTCGGCAACACCATGCGGATGCTCGTCTCCGACATGGCGGGCCGCGCCTCGATCGAGCTCAAGGGCAAGGAGCTCGGCATCGACCTCGGCGGCGACCGCGAGCTGGTCGGCCGCGTCGTCGAGCGCGTCAAGGAGCGCGAGCTCAAGGGCTACACGTACGAGGCCGCCGACGCCTCCTTCGAGCTGCTGCTCCGGGAGGAGGCGGAGGGCCGCCCGCGCACGTACTTCCGTACGGAGTCCTGGCGGGCGATCGTCGAGGACCGCCCCGACGGCACCCACGCCAACGAGGCCACGGTCAAGCTGTGGGCCAAGGGCGAGCGCATCGTCGCGACCGCCGAGGGCAACGGCCCCGTCAACGCCCTGGACCGGGCGATGCGGGTGGGCCTGGAGCGGATCTACCCCCAGCTCGCCAAGCTCGAGCTGGTCGACTACAAGGTCCGCATCCTCGAAGGCCGCCACGGCACCGAGTCCACGACCCGCGTCCTGATCACGACGAGCGACGGCACCGGCGAGTGGTCGACGGTCGGCGTCGCGGACAACGTGATCGCGGCGTCGTGGCAGGCGCTGGAGGACGCGTACACGTACGGGCTGGTACGAGCGGGCGTCGAGCCGGCCGAGTAGGACCGTCGCTCAGCAGTAGTCGACAGCGCGCTTCTCGAAGGCGGCGAGGGGCATGGCCCGGCCATCGGACCATACCTGGCCGGGCCGCATACCCTCGACGTCCACGGCGCGGAACTCCACCTTTCCGCGTAACCGGTGCTGGTGGAGTCCTTGTCGAAGTAGAGGTCGTACGTCAGGTCCGGCAGAAGGCTTTGCTTCCCGACGGGCACGGCCTCCCAGTCGGCAGGGGGCGAGAAGAGGAGGAAGGCAACGGCCCCGGGCGTCCTCTCCTCCAGGGCGTGCCAGCCGGACATGTTGACCGGCCTGGCATTCTTTTTGTCTTCCTCCGGGCGACTTCCGGCCAGGTGGATGGAGCCGATGGCATCCCCGCTGCACGGGCGCAGCAGCGCATGCAGCGCGCCGTCATCCGCTCGGTACACGGCGGCGAGAGGGAGCGTTCGTGCCCCACACCCGGCGAGGAGCATCAGCCCCGCCGCCGCGCCCGTGATTCCCGCGCACCAACGATGTACGCGCATACACCCCACCCCCCATCGGAGTGGAGTGTATGTGCGACTCGCGTTCGGCACTCCCTTACCGCAGTTGCCATTTCTGGTTGGCGGCTCCCGTGCAGGACCAGATCTGGGCTCTGGCCCCGTTCGCGGACGAGTTGTCCGTGACGTCGAGGCACTTGTCGGCCGGTACGTTCACGAGGTCACCGGTCGACGGCTGCCAGCGCCACTGCTGGGCCCCGCTGCCGTTGCAGCCGTAGAGCTGGACCTTCGCGCCGTCCGCCGTCGAGCCGGCCGTCACGTCCAGGCACTTGCCGAGCGCCCGCACCGAGCCGTCGGCCGCGACGACCGTCCAGCGCTGGGCGTCGGTGCCGTTGCAGTCGTACAGCTGGACCGGCGTGCCGTCGGCGCCCGAACCGCCCGCGACGTCCAGGCACTTGCCGGCCAGACCCACGAAGGACCCGGAGGCGTCCGAGCCGCCGGACGGCGTGCCCTGCCAGGTGAAGGTCGCCGAAGTCCTGCCGGGCAGCGCGTACGTGACGTGCTGCCCGCCCCAGTTGATCGTGACCGTCTGCGCGGACGAGGCGTCGTTGTACGCGATGAGCGCCTTGGAGCCGTCGGGGTTCCGCCACGCCACGTTCGGCACGGCGGAGCTCGCCGTCGAGGCGATCCGGTGCGCGCCCGGCCGTACGAACTTCGTCAAGTGGCCCATCGTGTAGTACTCGACCGTGAAGTCGACCTGGCCGTGCCGCGCGTCCCCGTTGTGGACGGTGATCAGGCCGTCGCAGACCCCGCAGCCGCCGTTGTGCGGGCCCCGGTTCTGGTCCACGGCGAGGGACCACTTGGTCACCGACTTCGCCCAGTTACGGGTGTAGTCGATGATGTTCATCATGTCCTCGCGCTGCTGGTTGGCGATCCAGGTACCGCCGGAGTGCTCGGTCTGGAAGGCGTCCAGCTGCGGGTACCGGTCGTGGACCTCGGTCTGCTTGGCAACGTTGCCGCCGTAGCCGTGCCAGGCGACGCCGCCGAAGTTGGGGTGGCTGCGGACCGCCGCGTCGTCGACGGTCTGGGCGGCGTACGCGTCGTACGTGTCCCAGTTCCAGTCGTGCGCGAGGACCTTCGTGGGCAGCCCGGCGGCCTGGAGCTTCGGGAGCAACTCGCTCTTGGTGAAGTACGCGAGCCCCGAGGCGTTCCAGCTCATGGACGGGTAGCCGGAGCAGCACGTCGGCTCGTTCTGCGCGGTGACGTAGTCGACGGGGACGCCCTGGTCGCGCCAGGCCTGGAGGTACTTCACGAAGTAGTTCGCGTACGTTCCGTAGTGCTCGGCCTTGAGCCAGCCGCCGTTCAGCTGTCCGCTGTCCTTCATCCAGGCCGGGGCGGTCCAGGGCGAGGCCACCAGCGTGAGCGCCGGATTGAGCTGCTCGGCCTGTTTGGTCAGCGGCAGCACGTCCTGGAGATCGTGGGCGATGGAGAACCTGGTGAGGCCCGGGTCGGTCTGGCCTGCCGGCAGATCGTCGTACGTGTATCCGAAGCGGGCCAGGTCCGAGCCGCCCATGGGGTTGCGGACGAAGGACAGCCCGATGCCGTCGGTGGGCGAGAAGAGCTTCCGCATCGTGTCGTCGCGCGTCGCCTGCGACAGGGCCCCGCTGCCCTTCATCAGCCAGGCGGCGGTGTCGGTGAAGGAGGCGCCGCCGCCGGTGAAGGTCTGGTAGTGGGTGTTCTCGTCGACGGTGACGTTGGTGCCCGGGCCACCGATGCCCGGCTGGAAGGCGACGGGGGTCTGCGGCTGGAGTCCACGGGTGACATGGCGGCCGCCGCTGTCGTCGGTGGTGGTCAGCCAGATGCTCAACTGCTCGCCCGCGGCCTGGGCGGGGGTGGCCGTCGTGAGGCCGGTGAGCCCGGCGGCGGCGAGAGCGGAGGCGAGGAGGAAGCCGGAGAGCGCTCTCCGGGCGCGTGCGGGGCGTGCGGCGGATGCCATGGGTGCCATGGGCTGAAGCCCTTCTCGGCAGAGGTGTGGGGGACGAGCCGTGAGTGAACTGCTGATGCGAGGGCCCGTCAAGACTCCGCGCATTCATGAACTGAACACACAACAGCCGTTTCGGCCATGCGAGTTGAAGTCTTGACACCAGGGCGGACGGTGGCCCGCGCGGGCGTGTGGCGACACGTGACCAGTGCATCGCGGAGGGTGGCGATCAGCTCCCCATCAGGAACTATGTCCTTATTTGTCACCCTCGGGTAGCTTCGTGATATGAGGACTAGGCCGTTCACGTGGTTGTCGGCCCTCGCCGGGCTGGCGCTCTTCCTGCTCTTGGCCCTGGCCCCTGGCGTGACCGCCAAGGCCACGGGTATCTCCGACGCGGCCGAGGCCCTGAAGCAGGGCCCCGTCTACGTCGACCCGGGCGCCCGGTCCCAGCTCTCCGTAGCGGACGAGAAGGCCCTCGCGCAGAAGATCGAGGACGCGGACAAGCCCGTGTTCATCGCCGTACTCCCCGACAGCGCGGCCTTCCCCGCGGACAGCGTCCTACGGGATCTGCGTACCGCGACCGGGATCACCGGGCTGTACGGAATCCGCCTCGGTGATCGCTTCGACGCGGGCGCGGACCGCTCCGTGATGCTGGCCAACGCCGTGCAGAACGTCGTGGCCGGGGTGACGACCCCCGGCGTCGACGCCGCGACGCAGCTCAACAACTTCGTCGACCAGGCCCTCCCGACCGTGAAGGGCACCGCCCCGGCCGGCTGGAGCTCCGGCTCCGACAGCGGCGGCGGGTCCACCGGCTCGCTGATCGCGCTCGGAACTGTCCTCGTCGCGGGCGGCGCGGGTGCGTACGCCGTCGTCCGCCGCAACCGCCGCAAGCGCGCGGAGGAGGAGCGGGCCGCGCTCGACAAGCTCCGCGTCGTCGTGGACGAGGACATCACCGCGTACGGCGAGGAACTCGACCGGCTCGACTTCCACCCCTCCGAGCCCGGCGCCGACGACGCGATGCGCGCCGACTACGAACGCTCCCTCGACTCGTACGACAACGCCAAGTCCGCCATGGCCGCGGCCGAGCATCCGCACGACGTCCGCACGGTCACCCAGGCCCTGGAGGAGGGCCGCTTCTCGCTCGCGGTCCTCGCCGCGCGCCGCGAGGGCACGGTGCTCCCGGAGCGCCGCGCCCCCTGCTTCTTCGACCCGGCCCATGGCCCCTCCAGCGGCGACATGGCCTGGACCCCGCTCGGCGGCGCCTCGCGCGAGGTCCCGGTCTGCGCCGCAGACGCGGCCCGCCTGGCGGAGGGCAAGGACCCGCTGGCCCGCCAGGTCGCCACCGAATCCGGCCCCCGCCCCTACTGGGAGGCCGGCCCCGCCTACGGCCCTTGGGCCGGCGGCTACTTCGGCGGCGGCCTCCTGCCGGCCCTGCTGGTGGGCACCCTGCTCGGCAGCGCCCTGTCGACCCCGGCGTACGCGGCCGAGTACGGCGGCGGCGACTTCGGCGACTTCAGCGGCGGAGACTTCTCCGGCGGGGACTTCAACGCCTCCGACTTCGGCGGCGGCTTCGGTGGGGGCGACTTCGGCGGCGGCGGTGGCTTCGATGCAGGCGGAGGATTCTGACATGCGTACCAAGAAGTGGAACGTCGAGATCGTCATCACCGAGAGCGACCGGACGACCCAGGCCGAAGCCCGTCTCCGCGGCCGGAACGCCGAACTCTACGTCGGCCAGGGCACGGCCCACCGCAACCGCACCGACCCGGACATCCCCCACATCGGCGACGAGCTGGCGGTCGCACGGGCGTTGAGCGGCGTGAGCCATGAGCTGCTGCAGGAGGTGGCGGAGGAGATCGAGACGCGGACGGGGGAGCACGAGGGGCGGCCGAGGAAGTCGTAGGCCGGGCCCTCGCACGGCACCCTGCCGAACAGCGGGCCCGCGGTACCCCCGCGGTCACGGACGGGTCCGGAGGATCAGTCGACCGGCCGGAGCGAGCGTTCGGAACGCAGCAGGGCCCAGGCCGCGGTGATCAGCAGGGCTGATGTCAGCGCCAGGGCCGTGCCACCGACCACAGGGGCAGGGTCAGGGCCTGATTCCAGAAGTACAGCTGGTACTGGGCCTCCGGAGGCAGTTCGAGCAGATCGGCGATCCACCTGTGCGGGAGGAGCGGCGCTGCGGGAAGCAGTACCAGCGGGGCCGTCACCACGATCGGGCCAAGCCCGAGGGCGAGCGAGCCGATCACGCTGCGCATCAGGGCGGCGGCGCAGGCGGTCGTCGCCACGAAGAAGACCTGTACCAGCAGTGCGGAGGCGACGGCGGTCGCCGCGTCTCCCCAGCTCACCATGTCCGGCAGGGCCGGTCGAACGGCACCGACACCGTCCGGCAGCATCCGGCTCCGGACGGGGAATCCCTGGGCCAGCGCATGGACGCCCGACCACAGGGCCACCGCCGTCACCACCTGGGCCGTCAGCAAGGCGACGAGCACAGCGCCGGCCTTGCGGAGCAGAAGCCTGCCGACGCGGTGCTCATGCAGCCGCAGCATGCTCCAGGTGCCGCCCTCAAGGGCCTGACCCAGTCCCATGGCGACGAGAACTCCACTCAGGAGCAGCCCGAGGAGCGTCGAGTTCTGCCAGGCGGAGGCACGCAGGGCTGCGGCCGGCTGAGCGAGCGAGGCAACGGAATGGTCCACGACGCCCTACTCCGCACCGGCGACCCAGATCCGGGACACGAGGAGGAGGGAGACGAGGCCCACCCCGGTGACCAGGTCGCGTCAGCGTGTCAGGGCGATCACGGCAGCACAGCCGAAGAACGCCACGGAGGCGAACGAGGTCAGAAGGATGGGGAGCGCCCGGTGCCGTCGGGTGAAGACCCGCGCTGCCTCCGGATGTTCGCGCGGGTAGACGACAGGCACCAAGCTGCCGACGGACAGGCTGGTCCCCGTGCCGCTGACGTTCGGACTGAACTCGATCCGGCGGCCGGTGACGTCGGTGAACGCGATGACGGGAGCCCGGAGGCGGTCCACCTTGTCCACCAGGACGTGTCTGATCACGACGCCTTCGGTGCGCAGGCCGTGACGGCCCAATCGTGAGAGGACGACTCCCTCCCGGACAGCGGCCCACAGGCACACCGCCCCGGCTGCCGAGCAGACCCACATGCCCACATGAGTGGCCGACATGTCCCACCCTTCGAGTGATCACACGACCTGAGTGCGTGTTGTACCTGCCTTGCACGACGTACAGGCCCCGGATTCGGTTCAGCCCGTTCGGCGCGGATTTGTGGCGCCGAGGCCGACGCGGCGATCAGTGCTGGTGGCTCGCGTAGTCGATGTAGCCGGCGCTGCCGCCCTGGTACCACGTCTCCCGGTCGGGGGTGTCGCGCAGCGGTACTCCGCTGCGGAGCCGCTCCACCAGGTCGGGGTTGGCGAGGTACGCGCGGCCGTAGCTGACCAGGTCCGCGCCCTGGGCGAGCCAGTGCTCGCCGAGGGTCCGGTCGGTCTCCTGCGGGCCGATCTGCCCGCCCGGGTTGACGATGAACGCCTGCGGCCACGCCTTGCGCAGCGCGATGAGTACGTCCTCCTCCGTCGTGGCCAGCACGTGGACGTACGCGAGACCGAGCGGAGCGAGCGCGTCGAGCAGGGCCCCGTACAACTGCGATACGTCGTCCTCGGCCATGTCCCAGACCCGGCCGCCGGGGGAGAGCCGGATGCCCACGCGGTCGGCGCCGATGGTGTCCGCGACCGCCTCGGCCACCTCTACGGCGAAGCGGATGCGGCCGGTGACGGATCCGCCGTAGGCGTCGGTGCGGTGGTTGGCGCTGGAGGACAGGAACTGCTGGATCAGGTAGCCGTTCGCCCCGTGCAGCTCGATCCCGTCGAACCCCGCGTCGATCGCACGCCGCGCCGCCGCGGCGAACACCTCCACCTCGCCCTTGACCTCCTCGGTCGACAGGGCCCGGGGAACAGGCGCGGGCAGCAGCCCCTTGGCGCCGGTGAAGAGCTCGGCCTTCAGGGCGATCGCGGACGGTGCGACGGGGTGGTGGCCCACGGTCTCGGGGTGCCCCACCCGTCCGGCGTGCATGAGCTGGGCGAAGATCCTCCCGCCGTTGGCGTGCACCGCGGCGGTCACCGGCCGCCACGCGGCGACCTGCTCGTCGCTGTGCAGGCCGGGGGTATGGGGGTTCGACTGGCCCTGCAGGCTCGGCTGCACCCCTTCGCTGACGATCAACCCGGCAGTGGCCCGCTGGGCGTAGTAGATCGCCGCCGAGTCGCCGGGGATTCCGTCCGCCGTCGCCCGTGCCCGGGTCATCGGGGCCATGACGAGCCGGTTCGGCAGCCGGAGGTGTCCGAGCTGGTAGCCGGCAAACAAACTGGTCACAGTCCTGTCCTTCGCTCTGGAGGGGATGTGCTGGCCGTTCGCGAGCTACGCAAAAACCTGACGCTGACGTCAGAGGCAAGTCATGTTGGGCCGGGTCCCCAGGAGGCGCTGTGCGCATCGGCGAGCTCGCTACCAGAGCGGGTGTGAGCGTGCGGGCACTGCGGTACTACGAGGAGCAGAAGCTGCTCAAGTCGGTACGCAGCCCCAGCGGGCAGAGGCACTATCCGGACAGTGCCGTCGACCGTGTCCTGCTGATTCAGCAGCTGTACGCCGCAGGGCTGTCGAGCAGGACGATTCTGGGACTGATGCCGTGCATCGAGACCGGTGAGACGCACCCCGCACTACTGGAGCGGCTGTCGGCCGAGCGGGACCGCATCGTTGCACAGATCGGCAATCTGGTGAGCGCCCGGGACAAGCTCGACGAGCTCATCGCCTCGGCCACGAGCGGCTCTTAGCAGGCGTCGCCCGCAGAACGGGACGCCTTCAGGCGTGGCCGAGGACGTTCACCACGCGGCCGTTCGGATCCCGTACGAAGAAGCGCCGCACGCCCCATTCCTCGTCCTGCAACGGATGCACGATCTCGGCGCCGCGTGCGGTCATGGCCGCGTAGGCCGCGTCGACGTCGTCCACCTCGATGCTCATGTCCGGCAGGACGGACGCGGTCTTGTCGCCGGTGGAGAACGTGATCTGGGCGGTGGGGTTCTCGGGCGAGGCAAGGGTCATGACCCAGCCGTGGTTCATGACCTCCTCGAAGCCGAGGGCGCCGTAGAACTCCCGGCTCTGGTCCATGGCGTGGGAGGCGATGTCGGGCACGACGCGACGCACGGACATGAGGGCCTCAGCGCTCGGAGAGGAAGGCCGCCCAGGTGGCGGGGGAGACGGTGAGAACGGGGCCGTCGGGGGTCTTGGAGTCGCGGATGTGGACGGCGCTGGGGTGGGCCGCGACTTCGACGCAGGCGCCACCCTCGCTGCCGCTGTAGCTGGACTTGCGCCAGGCGTAGGCGACTTCCACGCATGCGCCGCCCGCGTCGCTGCTGTAGCTGGACTTGAACCAGTTGAGGTGTGCTGCGCGGGTCATGTCTCTCCTAGCAGATCGTCCAGCAGGATCTTGCTCTCCGCAGGGGAGAGCGCCTGCGAACGCAGCATCCCATATTTCTGCTGGTACATACTGACCTGATCCGGATCATCGACGAGGAAGCTGATGTGCTGCCCCTCGATGTAGGCCAGATGGTCGTGATCCGGAGTCTCCAGCAGCACCATGGGGCCGGCTAGCCCTGCATGTGTTTCCCGGTTCGTCGGCATGATCTGTAGGCCGAGGAACGGGAGTTCGGCGCAGCGGCGCAGATGCTGGTTCTGCAGGCGCAGTACGCCCCGGCCCCCGATCGGGCGGTGCAGGATGGACTCCTCCAGCAGGAAGTTCACCATCGGCCGTGGCTTACGCGTGAAGACCTTCTGCCGATCCAGCCGCGCCTGCACCCACTCCTCCAACTGCTCGTCGTCCAGCGGCGGGTAGAGGCAGCCGAAGACCGCTCGTGCGTACTCCTCCGTCTGAAGCAGGCCGGGAACCACCTGGTTCTCGTACCAGAGCAGCGTCACCGCCTCCTGCTCGTGCTCCACGAAGTCCTGCGCGAACGCCGGAAACCGCTCCCTTTCCGGCACCCTCTCCACCGCGATCTGCAACGCCCGCTTCGTGCCGAGCAGTTCGTCGAGCGCGACCGCCAGATCCAGTTTCAGCGGTCTGCGGCCCTGCTCGATGGACGCGATCGTGTCCTCGCCCACGCAGAACCGGGCTGCCAGAGCGGCCTGTGTCATACGGGCCTCCTTGCGGAAGCCCGCGAGCTGGGCGCCGATCACGTGCCAGGAGGTGACCTTCTTGCTGCGTTTCGCTGGGTGCATGAGGCTGCCCTTCCCCGTCACAAGCCGTCGGCGACCCGTCACGAGTCGTACAAACCAGCTGTACGACCTGACGCACTGATCCACGATAGTCACGCCCTGTGACAGTGGGTCCATGAACGACGAAACCCAACGCCCCTTCCTCCGTGCCGCGTTCTACCGGCGCGAACGCCGATCCGTCCCCGCCGCCCGCGAGTTCGCCGCTCAGGCGCTCGCCGACTGGGGCGTCACCGCGCGCGCCGACGACGTGCTGCTCTGTGTGAGCGAGCTGGCGACGAACGCGCTCGTGCACGGGGTTCCGCCCGGCCGTGGGTTCAGGCTCCACCTGAGCCTGGACGGGGTGCTGCGCGTGGAGGTGCACGACAGTGGTGACGGCGAGGTCCGGGTGCCGGCACTGGAGCCGGTATGCGCGCCGGACGCCGACGCGGAGTCCGGGCGCGGGCTGCTGCTCGTCGGGGCGCTCGCGGACAAGTGGGGCGTCGGGGAACGGAGCCCTGGAAAGATCGTGTGGTGCGAGTTTGCCGGTGACACGTTTCGCTCCGTTCAGTGATCCGGCGGGCGCGAAGCGTAATCGATATGGCGTGAACCGTTCTTGAGTCGGCCGGGCGGCGGCAAAAGACTTCTCGTGTGCCAGGGGGACGGCGCCCGGACGGGGCTCCGCGGCACAACCAACCCACGTTCACCATGTGAGGAGGCCATCGCATGCCCGACGCCGGCGCTCGAGACGCCGCGTACCCGATCATGCTGACCGACGGCACCACCACCCGGACCCGGGAGGTGACCCCCGCCGACCTAGGACCGATCCAGGCGCTGCACCGCCGCTGCTCGCCGGGGAGCCGGGGCCTGCGCTATCACGCGGGCAAGCCCGAGCTGTCTCCGGCCGGATGGCGCGTGCTGTCGGATCCGCAGCGCGGCACCACCTTGGTCACCACCACGGCACAGTGCACGGATCACATCATTGCCATGACCAACGTCATGCGTACCGAGCAGCAGGGGGTGGGCGAACTCGCCGTACTGGTCGAGGACGCCTGGCAGTTCAAGGGGCTGGGCACCGCACTGGCCGCGCATGCGGCCGATGTGGCCCGGCGGGACGGGCATCACACGCTGACCGCGGCGGTCGCCGCGGGGAACGCGCCGATGCTCCATGTCCTGGAGAGCCTGGACGCGCCGCCCGCCCGTGCGGCGGGACCCGTCCTGGACATCCGGATACCGCTGTAGCCACCGAACGCCTGCGGACATGAACGCCCGAGCGCCCGCCGCTCCGGTTGGGGGGTGGGTGGAGTGGCGGGCGCGCTCATGGGAGTGGTGCTCCCCTGTGGGGAGCGGAGGGGGGCCGGGTGATCAGGCGGCAGCCTTGATCGCCGAGATGTCGAAGTTCAGCTTCACCTTGTCGCTGACCATCACGCCGCCCGTCTCCAGCGCCGCGTTCCAGGTCAGGCCCCAGTCGGAGCGCTGGATGTCGGCGCTGCCCTCGAAGCCGACGCGCTCGTTGCCGTAAGGGTCGGTCGCCGTGCCGTTGAACTCCAGATCGATGGAGAGCGGGCGGGTGACGCCCTTGATGGTGAGGTCGCCGGTGATGCGGTACTTGTCGCCGCCGAGCTGCTCGGCCTGCGTGGAGCGGAAGGACATGACCGGGAACGCCTCGGCGTCGAAGAAGTCGCCGCTGCGCAGGTGGCCGTCGCGGTCGGCGATGCCGGTGTCGATGCTGGCGATCTTGATGTCGATGCTGGCGGTGGAGGCGCCCGGGTTGGAGCCGTCGAGACGCAGCGTCCCCTCGTGGTCGCTGAAGGAGCCGCGGACGTTGGTGACCATGGCGTGGCGGACCGTGAAACCGATGCTGCTGTGGGCCGGGTCGATGGTGTACTCGCCGGTCAGGGCGGCGAGCGCCGGGTCCACCTTGGCCGGGGCGGCGGCGACGGCGGTCTCGTTCTTGCGGTTGAACAGGCCCATGACTACTCCTTGGGGACGTTGTGTGGCCGGTCAGGTGGAGTGACCTTCCCGGCCACTCGTTGAATCTTCAACGAGAGTCACCGTAGACCTATTCCGTTAAAGTTTCAACATCTTCGGAGCGCGTGTCCGCGAATTCACCCGAACGACGCTGCAGCCCTCTGGCGGACGCGCGTAGACCTCGGGCACCATCACTGTGCTCCACCTGCACACCCGTCCCATCAGAAGTACGGGCACCAGCAGCAGCACCGTCATCAGCCAGCACGGTCAGCACGCTCAGCAGGAGGGAACCCCGATATGAAGCTCCGCTCGGTCCTCAGTGCGCTTGCGCTCGTCCTGGGGGCGTTGTTCGCCCCGGGATTCGGCGTCGTCACCAGCGCCACCGACGCGCACGCCGTCACCAAGATCAGCCACGCCACCGCGACGTCGATGTTCAGGTCGTCCGGAATCACCTGGTCCTCGTCCGGTGGCTGCTCGGACAGGAACAACCCGACCTGTACGTCCTTCGAGCAGCTCAACCTCGCCACCGCGAAGGGAGCCCAGACCCTCAAGAGCGCAAGCGGCTGTGCGCTCAACATCACCGGCGGTACGGAGACCGGGCACGCCGGCGGAACGTATTCGCACTGGAACGGCTACAAGCTCGACTACAGCAAGTACACCTGCGTCGGGAACTACATCAAGAACAACTTCACGTACATCGGCCTGCGGGGTGACGGCGCCCCGCAGTGGAGGTCCGCATCCGGGAACATCTACGCGGACGAGGGCAACCACTGGGACGTGCTGTACTACAACTGCGGCGGCTGCTGAGCCGCAGGGAGACGTCACGAGCACGGGTGCCCCGGCCTGCCGGCCCGGGGCACCTTTCACGTCGCTCGACTCGGGACCCGCATCAGGTCCGGACCCGGGCCGGACTCAGGAGCCGACCGCCACCGTGAAGCGCCGCGGATTCCCGTCGTGTGCCGCGCCGGAGACGTCGGGCTGTCCGTCCGGGCGGACATCGTCGTACGGGAAGGCGTAACCGATCGGCGTGTGCGCGTGCACCAGGCGCGAGAAGTGGTTGGTCACGGGGTCGCGGTAGTAGTCGGCCGAGGTGAGGCCGTTCGGCTGGTCCGGGTGGGTCAGCATGATGCTGCGGTTGAAGCCGGCGGCGAGGCGGGCCAGCAGGCCCTTCTTGTCGTCGGGGTCGCCGGGGTTGTTGGCGAAGGGGCCGTGGTTGCAGGTGAAGACGTCCTTCGAGGTGGGCCTGGCGAACGTGTGGCCCCCGTCGAAGGCGAGGACGTCGCCGCTGACCCTCCCGGTGCGCACGCCTCGCCCGCCCTGCAGGTCGATGCGCAGGTCGGTGGTGCGGTACTTCTGCCACACCTGGTCGATGTAGCCGTCGAAGACGTCCCGGAACGGCATCTCGGCCGGCCGGTCGAAGTACGGCGCCATCAGGTTCTGCGGCGATATCACCCGCAGCACGTCGCCGCCCGAGCCGCGGATCACGAGCTTGTCCCACGGCTGCCCGTCCCGGCCCGCCTGTGCGGTCAGGTCGTCGGCGATGCGCGGCAGCGCGCCCGACGGCAGCGGGGCGACCGTGTGTGTCGCATCGCCGGTGAGCGTGATGCCGATGGGCAGGGCCGTGACGAGGTCGACGTAGCTGATGTTGGCGAAGAGCTGCTGCGGATCGAAGGTGAACTCGCAGAACGACCACATACGGCCGTAGTTGGGGTCGACGGCCGTGGCGAAGGCCGGCTCGACCAGCGAGGGGCCGGGGTTCAGGAAGAAGTCCAGCTTGTCGTCGCGTACGAAGTAGACGCGGGCGCCGAACATCTGGGGGAGCGTCAGGACCACCGGCCCGGAGCCGGCGGGACGCAGCGGGATCGCGCAGTCGACGGGGAGCGGGGTCCGGGGCGCTGACGGGGACTCGGGGCGGTACGCGCCGCCGTCGGCGCGCAGCAGCACCCAGCGGCCGGTGGCCTGCTCGTGGCCGGTGACGTACGCGTGCACCGTGCCTGGCAACGACCGGTTCTCGAGGGCGAGTTCACAGATGGGTGGCGCGGCGGAGGCGCGGCTGCCGAGGGTCAGTGCCGTGGCCGCCGACGCGGTCGCCGCGGCGGCGGAGGTGAGGAAGAGTCGTCGCGAAAGCACGAGAGCACTCCTGTGGGGGTGTGGGGGGTATGCGGTTGTGGGGGTGCGCGGGGGCGGAAAGCGGGGGGCGCCGACCACTCTCGTGGGGCGTGCGGGAGGCGTCAACACTTGTGACTGAGAGCGCTCTCAGAAATTTCCGGCGTTCACAAGCCGATCTCCGCGCCGCCGACTTGGACTTACCGCCACGGTTGTTGGACTGGGCTCGCCGCTCACGGACGACTTCGTTGACGGTGCCGTCGCGCCCCGGCTACCCAGTCCCCATGTCGTTCACCAAGAGATCCTGGGCCGCGGGCGTGGTCGCCGCCGCGACGGCCGCCGCGCTCACAGCGCCGACCGGGCCCGCTGTCGCCGCCCCGGATTCCGGAGACGGGCCCGCAGTGCTCACGTCCGGCCAGCTCGCCGTCGCCGTCGCCGACGACTTCCCGCGCGTGCTGTCATACACCGACCGGGCCACCGGCGCCCGCCTCCTCGGCAGCACCCGACCGGTCACCGAGGTCACCGTCAACGGCACCGCGCAGCTCGTGCAGCTGAAGGGCGCGCCCGTTGTACGGGACGCGAGCGCCGCGTACACGCTCACCTTCCCCGGCCTTCCCGGGGTCGAGATCGACGCGACGCTCTCCGTCTCCGGCCGGGCCACCACCTTCAAGGTCACGGCGGTCCGGGACACCGAGGACTTCCGGGTCGGGACCATCGACATCCCGGGGCACGACCTGGTCTCCGTCGGGAGTACGGACGCGGGGGCCGCGACGGCGTTCACGACGCTCGACCCCGACTCGACCAGGACCGCCGACGTCTTCGGCACGGTCACCGATGCGACGGCCCCCGAGACCGCCGCCGTCGGAGCCTCGTACGCCATCGTCAACACATCCGGCCTCGCCGCCGCCGTCGAGTCGAACTCCAGCTACGACAAGCCCTCCGGCGCCACGAGCGGTGACGACGCCCGCTTCCGGCACCAGGCCCGCAAGGACGCGGACGGCAGCGTCCGGGTCGGCGTGTGGTCCGGCCAGTGGACCTACCGTGGCGCCGGCGCGCCGCAGCCCGAGACCGGCAAGGACCTCCCCTGGGCCAAGGTCGTCGTCACGCCCGACGCCAACGGCGACGGGAGGACCGACTGGCAGGACGGCGCCGCGGCCTTCCGCAGCATCGGCATCACCGCGCCCGGCAGCAACGACACCCCCGACCGGGTCGTCACCCACATCCCCTTCAACTTCGCCAGCCAGGCCACGCACCCCTTCCTGCGCACCCTCGACGACGTCAAGCGGATCTCGCTCGCCACGGACGGTCTCGGGCAGCTCGCCGTCCTCAAGGGGTACGGCTCCGAGGGGCACGACTCGGCCCACCCCGACTACGGCGGCAACTACAACAAGCGCGCGGGCGGGCTCGCCGACCTCAACAAGCTGCTGACGAGCGGCAAGAAGTGGGGTGCGACCTTCGGCGTGCACGTGAACGCCACCGAGTCGTACCCGGAGGCCAAGAACTTCAGCGAGGCCCTCGTCGACAGGACGAAGCCCGGCTGGAACTGGCTCAACCAGAGCTACTACATCGACCAGCGGCGGGACATCAACAGCGGTGATCTCGCCCGGCGCTTCCAGCAGCTGCGCGACGAGACCGACCGCAATCTCAGCCTCCTGTACATCGACGTCTATTACACGCACGGCTGGATCGCGGACAAGACCCTCCAGGCGGTCCAGGCACAGGGCTGGAACGTCGGCACCGAGTGGGCCGACAAGTTCGAGCGGGCCTCCCTCTGGTCGCACTGGGCCAACGACCTCGACTACGGCGGCGCCACCAACAAGGGGCTGAACTCGCAGATCATCCGGTTCATCCGGAACGGCGAGAAGGACGTCTGGAACAACCACCCCGTCCTCGGGCAGACCGCACTCGAGGACTTCGAGGGCTGGACCGGCGAGACCGACTGGAACGCCTTCTACGCGAACATCTGGGAGAGGAACCTCCCCGCCAAGTTCCTCCAGCAGCAGAAGATCACCCGCTGGGACGGGAACGACATCACGCTCACCGGCGGACTGCGCGGCACCGTCGAGGAGGGTCGCCGCACCTTCTACGACCACGGGCGCAAGGTCCTCGACGGGAACCGCTATCTGCTTCCGTGGGACGGCGGGAAGAAGCTGTACCACTACAACAAGCAGGGCGGCAGCAGCAGCTGGGACGTGCCCGGCACCGGCTCGTACACCGTCTACCGGCTCACCGACAACGGACGGGCCAGGACCGGGACCGTACGAGCCGTGAACGGCAAGGTCACCCTCGACGCCGAGGCCGGGCAGCCGTACGTCCTCCATCCCGAGCAGGCGCCCGCGGCGCAGGACCCGCAGTGGGGTCAGGGCACCCTGGTCGACGACCCCGGATTCAACGACGCCGGGCTGAGCGACTGGTCGAAGACCGGCACCGTCGCCCGCACGACCGACGACCAGGGCCGCAACTCCGCCCGGCTCAGCGGCACCGCCGCGGCCTCGCTCTCCCAGCCGATCACCGGCCTGGAGGCGGGCAAGCGGTACACCGCGTCCGCGTGGATCGAGGTCGAGCCGGGCCAGGCACGGCGCACGGTCCTCTCCGCCGGCGGGAAGTCCGTCGCCGTCGAGCGCTCCACCGTCCGCAACGAGGTCGCCGCGTCCGACCTGCACTCCACCTACTTCCAGCGCGCCAAGGTGAACTTCACCGCCCCGGCCGGTGGCGCGGTGACCCTGCGGATCGATGCCGCCAAGGGATCGCCGGCGACGGTGCGGGTCGATGACGTACGGGTCGTCGCCAACGCGCCCGCGACGAAGCCCGGGGCGCTCGTGTACGAGGACTTCGAGACCGTCGACCAGGGCTGGGGACCGTTCCTCAAGGGCGACGCGGGCGGAGTGACGGACCCGCGCACCCATGTGAGCCGGCTGCACGCCCCGTACACCCAGGCCGGCTGGAACGGAAAGCTCGTCGACGACGTGCTCACCGGCGAGGAGTCCCTCAAGGCCCACGAGGAGAACAGCGGTCTGGTGTACCGGACCGCGCCCTGGACCGTGCCGATGACGGACGGGCACAGCTACAAGGTCGAGTACGACTACCAGTCGAGCCATGCGGGCGCGTACGAGTGGGTCACCGGCTACGACCGGGCCGCCGGCGGCTCCGTGGAGACCCGTCGCACGCACATCGGGCAGCAGCGCACCACGGGGCACTTCGCCGAGACCGTGACCGCGGGCTGCGGCGACACCTGGACCGGGCTGCGCAAGCGCGACGACGCGCCCGACGGGGCCGACTTCGTCGTCGACGGCTTCACGGTGACCGACCTCGGGCCGGCCGCCCAGGCGCCCGCGTGCGGAACGCTCAGCGTCGCCGCGGCCGCCGAGACGCTGGAGCCGGGTACGAAGAACGAGGTCAAGGCCCTCTTCACCAATGACGAGGCGACGGCCGCCACCGACGTCTCGCTCGCCCTGACCCTGCCCGCCGGCTGGACCGCCGAGCCCGAAGGACCGGTGTCCTTCGACTCCGTCGCCGCCGGCGCCAAGGCCACCGCCACCTGGCAGGTCACCCCGCCCTTCGACGCCCCGTACCAGACGTACCCGCTGGGCTCGCGGGCCACCTACGAGGTCGGCGGCTCGCCGCGGAGCCTCGAGGCCGCCACCTCCGTACGGACCCTCCCGCCGCCGCCCACCGCCGACGCCTGGGCGAGCGACCTCGACTGGACCGCCGCCGAGAACGGCTGGGGCCCGGTCGAGCGGGACAGCTCCAACGGCGAGACGGGCACCGGTGACGGAAGCCCGCTGAGGATCGGGGGAGTGTCGTACGCCAAGGGCCTCGGCACCCACGCCCCGGCCAGGGTCCGCTACTACCTGGGCGGCAAGTGCACCTCGTTCACCGCGGAGGTGGGCGTGGACGACGTCCAGACGTCACGCGGCAGCGTGCGGTTCAGCGTCACCGCCGACGGTACGGAGAAGGTCGCCTCGCCCGTGCTGAAGGCCGCCGACGCCGCGTGGAGCCTGAGCGCGGACGTCACCGGCGCGAAGTACGTCGAACTCCTCGTCGGTGACGGCGGCGACGGGAACGGCAACGATCACGCCGACTGGGGGAGTGCGCGCTTCCACTGCGCCCCCTGAGACCGGGGGAGTGCTCGTCCCCGCGCCCGGACCGGGTGCGGGGACGAGCGGTTTCCCCGTGCGGAACGCAACGGCGGGCCCGCCGCTACGGGACCCTGTGGCTGGACCATGGGGCCGATCCGGTGAACGCCTCGTACGCCTCTGTCTTGATGCTGGGCGCCTTCCCGAGAGCCGTCGCCGCCCGCGCGGCCGACCCCCGCCGGCTGGAGATCCTCGACAACACCGCCGACCCTCGGACCGTCGCCGTCCCGTCCCTCGGACTCACGGCGGCGAACTTCCGGCAGGCCGGTACGGTGGGCAGCCTCGGCGCGAGCGCCCCCGCGAGTGTGCTCGTAAGGGAACGGCAGGCGCCACCCACCGCTGCGAGGTGGCCATCGGCTGACCAACGGGTGACGTCCTTGTCGGACCCCGACAATCCGGGGCAGGGCCGAGCTGGTACTTCGGCTGTGCCGCGCAATGGTTCTGTCCGGGGGTGACAGGAGAACGGTCGCGAGACTGTACGGAGTCAACGGCAGGATTTTCTTGGTCGGGTCCGTAGGGTCGGTACATGACCGTTTTGGACGAGACCACCGGCGAGCCGACCGACGCACGAGGACGCGTGGCCGAGCTGCACGCCCTTCGCGAAGAGGCCCGCCGTGGACCCAGTGACCGGGCGACCGAGGCGCAGCACGCCAAGGGCAAGCTGACCGCGCGTGAGCGGATCGAGCTGTTGCTGGACGAGGGTTCGTTCCGTGAGGTCGAGCAGCTGCGACGGCACCGGGCATCCGGTTTCGGCCTGGAGGCGAAGAAGCCGTACACCGACGGTGTGATCACGGGCTGGGGAACGGTCGAGGGGCGGACGGTCTTCGTCTACGCCCATGACTTCCGGATCTTCGGCGGCGCGCTGGGCGAGGCCCACGCCACCAAGATCCACAAGATCATGGACATGGCCATCGCCGCCGGCGCCCCGCTCGTCTCCCTCAACGACGGCGCAGGCGCCCGGATCCAGGAGGGCGTCTCCGCCCTCGCCGGCTACGGCGGCATCTTCCAGCGCAACACCCGCGCCTCCGGCGTCATCCCGCAGATCAGCGTGATGCTCGGCCCCTGCGCGGGCGGCGCCGCCTACAGCCCGGCGCTGACCGACTTCGTCTTCATGGTCCGCGAGACCTCGCAGATGTTCATCACCGGGCCGGACGTCGTCAAGGCGGTCACCGGTGAGGAGATCACCCAGAACGGGCTCGGCGGCGCGGACGTGCACGCCGAGACGAGCGGCGTCGCGCACTTCGCGTACGACGACGAGGAGACCTGCATCGCCGAGGTGCGGTACCTGCTGTCGATGCTGCCGCAGAACAACCGCGAGAACCCGCCGAACGTGGCGACCGAGGACCCGGCAGACCGCCGCTCCGACGTACTGCTCGATCTGGTCCCGGCCGACGGCAACCGCCCGTACGACATGCACCAGGTCATCGAGGAGCTCGTTGACGACCGCGACTACCTGGAGATCCACGAGCGCTGGGCGCGCAACATCATCTGCGCCCTCGCCCGGCTCGACGGCCAGGTCGTCGGCATCATCGCCAACCAGCCGCAGACGCTGGCCGGTGTGCTCGACATCGAGGCGTCCGAGAAGGCCGCCCGTTTCGTGCAGATGTGCGATGCTTTCAACATCCCGATCGTGACGCTGCTGGACGTGCCGGGCTTCCTGCCCGGTGTCGACCAGGAGCACGGCGGCATCATCCGCCACGGAGCGAAGCTGCTGTACGCGTACTGCAACGCGACCGTGCCCCGGATCTCGCTGATCCTGCGCAAGGCCTACGGCGGCGCGTACATCGTCATGGACTCCCAGTCCATCGGCGCCGACCTCACCTACGCCTGGCCGACGAACGAGATCGCGGTCATGGGTGCCGAGGGCGCCGCCAACGTCATCTTCCGCCGGCAGATCGCCGACGCCGAGGACCCCGACGCCATGCGCGCCCGCATGGTCAAGGAGTACAAGGCCGAGCTCATGCACCCCTACTACGCCGCGGAGCGCGGACTGGTCGACGACGTCATCGACCCGGCCGAGACCCGCGAGGTGCTCATCCGCTCCCTCGCGATGCTCCGGACCAAGCACGCCGACCTGCCGTCCCGCAAGCACGGCAACCCCCCGCAGTAACCCATGAGGAGAACACTGCAGATGACCATCTCCGCCGAGTCCCTGCTCCGGGTCGAGAAGGGCCACGCCGACCCCGAGGAGCTGGCCGCGATCACCGCGGTGCTGCTCGCTCGTGCCGCCGCGCAGCCGTCCGCCCCGGCCGGCCGCGGCCGCAGCACGGCCGGCTGGCGTCGGCTGGAGCGCCAGTCCGGCTTCCGCGCACCGCACTCCTGGCAGGGCTGACGCCCTACCGACCCCACAGGACCCCGTGTCCCTTCCCAGGGACGCGGGGTCTTTGCTGTGCCATGCGTGCCGCCCACGTCCAGTGCCCCGTCGTGTCCGTCCTCGATCGCCGGACGGGCTCGAGGGAAAGGGAAAGGCCCCGCACTCCGTCAGGAGTGCGGGGCCTTCCCCGCGTACGGGACGCGTACGGGACCGGTACGGCGACGGTCTACCGAAGGCGTGCCATGAGGGCATGCTCGACGAGGGTGATCAGCGCGCTCTTGGCGTCCGCGCGGTGGCGGGCGTCGGTGGTGATGATCGGCGTGTCCGGGCCGATCTGCAGCGCCTCACGCACCTCGTCGGGCGTGTACGGCTGATGTCCCTCGAAACCGTTGAGCGCCACGACGAACGGCAGCCCGCTGTTCTCGAAGTAGTCGACCGCGGGGAAGCAGTCGGCGAGTCGGCGGGTGTCCACCAGGACCACCGCGCCGATGGCGCCGCGCACGAGGTCGTCCCACATGAACCAGAACCGGTCCTGTCCGGGGGTGCCGAACAGGTAGAGGATGAGGTCCTGGTCGAGGGTGATACGGCCGAAGTCCATGGCCACCGTGGTGGTGGTCTTGTCCCCGGTGTGGGTGAGGTCGTCGATGCCCGCGGATGCGGACGTCATGACGGCCTCGGTACGCAGCGGGTTGATCTCCGAGACGGCGCCGACGAACGTGGTCTTGCCCACGCCGAAGCCGCCCGCCACCACGATCTTCGCGCTGGTGGTTGAGCGGGCTGCACCGCCGCTAGAGCTTGCGAAGTCCACTGAGCACCCTTTCGAGCAGTGTCACGGCTGGCTGGCCGCCGGCGGACTCGTCGCCGCCGGGCTGGTGAATGGCGACAAGTCCGGCCTCCGCCAGGTCGGCTACGAGGATCCGGGCAACGCCGAGGGGGATGGAGAGAAGTGCCGAGATCTCGGCGATCGACTTGATCTCGAAGCACAGTCGGCAGATCCGCTGGTGCTCGGGCAACTGCCCTTGCAGCCGCACGGGATCGGCCGTGGTGCTGACCAGCGCCTCGATGGCGAGCTGGTAGCGGGGCCGGGTCCGGCCGCCGGTCATCGCGTACGGACGCACCAGCGGGTTGTGGTTGCTGCGGCCCGAAGCGGGTGCCGGCTCAGGGGACCGCCGGGGCGCCACGGGCTGGATCCGGGGCGTCTGCGGCTGGTCGTACGAAGGGTCGTACGGCTGCTGCGGCCGCTGGTACGGCTGCGGGCCGCCGCCTCTGCTGCTCGGAGTGGAGGGAAAGTTGAAGCGGTTCTGACCCTGCTCACCCGGAGACGGCTGAGCACCGTCGTATGGGTGTCCGCCTGGGGGTGTTGACACGTTTCTTCCTCCTCCGAGTGCCGTACGCCGGTCCATGTCCCTGTGGAGCCGCGCCACCGCACCCTATGGTGCGGTGGCGAGAAACGCACTGCTTGTTTGCTAGTTGAGAAGACTTCCCTGGAGTTCGGCACGGAGGTCCGGGGTGAGGACGCTGCCGGCGCGGTCGACCAAGAGGGCCATCTCGTAGCCCACGAGACCGATGTCGGCGTCGGGGTGGGCGAGCACGGCCAGCGAGGAGCCGTCCGAGATGGACATGATGAAGAGGAAGCCGCGCTCCATCTCCACAACGGTCTGGTTGACCGGGCCGCCCTCGAAGATGCGCGACGCTCCCGCGGTCAGCGAGGTCAGTCCGGACGCGACGGCCGCCAGCTGGTCGGCCCGGTCGCGCGGGAACCCCTCGGACATCGCCAGCAGGAGTCCGTCGGCGGAGACCACCACGGTGTGGGACACCCCAGGGGTGTTGTCCACGAAGTTGGTGATCAACCAGTTCAGATTCTGCGCCGCCTGGCTCATCGGGCTCACACTAACGCTCCTGGTTGTAGGTACTACCCGGGCCGAAGCCCATTCCGTTCGTGTCCGTTCCCGCGGTACGTCCCTTCTGGACACCACGCCGCAGGTTGCTCAACCTGCCACGCACGTCTTCAGGGGCGCGGGAGACCTGGGGGCCGCCCTGCGGGGTCTGCTCCGCCGTGCCCTCGACCAGATTGGCCTTGGGAACACGCCGGGGGAGACCGGACGGGGTGACTCCGCCTGCCTTGGGTTCGCGGAGCTTCTCGGCCCGCTGCCAGCGCTCGTCGTTCGTCGAGCGCCAGTCGTCGGAGCCGTCCGCCTCGGCCCGCCCGTTCCGAGGGGCCTGCGGGGCCTGACCGGCCGAAGTCGCCTGTCCTGCCTGTCCGTTGTCGGCGCCGGCGGACTGCCACTGGCCTTGCGCCTGGTTGCCGCCGCCGCGACGCGGCAGACCCGAATCGGTCAGCTGGTTGCTGTTGCTCGCAGCGGGACCCGGACGGTCGAAGCCTACGCGCTCGGGAGCGCTCGCGGGAGCGCCGGGCGCAGATTCCGCATTCGACCGGTAGTCCTGCTCGTAGCCACCCTGGTAGCCGCCCTGACCGGCCCACTCTCCCTGGTCGGAGCCGTGGCCGAACCGGTCGTCGTACTGCGCCTGGTGCTCCTGCGCGGCGTCGTACGGGGCCTCCGCATACGCCTGCTCGGAGTGCTCGGGGTAACCCCCGGAAACCGGGTACTCACCCGTGCGGTCGTAGCCGTCGCCACCCTCGTAGCCGTAGCCGTTCTGCTCGTACGCGGACTGCGGATCCTGCGACGCGAAGCCCTGGTCGTACTGACCGTCGCCGTACTGGCCCTGCTCGCCGTACGACTCCTGCGCCTCGTCGCGGAACAGCGGGCGGTCGCCGCCGTGCGCCTGCGCCTCGAGTGCCGCACGGCGCTCCTCGCGCATGAGGGAGCGGTTGACCGGGTCCAGCTGGCGGTTGTCGGACGACTGGTCCTCGTAGCGGGAGTCGTCGAAGCCCAGCTCCGCCGCGGTGCGCATGGTGGTGGCCTCGAAGGACGGCTGCTGCGGGATCTGCTGCTGCGGGATCATCTGCGACACGGTGAAGTCGTCCTCGGGAAGCGGTTCGCCACCGCCACCATGCGTGATCGCGTCCGGAAGCATGACCAGCGAGGTCGTACCCGCCTGCTCGCCCGAGGGGCGCAGCTGGACGCGGATGCCGTGCCGGTCGGCAAGGCGGCCGACCACGAAGAGGCCCATGCGCTGCGAGACGGCGGCATCCACCGTCGGCGGGTTGGCCAGCTTGTGGTTGATGTCGGCGAAGTCCTCGGCGGTCAGGCCGATGCCCTTGTCGTGGATCTCGATCATGACGCGACCGTCGGGGAGCCGGGTTGCGGTGACGCGAACCTTCGTCTGCGGAGAGGAGAACGTCGTGGCGTTCTCCAGCAGCTCGGCGAGCAGGTGTACGAGGTCGGTCACGGCCTGGCCGTGGATCTCGCTCTCCGGGACGCCCGTGAGCTCGATGCGCTCGTAGGCCTCCACCTCGGAGGAGGCGGCGCGCAGCACGTCCACCAGCGGCACCGGCTGGTTCCAGCGGCGGCCGGGCTCCTCGCCGGCGAGAACGAGGAGGTTCTCGCCGTTGCGGCGCATACGGGTCGCGAGGTGGTCCAGCCTGAAGAGGTTCTCCAGCTGGTCCGGGTCGGCCTCGTTGTTCTCCAGGTCGGTGATCAGGGTCAGCTGGCCCTCGATCAGCGACTGGTTGCGGCGCGACAGGTTGGTGAAGATCGCGTTGACGTTGCCCCGCAGCATGGCCTGCTCGGCGGCGAGCCGGACGGCCTCGCGGTGGACCTGGTCGAAGGCGCGGGCGACCTCGCCGATCTCGTCCTGCGTGTCGATCGGGATCGGCTGCACCCGGGTGTCGACCCGGCCCGGCTCGGTGCGGGACAGCTGGTCGACCAGCATCGGTAGACGCTGCTCGGCGATGCCGAAGGCGGCGGTGCGCAGCGCGCGCATCGAGCGGCTCATCTGGCGGCCCACCAGACCGGCCAGGATGAACGCGGTGAGCAGCGCGATGATGACGATCAGACCGTTGACGATGGCGTCGGTCTTGGCCTCGTCGGAGATCCGGGCCGCCTCGGTCACGGCCTTGTCGACGAGGTCGTTCTCGATCTCGGTGTAGCCGTCGAACTTGGCGGTGGCGGCGGCCATCCAGACCGTCGGCGTCACACCCTGCTCGGCGAGCTCGTCGGGTTCGTCGCCGGAGCTGATGGCGGCCACCATGCCGTCGTACACGGAGTCGTTCTTCTTCGGCGGGGGCGTGAACTGCACGCCGGCGGCCTGTGCCTGCTGGGCGGCCGCGGCAAGCTTCTTGGCGCCCTCCTGCGACTTGGCGCCCATGACCGACTTCAGCTTCTCGGTGTCCTCCGCCGTACCGCCGGAGACGTACTCGCCGAGGGCGATCCCCTCCAGGTAGGCGTACGAGGAGAAGGCGACCGTCTGCCCGTTCCTGACCGCCTGCTTCTCGCTGGGGCGGACGAGCAGATGCGTGCCGATGGAGCGCTGCAGCGACTCGGCGCCCTTGGCCAGCTGGATCGCGTAGACCGTGCGGCCGAAGCTCGTGACGTTCCCGGTGCCCAGGCCGAGCTCGTTGGAGAACTCCGTGAGGTAGTGCTGGACCAGCACATAGCCCTCTTCGGTGGCGACCGGGCCACCCTTGCCGTTGGACTTGTCCGGGGTCTCCACGGCCGCGCTGTACGCGGTCTGGCGGATCAGCTGGAGCTTGGGCTCCGCCTCCCGGAAGAGCTTGAGACGGCGCTCCAGGCCCTGCTTCTGCGGCATGTCCGCGACGACCGCGTCGAACTTCCCCTTGGCGGCGTCGGTGGCCGCCCGGGTCTGCCGGACCACCGCGGCGTCGCGCTTGCCCTCGAGCAGGGACTGGGCAGTGAGGTCACGCTCGTTGAGCAGGGCCTGGCCGTACTCCGAGGCGGCGCGCACGATCAGCGCCGTCTTCTCGGCGTCCTGCGCCTCGTTCCAGGTGTCGATCGACCCCTTCACCTGGAAGCCGCCCATGACGAGGCCGACCAGCGCGGGGATGAGGAGGATCGCGTTCAGCCGGGTGGGCACCCGCCAGTTGCGTGGGGACAGCCTGCTGGAGCTGCCGCCGGTGGGCGGCGCCACGGGCTGCACATCCGCAGGCGACGCCGCTGCACGCGGGGGCGGGGTGAAGTTGCCCCGCGCCTGCTGCTCTGCGGAGCTTGTCTTGCTTCGCCTCACTCGACCAACAACCTCTCGGCGTCGGCACCTAGGTTGTGCCGATAATTGTTCAGGGCCGTACTACTCACGAGTTCGTTGATTTCAGCACGCCGAGCGGTCCCGTTCCAAACAGCGTGAACAAGCCATTCCGAGTGCTCCAGGCCGCAGATAAAACGGGCATAAAGAGCGAGCCGCGGCAAATAGCGGGCCCTATGTGAGCACAGCGGTACCAGTCGGATGCGTCGGGTGTCCGAGCCCGGAGAATTCTCTGTCGAAACGTTATGAACACGGAGGCGGGCCGTGTCAAAAGACACAGCCCGCCCACGATTTCTCTACGACAACTGCCGTATACAAGCGACTACTTGAGTCGGGCCATGAGGGCGTGCTCGACGAGGGTGATCAGCGCGCTCTTGGCGTCCGCGCGGTGGCGGGCGTCGGTGGTGATGATCGGCGTGCCGGGGCCGATCTGCAGCGCCTCACGCACCTCGTCCGGTGTGTACGGCTGATGTCCCTCGAAACCGTTGAGCGCCACGACGAACGGCAGCCCGCTGTTCTCGAAGTAGTCGACCGCGGGAAAGCAGTCCGCGAGCCTTCTCGTGTCGACGAGCACCACCGCGCCGATCGCACCCCGGACCAGGTCGTCCCACATGAACCAGAACCGGTCCTGTCCGGGGGTGCCGAACAGGTAGAGGATGAGGTCCTGGTCGAGGGTGATACGGCCGAAGTCCATGGCCACCGTGGTGGTGGTCTTGTCCCCGGTGTGGGTGAGGTCGTCGATGCCCGCGGACGCGGACGTCATGACGGCCTCGGTACGCAGCGGGTTGATCTCCGAGACGGCCCCGACGAATGTGGTCTTGCCCACGCCGAAGCCGCCCGCCACCACGATCTTCGCGGAGGTGGTCGACCGGGCCGTTCCGCCGCTAGATCTTGCGAAGTCCACTGAGCACCCTTTCGAGCAGTGTTACGTCCGGCGTTCCGCCGGCCTCTCCGTTGCCCGGCTGGTGGATCGCCACCATGCCCGCCTCGGCCAGGTCCGCCACGAGGATGCGCGCCACACCGAGCGGCATCGACAGCAGCGCCGAGACCTCCGCCACCGACTTGACCTCCCGGCAAAGGTGGCAGATCCGCTGGTGCTCGGGCAGGAGCGTCGCGAGGTGTGCCGGGTCTGCTGTCGTGCTGACCAGCGCCTCGATGGCGAGTTGGTAGCGGGGCCGGGTCCGGCCGCCGGTCATCGCGTACGGACGCACCAGCGGCTGGTCGCCTTCATGTCCGTAGTCGGTGTCCATGGGGACACCGTACGGATCGTGAGAGGCGGGGGGCGGGGTCATGAATCCTCCGGGCGTGACAGCAAGTGGTCGGCTGTGCCGTCTGTTTGGGCCGGTGGGGGGGCCGGGTGGGGCGGCCTTGACGGTGATGGGGCGATTGAGGGGTACCAGGGGTGCACCTGGGGGCGCACACCCCCTTGCAGCGGTCTTCCGAAGCTCTAGTGCAACAGGCTCCCCTGGAGTTCGGCGCGCAGGTCCGGGGTGAGGACCGTGCCTGCGCGGTCGACCAGGAGGGCCATCTCGTAGCCCACGAGACCGATGTCGGCGTCGGGGTGGGCGAGCACGGCCAGCGAGGAGCCGTCCGAGATGGACATGATGAAGAGGAAGCCGCGCTCCATCTCCACAACGGTCTGGTTGACCGGGCCGCCCTCGAAGATGCGCGACGCTCCCGCGGTCAGCGAGGTCAGTCCGGACGCGACGGCCGCCAGCTGGTCGGCCCGGTCGCGCGGGAACCCCTCGGACATCGCCAGCAGGAGTCCGTCGGCGGAGACCACCACGGTGTGGGACACCCCAGGGGTGTTGTCCACGAAGTTGGTGATCAACCAGTTCAGGTTCTGTGCCGCCTGGCTCATGGCTCTCAACTAACGCTCCTGCTGGTGACTGGGGCCGAGGTTGAAGCTGCCGGTGTTACCGGTGCTGCCCGCCTGTCGGCCCTGCTGGATACCCCGGCGGAGGTTGGTCAGCCGGCCCCGCACATCGTCCGGGGCGCGGGATACCTGCGGACCGGACTGGTGGGTCGGCTCCTGCGCGGTACCGGGCACCAGATTGGCGCGCGGCACCCGCTTGGGCAGACCCGACGTGGTGATCCCGCCGGCCGCGGGCTTGCGGACCCGCTCTGCCTGGCGCACCAGTTCATCGTTGGGCGAGGTACGCCAGGCGGCGGTGCTCGCGTTGTGCTGGCCCGTGTGGCCCGCCTGTCCGGCGGCCGGTCCTGCGGCGGGACGCCGCGGCGGCACCGCCGGGGCCGGACGGCCGACGGGCTGCTGCGGTACGGCCTGGGACGGCTGGGCCCCGTTGGGCTGACCGCCGTAGCCGGGCCTGCCGCCGCCCTGCGTGCCGTGGAACCAGTTGGTCTCCAGCGTGTCGTACAGCGGCGTACGGCCGTCACCGGGGCCGGACGCCGGAGGCAGGGCCTCGGGCTGCGGCTGCGCGGGCAGGCTCGCGGCCGCGGGACGCGGCGCACCCTGACCGTAGCCCTGCTGACCCTGTCCGGCAGCGGGACGCGGAGCCCCGCCGTAGCCGTCGGGACGGGCGGGACCCTCGAAGTCCGGGCGCTGGAACTGCTCGGTGGCCGCCGGGTCCTGGCCGCCCTGGCGCGGCGCGGAGTAGCCCTGGCGGGCGTACTGACCGGTGGTGCCGGGCTCTTCGTGGCCGCGCGGGGCGTCCAGCGGGGAGCGCTGCGGTACGGCCGGCTGCTCGCTGCCCCAGCTGGTGGTCTCCGGGCGCTGCGGGCGCTGGCCCTGCGGGCCGCCGCCGGGCAGCTCGGCGCGCGGGCCGCCGGTCGGCGGCAGCTGGCGTCCGCGGTCGGTCCCGGCGGGAGCACCCTGACGGCCGCTGTGGCGGCCGCGGTTGCCGGTGCCGCTCTGGCCGCCGCCCTGGCGGGAGTCGTCACGGTCCTGGGCGCCCGGCCGGCCACGGCCGCTGTCGGCGCCGAACGCGCCGACGGGGGCGCCGCCCTGACGCGCGGGGTCCTGCTGAGGGGCGCCACCCTGCGGGGCACCGCCCTGCTGGGGGCCGCCCTGGAACGAGGCGCCGTCACGCGGCGGCAGCGCGGCACGCGCGGCCGATCCGGCACCGACCTGGCCGCGCGGAGCACCCGCACCGAGCCGGCCCGCGGACGCGCCGCCGGGACCGCCGGACGGTCCGCCGCCGAGACCGGGACGGCCGCCACCGGGTCCGCCCTGGCCGCCCGCGCCGGGTCCACCGGGCAGACCGCGGTCCGAGCCGGGACCACCCGGGCCCTGCGGGGCGCCGTTCTGCGCGCCCGCACCGGGCTTGGCCGACGGCTTCTTGCCGCCGTGGGCGACATCGACAGGCAGCATGACCAGCGCGGTCGTACCACCGGAGTCGGACGGGCGGAGCTGGATCCGGATGCCGTGCCGCAGCGACAGGCGGCCGACCACGAACAGACCCATGCGTCGCGACACCGAGACGTCCACGGTGGGCGGCGATGCGAGCCGCTCGTTGATCGCGGCCAGGTCCTCGGGGGAGAGGCCGATGCCGGTGTCGTGGATCTCGACGAGGACGCGGCCGTCGGGCAGCGCGTGACCGGTCACGCGGACCTTGGTCTGCGGCGAGGAGAACGACGTCGCGTTCTCCAGCAGCTCGGCGAGGAGGTGCACGAGGTCGTTGACGACGCGTCCTGCGACCTCGGTCGCCGGGACGGCGGCCAGTTCGATGCGCTCGTACTGCTCCACCTCGGAGGCGGCGGCACGGAGCACGTCGACGAGCGGGACGGGCCGGGTCCAGCGGCGGCCCGGCTCCTCGCCCGCGAGGACGAGGAGGTTCTCGCCGTTACGGCGCATACGGGTCGCGAGGTGGTCCAGCTTGAAGAGGGAGGACAGCTGGTCCGGGTCGGCCTCGCGGGACTCCAGCTCGGAGATGAGCGACAGCTGACGCTGGATAAGACCCTGGGAGCGGCGCGAGAGGTTGGTGAACATCGCGTTGACGTTGCCCCGCAGCAGGGCCTGCTCGGCGGCGAGGCGGACCGCCTCGCGGTGCACGTCGTCGAAGGCCGCGGCCACCTGGCCGATCTCGTCCCGGGAGTGCACACCGACGGACTCGACGGTCGTGTCGACGTCCTGCGGGTCGGCCTCGGAGAGCTGCTTGACCAGCTCGGGCAGCCGGTCCTGGGCGACCTTGGTGGCGGTGTCCTGGAGCCGGCGCAGCGAGCGGATCATGGACCGGGCAACGACGAACGCGCCGACGAGCGAGACGCCGAGGACGACCAGGATCAGCGCACCGTTGATGATGGCGTCCTGCTGCGACTCCTGCTTGAGCTCGCGGGCCCGGCTCTCCATCTCACCGAGGAGGGTCTCCTCGATGGTGTTCATCGCCTGGATCTTGGTGTCGGCCTGGTCGGTCCAGTCCAGGTAGCTGCGGCGCTCGTCCTGGATGCCTTCGGGGCTGCGCAGCACGCGGTCCGCGTAGGTGTCGGCCTTCTGGATCTCGGAGTTGCCGTTCTCCAGCGTGCCGGTCAGCTCCTCGGCGTTGCCGCCGAGGGACGAGTAGATCGCGGTGAACGACCTCAGCTCCGCGTCCTCGTTGGTCTTGGCGTCCAGACCGGTGAGGCGGTCGTTGTCGTTCAGGCTGCCGACGGCGCTGCTGGTCTCCGGGAGCCCGGCCGCGATGACCGCGCGCTGGATGGAGGCGTACTCCTTGGCGGACGAGAACGCGGCCAGCGCGCGGGTCCGCTTGATCATGTCGGGGTTGCTGGTCGCCTGAGCCATGTCCTGGGAGAGGCTCAGCAGCGAGCCGATCAGCCGGGAGTACTGGCTGATCGTCTGCGAGTTGGAGACGCCCTTGCCCTTGGCGTAGGCCTGCTTCCGGATCTCGGTGATGTTGTGCACCTGCGCGGCGATCTGGGCCACGTTGGAGCGGATGCTCTCCAGGGCGTCGTCGCCGGTGGTGTCACCGATGTCGGCGGTCGCGTCGAGGAACGAATCCTTGCGCTGGTCGGTCACCTGCCGGGGCCGGGAGACCTTGAAGTCCGTCGCCTTGCCGCCGTGCGTCAGCGGACCGGCGGCGTGGTCGCGCTCGTTCTGGAGCGCCTCGGCGAGGGCGGTCGCCTCCCTGGTCATCTTGGTGAGCAGCTGCATGTGCTCCAGCTGCTCCATGTCGCTCATCGACTCGTTGATACGGAGTCCGCCCAGCGTGGTCGCGGCGACCACGGGGAGCGTGAGCAGGGAGACCAGGCGCGTGCTGATGCGCCAGTTGCGCAGGGCTATGCGAGAGCCCGTGTCGGGGGAGCCCTTGGGCTTCAGCGGGACGGCGGCTTCGCCACCACCCGGCGCCGCGCCGGAGCGCGCACCACGGTCACCGCCGTCGCCGGCCGGGGGCCGGTCCTGGTTCTGGGCGTGCTGGGGCGAGGAGCCGCGGTCGGTCCCGCCGTGCGGCTCCTGCTCAGCCGCAGCGCTGCCATCCCTCTTGAAACGTCCCTGCACTAGCGTCGCAACCTCTGGACCAGGCGTCCCTCCGCTTACACGGCGGGACGGTGTCGGCGTGGTGGGGCGATGATCCTGCCCCACCGGGTGAGTCTGGAGTGACCGGCGCTTCCTCCCCCTTCCCGCCGCCACTCGGCGCTGCGTTGCGCCCCTGCGCGCCGGTCTGAAACCCGCGGCGGTGCGTGGAATTCCAGCACAGTGCCGGATCTCCAACAAGGGCCGCGTACCGGGCTGTGACCAGAGTGACACGTTGTCATCGGTGCGTCACAAGCCGTAGAAAGCGGCGGGGAAGAATGGGACTTTTACCAACGAGTCGCTTACGGGTGGGGGGTGTCCCAGTCGCCATGATCGGGAGCGGAATGGCTGATTCAGCTATGCAATGTCCGTTTCTGTAAGGGCATTTCGCTGTCCAGAATGACGGAATTGCCTGCCGCGCCGTGAGCAAACTCACATGGAGATCGTTGCCTTGTCCATGCTTTCGCAGGGAATGAGGGTCCTAGCCTTTCGCTTTACAAAGACCGCCACTTCGACAAGGGCTGATTCGCGCGATGAAGACCATGATGTTCCGCAACATAGCCAACCCCCGGCGCACGACGCTGGCGCACCTCCAGGACGCCGACGAACTGCAGCCGGAGACCCAGCCGGAGCACGCGGTCGATCTCCCCACCCGTACGGCCAACCCCCGCCGCACCACGCTCGTGGACGCACCGGTGGCCCAGTAGGCCCCGGGGCACGGTCCCGGTGGCGGAGTAATACGGCAGGTCGGGTGCCTGCGCCGCGTTAGCCTGGAGCGTCAGACTCCAGCCAGCGGAAGCAGAGGGGCGCGAGGCACCCGTGCGCATCGCCAGATTCTCCATCGACGGCAATGTCGCCTTCGGCGCGGTCGAGGACGACGGGACCGGTGACCCCGGCGGTCTCGTCCTCGACATCATCAAGGGCATTCCCTACGCCGACTTCGAGCTCTCCGGTACGAAGGTCCCGCTGAGCAAGGTCCGGCTCCTGCCGCCGGTGCTCCCCAACAAGGTCGTGGCCATCGGCCGCAACTACGCAGAGCACGCGGCAGAGCTCGGCAACGAGGTCCCGGACGTACCCGTCGCCTTCTTCAAGCCCACCACCTCGGTGATCGGCTCCGGAGACGCCATCGAGTACCCCTCCTTCTCGAACGAGCTGCACCACGAGGCCGAGCTCGCCGTCGTCATCGGCCGCCTGTGCCGCGAGGTCCCGCGCGAGCGCGTCAAGGACGTCATCTTCGGCTACACCTGCGCCAACGACGTCACCGCGCGCGACGCCCAGAAGCGCGAGAAGCAGTGGGCCCGCGCCAAGGGCTTCGACACGTCGTGCCCGCTCGGCCCCTGGGTGGAGACGGGCATCGAACTGGCAGCCGCGCACGACCTCACGATCCAGTGCACGGTCAACGGCGAACAACGCCAGCTGGGTCGTACGAGCGACATGATCCGCTCCATCGAGGACCTGGTCGTCCACATCACCGAAGCGATGACGCTGCTCCCCGGAGACGTCATTCTCACCGGCACCCCCGCCGGGGTCGGCCCCCTCAACGTCGGCGACGAGGTCGCCGTCACCATCGAAGGCATCGGCACTCTCACCAACAAGGTGATCAAGCGTGGCTAACGCGACGAACGTCCGCGTACGTTTCTGTCCCTCGCCGACCGGCAACCCCCACGTGGGCCTGGTCCGCACCGCCCTCTTCAACTGGGCGTTCGCCCGGCACAACCAGGGCACCATGGTCTTCCGCATCGAGGACACCGACGCGGCGCGCGACTCCGAGGAGTCGTACCAGCAGCTCCTCGACTCGCTGCGCTGGCTCGGCCTCGACTGGGACGAGGGCCCCGAGGTCGGCGGTCCGCACGCGCCGTACCGCCAGTCGCAGCGCATGGACCTCTACAAGGACGTCGCGGAGAAGCTGCTCGCCGGCGGATACGCGTACCCCTGCTACTGCACGGTCACCGAGCTGGACGAGCGCCGCGAGGCCGCCCGGGCCGCCGGCCGTCCCTCCGGTTACGACGGCAAGTGCCGCGACCTGACCGGCGAGCAGAAGGCCGCGTACGAGCGCGAGGGCCGCGAGGCCATCATCCGCTTCCGGATGCCCGACGAGCCGATCACCTTCACCGACCTCGTCCGCGGCGAGCTGACCTTCACCCCGGAGAACGTCCCGGACTACGGCATCGTCCGCGCCAGCGGCGCCCCCCTCTACACGCTCGTCAACCCCGTCGACGACGCGCTGATGGAGATCACGCACGTGCTGCGCGGCGAGGACCTGCTCTCGTCCACCCCGCGCCAGATCGCCCTCTACAAGGCGCTGATCGAGCTCGGCATCGCCAAGCAGATCCCGGCCTTCGGTCACCTCCCGTACGTCATGGGCGAGGGCAACAAGAAGCTCTCCAAGCGCGACCCGCAGGCCTCGCTCAACCTCTACCGCGAGCGCGGCTTCCTGCCCGAGGGCCTGCTCAACTACCTGTCCCTGCTCGGCTGGTCGTTCTCGGCCGACCAGGACGTCTTCTCGATCACCGAGATGATCGAGAAGTTCGACATCGCGGACGTCAACGCCAACCCGGCGCGCTTCGACCTGAAGAAGGCCGAGGCCATCAACGCGGACCACGTCCGCCGGCTCGACGTGAAGGCCTTCACCGAGGCCTGTGAGCCCTGGCTGCAGGCCCCGCACGCCCCCTGGGCGCCCGAGGACTTCGACCGTGCCGCCTGGGAGGCGATCGCCCCGTACGCCCAGACGCGCCTCACGGTCCTCTCCGACATCACCGCCAACGTCGACTTCCTCTTCCTGCCCCGGCCGGTCGAGGACGAGGCGTCCTGGCAGAAGGCGATGAAGGAGGGCTCGGACGCGCTGCTGCGCACGGCCCGCGAGAAGCTCGACGCCGCGGACTGGTCCAGCCCCGAGGCGTTGAAGAACGCGGTCCTGGCCGCCGGCGAGGAGCACGGCCTCAAGCTCGGCAAGGCCCAGGCCCCGGTCCGCGTCGCGGTCACGGGACGCACGGTGGGTCTCCCGCTCTTCGAGTCGCTGGAGATCCTGGGCAAGGAGAAGACCCTGGCGAGGATCGACGAGGCGCTGGCGAAGCTGGCGGCGTAAGCGGTTCCCGTCGTCGTACGTCCCCGAGGGGCGGCAGCCAGAGCGGCTGCCGCCCCTCGGGCGTTGTGGGAGGCGTCGGCCGGGGTCCGAGCGTTCGCCGGGTCCGGGACCGCACACGATCGGCGACCCGGCCACCCGGCGGGCGCGCCGAGGCTAGCCTTGGGATCATGCCCATTCGCGCGGTCCTCTGGGACATCGACGACACGATCTTCGACTACACCAGCGCCGACCGCGAAGGCCTGCGGCGCATGCTCGCCGACGAGGGTCTGCCGCATCTGTACGCGTCCGCGGAGGACGCCCTGCGGCGCTGGCGGGAGCTCACCGAACACCACTGGGCGCGCTTCGCGGCAGGGGAGATCGACTTCCAGGGGCAGCGGCGCGACCGGGTCCGCAGCTTCTTCGCGCGGCAGCTGAGCGACGCCGAGGCGGACGAGTGGTTCGGCCGGCATGTCACGCACTACGAGGCCGCCTGGTCGCTGTTTCCGGACTTCCTGCCCGTCCTCGACCGGCTCGAGGGCGAGTACCGGCATGCCGTCCTGTCGAACTCCTCCCTCCACAACCAGGACCGCAAGCTGCGCGTCCTCGGTGTCCGGGACCGCTTCGAGGCCGTCCTGTGCGCCGTGGAGCTCGGCGTCTCCAAGCCCGAGGCGGCCGCCTTCCACGCCGCGTGCAAGGCGCTCGGGCTGTCGCCGCAGGAGGTCGCGTACGTCGGGGACCACCCGGACATCGATGCGAGCGCTGCGGGCGCGGCGGGGCTGACCGGCATCTGGCTGGACCGCGCGGGGCAGGGCGGACGGCCGGAGCTGATCCGGATCACGGGTCTGGAGGAGCTTCCCGGCCTACTGCGTTCGGATACCCGTTTTGGAGCGCCGTCCACCTTCAGGTAATGTTCTTCCTGCGCCGAGGGGAGCGGGCCGAAAGCCCGGAACCCGGAAGCGCACAACCGAACGAAACCCCCGCAGGGGGGTTGAGTTTTGGTGGCCTATGGTGTAATTGGCAGCACGACTGATTCTGGTTCAGTTAGTCTTGGTTCGAGTCCAGGTAGGCCAGCTCGCAGAGCTCATCTGCAAAGCCCCCGTTGTGTAGCGGCCTAGCACGCTGCCCTCTCAAGGCAGTAGCGCCGGTTCGAATCCGGTCGGGGGTACAGATCCTTCCCGCGGTATCACCAGGGTCGCTCCCAGTGGTGTCGATGCAGGATCGCTAGGGCCCCCGTTGTGTAGCGGCCTAGCACGCCGCCCTCTCAAGGCGGTAGCGCCGGTTCGAATCCGGTCGGGGGTACTGGTCTATACCACCATGGGCTATGGTGTAATTGGCAGCACGAGTGATTCTGGTTCATTTAGTCTAGGTTCGAGTCCTGGTAGCCCAGCGGATCCAGTCAGTGGATCGAGATCTTGCCCCCGTTGTGTAGCGGCCTAGCACGCCGCCCTCTCAAGGCGGTAGCGCCGGTTCGAATCCGGTCGGGGGTACGTGACGAGAAGGCCCTCCCCAGCAGGGGAGGGCCTTCTCGCGTACGCCTCAGCCGAAGCGGCGGTGCGACTCCTCGGCCTGGGCCAGCCTGCGCAGGCTCAGCAGCACCGGTTCGTAGAGCACGGTGAGCGCCACCGCGGCCTCGACCTGCTCCTCCTCCTGCTCGTACCTCTCCACCAAGTCCAGGTCGGTGACGGCCAGTTCGGCCGCGCTGCGGGCGTACGGGAGGAGGTGCGCCACATCGCACGGGTAGCCGAGCCCGTCCATCGTGGCGATCGCGGCGACCAGCATCCGGTACGGAGGTGACTGTGCGCCGAGCTCGCGGCCGAAGCCCCAGTCCAGCTGCTCCAGCAGCGCGTCGGCGGTGCGGCGGGCGGCCTCGGTGACCGGGTCGTCCTCGTCCGGGTCCGGGCCGTGCGGGATGGCCCACACCGCGGCGCCCAGGCGCATGTGGTGGTCGAGGCTGTCGTCGTCGACGGCCGCCAGGACGTCACGGGCGGCGGCCACCGGAATGCCGCCGACCTGGATCAGTGCGCGGACCAGCCGGAGTCGCCGCAGATGCTCCTCGCCGTACTCGGCGTGGGTGGCGCTGATCCGCCGGCCGGGCGCCAGCAGCCGCTCACGCAGGTAGTACTTGATCGTGGCGGTGGGCACGCCGCTGCGTTCGCTGAGCTCTGCCAGTCTCATATTCCCTTGCGCCTTTCATTGGGGAGTGGCACTATCCAATCAGTAGATAGCTCCACTATCCAATGATCCTCGCAAGGGGGACCCGCGATGAGCAAGCAGCCGATCCAGGGGCGCATGACGGCGGAGGCGCAGGAGGAGGTGGTCGTCTTCCTCATCGGGATGCGCGTCAACAGCTTCCGGGCGGTGCGGAGTTGGTGGCCCGTGTTCACGGCCATGCCGCGGATGCTGAAGGAGCTGTCCAAGGACAAGGACAGCGGACTCCGCGGCTACCAGCTGCTGCTGGGCGGGCCGCGGGTGCTCTACACCGTTCAGTACTGGGAGTCCAAGGAGAAGCTGCTCGCGTACGCCTCCGCGCAGGACAAGGAGCACCGGCCGGCCTGGGCGGCCTTCAATCGGCGGATGCGCGAGGGGAACGGCAAGGTCGGCTTCTGGCACGAGACGTACATCGTCCCGGCGGGCTCGTACGAGAACGTCTACGTGAACATGCCGGCGTTCGGGCTGGGCGCGGCGACGGGCGTCGTCCCGGTCGGCCGCCGCGGCGACCGCGCGGCGGACCGCCTGAAGGCGGCCTGACCTGGTGCGCGGGGGCGATTCCCCACCCCGCCCCTTCCGCTGTTTCGCTTCGCGGCTCCGCCGCGTGCGGGGAAGGCTCCAGATCCCGTTTCCGGGGGCTCCGCGCCCGAACCCCCGCACCTCAAAACGCCGGCGGGGCTCCCTTTGGAGCCCCGCCGGCGTTTTGAGGACGCACACTCGGGCCGAGCGGGCGGTGCCTCGACATCTGGCCTGTCCGGCGTCTGAGGACGGATGCCCGCGGCCGCATCGCGGTGCAGGGGCCCACTCGCGGCGCCCGCAGGGCGAACCGTGGTGCAGGGCGAAGCGCCCCGGCGGCTAGCCGGCTCGGCGGAGGGCGTCCGAGAGGCGGGCTGCCGCGTCGATGACGGCCTGGGCATGCATACGGCCCGGGTGGCGGGTCAGGCGCTCGATCGGTCCGGATACCGAGACCGCCGCCACGACCCGGTTCGACGGTCCCCGCACGGGCGCCGAGACCGACGCCACGCCCGGCTCGCGCTCGCCGATCGACTGGGCCCAGCCCCGGCGCCGTACGCCCGAGAGGGCCGTCGCCGTGAAGCGGGCGCCCTGGAGACCGCGGTGGAGCCGCTCGGGCTCCTCCCAGGCCATCAGGATCTGGGCCGACGATCCGGCCTTCATCGTCAGCGTCGAACCCACGGGCACCGTGTCCCGCAGTCCGGACAGCCGCTCGGCGGCCGCGACACAGATACGCATGTCTCCCTGCCGGCGGTAGAGCTGCGCGCTCTCGCCGGTCACATCGCGCAGATGGGTCAGCACCGGCCCCGCCGTCGCCAGCAGCCGGTCCTCGCCTGCCGCGGCGGCGAGCTCCGCCAGCCGCGGGCCCAGAATGAACCGGCCCTGCATGTCCCTCGCCACCATCCGGTGGTGTTCCAGTGCCACGGCAAGGCGATGAGCCGTGGGTCGAGCGAGCCCTGTCGCCGCGACCAGCCCGGCGAGGGTGGCCGGACCGGACTCCAGGGCGCTCAGTACCAGAGCTGCCTTGTCGAGAACGCCGACGCCGCTAGAGTTGTCCATGCAACGATACTTGCGTCTCACTCTGTGAAACGCAAGTTCAATTTCTCCGAGAAGTTGCGAACCTGGATGTACGGCCGCACAAGGGCCTGGCTTACCGCCTCGGTCCGACCTGCGGACGGCGGCGCAAATGATCTCTAGTTGGGCCCGGGCGACGCTGCCGGGCCGGAGGGAAAGCGATGGGTAGGACACTCGCGGAGAAGGTCTGGGACGATCACGTCGTCCGGCGCGCCGAGGGCGAGCCCGACCTCCTCTTCATCGATCTCCACCTCCTGCACGAGGTGACCAGTCCGCAGGCGTTCGACGGTCTCCGTCAGAACGGACGCCGGGTGCGGCGGCTCGACCTCACCATCGCGACCGAGGACCACAACACCCCGACCATCGACATCGACAAGCCCATCGCCGACCCGGTCTCCCGCGCACAGTTGGAGACCCTGCGCAAGAACTGCGCCGAGTTCGGCGTCCGGCTGCACCCGCTGGGCGATGTCGAGCAGGGCGTCGTCCACGTCGTCGGACCGCAGCTGGGCCTGACCCAGCCCGGCACCACCGTGGTCTGCGGCGACTCCCACACCTCCACCCACGGCGCTTTCGGCGCGCTGGCGTTCGGTATCGGCACCTCGCAGGTCGAGCACGTGCTGGCCACCCAGACGCTCCCGCTGGCCCGCCCCAAGACCATGGCGATCACCGTCGAGGGCGAGCTGCCCGACGGCGTCACCGCCAAGGACCTGATCCTGGCGATCATCGCCAAGATCGGCACGGGCGGTGGTCAGGGCTACATCCTGGAGTACCGCGGCTCCGCCATCGAGAAGCTCTCGATGGAGGCGCGCATGACCATCTGCAACATGTCGATCGAGGCCGGCGCCCGCGCGGGCATGATCGCCCCCGACCAGACGACGTTCGACTACCTGCAGGGCCGCGACCACGCGCCCAAGGGAGAGGACTGGGACGCGGCGGTCGCGTACTGGAAGACCCTGCGCACGGACGACGACGCCGTCTTCGACGCCGAGGTGTTCATCGACGCCGCCGAACTCTCCCCGTTCGTCACCTGGGGCACCAACCCCGGCCAGGGCGCACCGCTGTCCGCGAACGTCCCCGACCCGGCTTCGTACGAGGACGCTTCGGAGCGGCTGGCCGCCGAAAAGGCCCTGGAGTACATGGGGTTGACCGCGGGACAGGCGCTGCGCGACATCAAGGTCGACACCGTCTTCGTAGGCTCCTGCACCAACGGCCGTATCGAGGACCTGCGCTCCGCGGCCTCGATCCTGGAGGGCCGCAAAGTCGCCGACGGCGTACGGATGCTGGTCGTCCCCGGCTCAGTGCGGGTCGCGCTGCAGGCCGTCGAGGAGGGCCTGGACAAGGTCTTCAAGGAGTCCGGCGCCGAATGGCGGCACGCGGGCTGCTCGATGTGTCTGGGCATGAACCCCGACCAGCTGGCCCCCGGTGAGCGCTCCGCCTCCACCTCCAACCGCAACTTCGAGGGCCGGCAGGGCAAGGGCGGCCGGACCCATCTGGTCTCGCCGCAGGTCGCCGCCGCCACCGCGGTGCTCGGCCATCTGGCCTCGCCCGCCGAACTGTCCGACACCCGTACGCCCGCCGGAGTCTGAACGCCATGGAAGCTTTCACCACGCACACCGGCCGGGCCGTCCCCCTGCGCCGCTCCAACGTCGACACCGACCAGATCATCCCGGCCCACTGGCTGAAGAAGGTCACCCGCGACGGCTTCGAGGACGGGCTCTTCGAGGCCTGGCGCAAGAACGACGACTTCGTCCTCAACCAGCCGGAGCGGCAGGGCGCCACGGTCCTGGTCGCGGGCCCCGACTTCGGCACCGGCTCCTCCCGTGAGCACGCCGTCTGGGCGCTCCAGAACTACGGCTTCGAGGCCGTCATCTCCTCCCGCTTCGCCGACATCTTCCGCGGCAACTCGCTCAAGAACGGTCTGCTGACCGTCGTCCTGCCGCAGGAGACGGTGGACCGGCTGTGGGAGCTGACCGAGTCCGACCCCAAGGCCGAAATCACGGTGGACTTGGAGCGGCGCCAGGTCCGCGCGGCAGGCATCACCGCCGATTTCGAGCTCGACGAGAACGCCCGATGGAGGCTGCTCAACGGACTCGACGACATCAGCCTCACCCTTCAGAACGAAGCGGACATCGCGGCCTACGAGGCGTCCAGGCCGGCCTTCAAGCCCCGCACAATTGAGGTCTGAGCAGCGCTTTTCCCGTTCTGCGCCCTCCACCGTCCGGTGGAGGGCGCAGGCGTTTGTTGAGACCCTGTGGGGCGACAACTCGCCCCAGATGGCACAATCGGTGCATGGAACGCGACAGCCAACTCGAGCTCTACGAGGCGGTCGCGGCCCGACTGAAGGAAGCGCACGCAAGGGTGCGCGAACTGCAAGTCCCGGAGGGCGTAAGGATGGCGCTGTCCCGGAAGCTGCTGGCAGTGACGGCCGCGGCGAAGCACGATCTCGCAGACGCCGCGAGGCGCCTGGACCGGTTGATGAAGGACCTCGATGAAGGTCGTTTCCCCCAAGGTGACTGATCACCCCGTGACCGGGCCGATATGCGGCTCCGCCGCGTGGCCGTGACGGTCGACTTCGTTGCGGCACTAGGGTGATTAGCCCGTTTCGTGTTTGATTTGCGGTATATATCTGCCTAACGTGCGAAAACGCTTGAACAGTTTCGTTCCGGCAATGTCTCCGAAGGGGAAGACGTGAACAAGGCGCAGCTCGTAGAAGCGATTGCCGACAAGATGGGCGGCCGGCAGCAGGCCGCCGATGCTGTCGACGCGGTACTCGACGCGGTCGTCCGCGCGGTTGTCGGCGGCGACCGGGTTTCGGTCACCGGCTTCGGCTCGTTCGAGAAGGTCGACCGCCCGGCCCGTTACGCCCGGAACCCTCAGACGGGTGAGCGCGTGCGGGTCAAGAAGACCTCGGTGCCGCGGTTCCGCGCGGGCCAGGGCTTCAAGGACCTGGTCAGCGGCTCGAAGAAGCTCCCCAAGGGCGGCGAAGTCGCCGTCAAGAAGGCGCCGAAGGGCAGCCTCCAGGTCGGTGCCGCGGCGAAGAAGGCCGCGGCGAAGAAGGCCACCGCCAAGAAGGCGGCGGCGAAGAAGGCGCCCGCGAAGAAGGTCACCGCGGCGAAGAAGGTCGCCGCCAAGAAGGCGCCGGCGAAGAAGGTCACCGCGGCGAAGACCACCGCGGCGAAGACGGCTGCGGCCAAGAAGACCGCCCCCGCGAAGAAGGCCGTTGCGAAGAAGGCGCCGGCCAAGAAGGCCACGGCGCGCAAGACCACCGCCAAGAAGGCCACCGCCCGCAAGAAGTAAGCGGCGCGACAGCACAGGGCCACTCACGCGACGGGCCGGACTCCGCTGTGGAGCCCGGCCCGCGGCGTTGGTGTGTGCGGCCGGTTGGGGTGTGCCCGGAGGCCCAGAGGCCGGGAGGGGCCCGGCTTCCTCGGGGCCCTAAAGCGTCTGCAGCGTCACCAGGGTGATCCGCAGGGCATCGCCCTGGCCCTCGGTCTCGATACGGACCCGCTGGCCCGGCCGCAGCAGGCGCAGACCGCCGGCGTCGAAGGCGGCGGCGTCGAAGTCCACCGGAGTGCCGTCGTCGAGCAGCACACTTCCGCTGCGGGTCTCTGAGTCGTACGTGTACGCGGTCGCCTGCATGGTCCGAGCCTAACGGGCGCGCTCGCTCGCCCCGGCGGCCGCCCGCTCGCCTGCGGCGGGCCGTTGCCCCTGCCCCATCCCACCCCACCCCTTCCCGAACCGGGGGCTGCGCCCCGGGCCCCGTTCTCGGGGGCTTCGCCCCGGAGTGCCGGCCGCAAGCTCCGAGCCTGTCCCGCGTTTGAGGACGGACACCCTGGCTCATCGGCCGGTACCGGCGCCGGCACTCCGAAGGCGCGCCGAAGGCGGTTCCGCCGGCTAGAGCCCCTCCTCATGGGCCCCGCCCGGCAGCGCCAGGGGAAGCGCCGCACAGCGTGCCGCCGTACGCGCGCCCACGCCCAGCGCCAGCGCGGCCCGCAGGTCGTCGGGGGTGTCGACGTCGCGCCGGACCGAGTCGACGCCGTCCACTGCAATTTCCCCCGCGCCCGAGCGCAAATGCCGGTTTCGGGAAGGCCCACCGAATGCCGGGCTCAATTCCACGCCCGGAGCGGCCGACAGAAATGTCGTCCCAATTCCCGCGGAGTCCGCGAGGAAAGCCCGCGGAAATTGCGTGGCCAGGGCGAGGACCTGCGCCAATTCCGCGGCCCGCAGCGCCGGCAGATCCGCGTTGAGCGCCGCCACCGCGGCGCCCGGGCGTTCCGCGCGCACCGTGTCCGCCCCGTGCGCCAGTGCCGCGTTGAGTCCCGCGGCCGGCAGGTCCGGCACGATCCGCGCTCCGAGCGCGGCCAGCTCCGCCGCGGCCAGCGGATCGTCCGTGACGACCGCCACATCCCGTACCGCGGGACACGACAGGGCCGCCGCCACCGTGTCCTGGGCGAAGGCCAGTGCGAGATGGGGGCGCAGCGCCCCGCCCGCGGCCGCTGCCAGTCTGCTCTTGGCCAGGGCGAGGGGCTTCAGCGGGACGACCAGTGACCAGTGCATCGCAACATTGTCACCCGCCCCCGTCCGGCGGCCAGGAGGGACGTGCTCCAGGGCGGGGCGTACCGTGTCCTCGACAGACCAGGGGCCTGGGGCGACACTTGACCCCCAGCATCCGGGCAGCACCCAGTTGCAGCCAGGTCCTAGAGGAAGGTGTCCGAGTGTCCCGCCGCAGAATCGGCTTCTGGTACCGCCTGGCGGCGGTCATCGCGAAACCGCCGTTGGTGGTTCTGTTCAAGCGGGACTGGCGAGGAATGGAGCACATTCCGGCCGACGGCGGATTCATCACGGCGGTGAATCACAACTCCTATCTGGACCCGCTGTCCTACGCGCACTTCCAGTACAACACCGGACGCGTCCCCCGGTTCCTTGCGAAGGCCGCCCTCTTCAAGGGCTCTTTCGTTGGCACGATGCTCCGCGGAACCGGCCAGATCCCGGTTTATCGCGAGACCACCAACGCGCTCGACGCGTTCCGTGCCGCCGTCGACGCCATCGAGCGCGGTGAGTGCGTCGCGTTCTACCCGGAGGGCACGCTGACCCGCGACCCCGAGATGTGGCCCATGGCGGGCAAGACCGGCGCCGCCCGCGTCGCGCTGCTCACCAAGGCCCCGGTCATCCCGGTCGCCCAGTGGGGCGCCAACCTGGCGATGCCGCCGTACGCCAAGGAGAACAAGCTCAGGCTGTTCCCGCGTAAGAGCCTGATCGTGCAGGCCGGACCGCCCGTCGACCTCTCCCGTTTCTACGGTATGGAGCCCACTCCCGAGGTGCTGCGCGAGGCCACCGAGGTCATCATGGCCGCGATCACCGGGCTGCTGGAGGACGTACGGGGCGAGAAGGCGCCCGCCGAGCCGTACGACCACCGCAAGGCGCGGGCGGAGCAGCGGCGCAAGGCCGAGGAGGGCACCAAGTGACTCGTCCCGTCAAGGCCGCCGTGTTCGGCACCGGATCCTGGGGCACGGCCTTCTCGATGGTGCTCGCCGACGCTGGCTGCGACGTGACCCTCTGGGGCCGCCGCGCCGAACTCGTCGACGCCATCAACACCACCCGAACCAACCCGGACTACCTGCCGGGCATCCAGCTCCCCGAGCGGGTCAGGGCCACCACCGACCCTGCGGAGGCCGCCCGCGACGCCGACTTCACCGTCCTCGTCGTGCCCTCCCAGACCCTCCGCGCCAACCTCGCGGAATGGGCGCCCAAGCTGTCGCCCGACACGGTCCTCGTCTCGCTGATGAAGGGCGTCGAACTCGGCACCGCCAAGCGGATGAGCGAGGTCATCGAGGAGGTCGCCAAGGCCCCTGCCGAGCGCGTCGCCGTCCTCACAGGACCCAATCTGGCCAAGGAGATCGCCGACCGCCAGCCTGCCGCAGCGGTTGTGGCCTGCGCCGACGAGACGGTCGCCCAGCGGCTCCAGTCCGCGTGCATGACGCCGTACTTCCGTGCGTACACGAACACCGACGTCGTCGGCTGCGAACTCGGCGGTGCCGTCAAGAACGTCATCGGCCTCGCCGTCGGCATCGCGGACGGCATGGGCCTCGGCGACAACTCCAAGGCCACGCTCATCACCCGAGGCCTCGCCGAGACGACCCGCCTCGGCCTCGCCATGGGGGCCGACCCGATGACCTTCTCCGGCCTGGCAGGACTGGGCGATCTCGTCGCCACCTGCTCCTCGCCGCTCTCGCGGAACCATACCTTCGGCACCAACCTCGGCCGCGGCATGACCCTCCAGGAGACCATCGCCGCCACCAAGCAGACCGCCGAGGGCGTCAAGTCCTGTGAGTCCGTACTGGATCTGGCCAGGCGGCACGGCGTCGACATGCCGATCACCGAGACCGTCGTGTCCATCGTCCACGAGGGCAAGCCGCCGGTCGTCGCGCTCAAGGAGCTGATGTCGCGCAGCGCGAAGCCCGAGCGCCACTAGGGCCTGTCCGGTCAATCAGGCCGGATCAGTGAGCGGGGTCTGGTGCATGGGGTCTCCCCAGGCCCGCAGGGCCTTGGGGACGCGATGCGGTGGGGGCACCTCCCGCCGAAGTGCTACGGGGGAGTCGGTGTCCGACGACAACGCAGCGAGGTGCGGTGCCAGGGCACGCGAGCCCCGCAAGATCGGCCGGACCTAGGACCTGCCCGGCGGGGGCCCGTGTTGAGTCCCCGCCGAGCCAGGACGGACACCCGGGGCAACCGGAAGACACCGGTCCGTATCGGGGTCCGCCCGAAGGGCGTACCGGTGCCCGGGGCAGCGCCTCAGGTTCGAAATGGGGCGGGGCGCGCCCCTTCGGCAGGCGGAACGCGCAGGGTAGTCTCGTCGCGATATGAGCGAGAACCCCTCCCACAGCCCCGCCCCCGCCTCCGCCGGAGGCGAGGCGCGCCGCAAGCCGCGCGTCGCGGTCGTCTTCGGCGGCCGCAGCTCCGAGCACGCGATCTCCGTCGTGACGGCCGGCGCCGTGCTGCGCTCCATCGACCGCACCAAGTACGACGTGCTGCCCATCGGCATCACGACGGACGGCCGCTGGGCGCTGACCGCCGACGAGCCGGACCGTATGGCCATCGCCGACCGGAAACTGCCCTCCGTCGACGGTCTCGCCGAGTCCGCCGACGGCGGCGTCGTCCTCTCCGTCGACCCGGCCAACCGCGAGGTGGTCTACAGCGAGCCGGGCTCCGTTCCCAAGGCGCTCGGCGAGGTCGACGTCGTCTTCCCGATGCTGCACGGCCCGTACGGCGAGGACGGCACCCTGCAGGGCCTGCTGGAGCTCTCCGGCGTCCCGTACGTCGGCTCGGGCGTCCTCGCCTCGGCCGTCGGCCAGGACAAGGAGTACATGAAGCGGGTCTTCACCTCCTTCGGGCTGCCCGTCGGTCCGTACGTGGTGATCCGGCCCCGCGAGTGGGTGCAGGATCCTTCCGCCGCCCGTAAGAAGATCATCGATTTCGCCGGCGAGCACGGCTGGCCGCTCTTCGTGAAGCCCGCCCGCGCCGGCTCCTCGATCGGCATCACGAAGGTCGACGACCTCTCCGGACTGGACGAGGCGATCGAGGAGGCCCAGCGCCACGACCCGAAGATCATCGTCGAGGCGCTGCTGCGCGGCCGCGAGATCGAATGCGGTGTGCTGGAGTTCGAGGACGGCCCGCGCGCCAGCGTGCCCGCCGAGATCCCGCCCGTGTCGGCGCACGACTTCTACGACTTCGAGGCCAAGTACATCGACTCGGCCACCGGTCTGGTGCCCGCGCCGCTCACCGAGGAGCAGACCGCCGAGGTGCGGCGGCTCGCGGTCGCGGCGTTCGAGGCCGCGTCGTGCGAAGGGCTCGTCCGCGCGGACTTCTTCCTCACCGAGGACGGCGAGTTCGTGATCAACGAGATCAACACGATGCCGGGCTTCACGCCGATCTCGATGTACCCGCGGATGTGGCAGGAGACCGGGGTCGGCTACCCGGAGCTCGTCGACCGGCTCATCCAGGCGGCGCTGCGCCGCTCCACCGGACTGCGCTGAACCGGATTCCCCTTCAGGGGGTTTCGGAGAAGAGGGGCGGGACCGTCTTCGCGACCGGTCCCGCCAAGTCCGTCAGCGGGCCGAGGTCATGCGCGTACTGCTTCGACAGCGTGACCTCGACATAAGTCCTGCGGTACGTCGTGGTGAGCCGGGGGCCGTCGTCGTCGCGCTGCTCCACCAGCCAGTTGACGCCGTTCACGTCGACCCCCTGCCCCTGCGGATCACTCATCCCCGCGGGCCGGGGGACACCGCAGCGCAGTACGATCGCGGCGTCCCCCCACCCGGCGGTCAGCTCGGAACGCGGCTCGGGGTCCCGGCGGTCCAGACCGGCCACCGACCCGGGCAGCGCCTCGTGCAGGGCCCGGCACAGGGCCTGCTCCTCGGGAGGGGGAGTGGGAACCGTGACCGACGCAGGTGCGTCCGTGGCGGAGCAGCCCGCGGCGGCCAGCAGCACAGCGGCTGTGGCGGGCAGAGACAGGAGCCGGCGAGGGGACATCACCGGCCAAGCGTAGACGGGGGCTACAGATGCACGACCGGACAGGTCAGCGTTCGCGTGATGCCGTCCACTTGCTGGACCTTGGCGACCACCATGCGGCCCAGATCGTCGACCGTATCGGCCTGAGCGCGCACGATCACGTCGTACGGGCCTGTCACGTCCTCGGCCTGGATCACCCCCGGAATCTTGGAGATGGTGTCGGCGACGGTCGACGCCTTGCCCACCTCGGTCTGAATAAGGATGTACGCCTGTACCACGGAACCTCCAGGGCGGCCACGAGGATCATGTGGGGAGAAGGGACGCCACGGTATCGCGTCGCCGCGGGCCGCGGGGAGACCTGCGCGCCCCGAGGCGCTCGCAGCGTGGCGCACGAAGCACAGAAGTTGTCGGCCTGCTCGGCCTACTCGACGGTACCTACAGCAGTGACGGCTCGCTACCGCAAGCGCACTGGGGCAGAAGGAGCACAGGAATGAAGGGCACCGTGGGCGAACTGGGGGAGTTCGGGCTCATCAAGGAGCTCACCTCCCGGCTCACCTCCACCCCCGCCGTACGGCTCGGACCCGGCGACGACGCCGCGGTCGTGGCCGCGCCCGACCGCAGGGTCGTGGCCAGCACCGACCTGCTGCTGGAGGGACGGCACTTCCGGCGCGACTGGTCGACCGCGTACGACGTGGGCCGCAAGGCGGCCGCGCAGAACCTCGCCGACATCGCCGCCATGGGCGCCGTGCCGACCGCACTGCTGCTCGGCCTCGTCGTCCCGGCCGATCTGCCCGTCACCTGGGCCACCGAGCTGATGGACGGCATCCGCGACGAATGCCAGGTCGCGGGCGCGGCGGTGGTGGGCGGCGATGTCGTACGAGGCGACACCATCACCGTCGCGATCACGGCACTCGGCGATCTGCGCAACCACGACCCGGTGACCCGCGCGGGCGCCCAGCCCGGCGATGTCGTCGCCTACACAGGATGGTTGGGCTGGTCCGCGGCCGGGCACGCGGTCCTCTCGCGCGGTTTCCGCTCGCCCCGTGCCTTCGTCGAGGCCCACCGCAGGCCCGAACCGCCGTACCACGCGGGGCCGGCCGCGGCCGGACTCGGTGCGACCGCGATGACCGACGTCAGCGACGGACTCGTCGCCGACCTCGGACACATCGCCGAGGCCAGCAAGGTCCGCATAGACCTGCGCTCCGGACTCTTCGACATCCCCTCGCAGATGAACGACATCGGCCAGGCCGTCGGCGTCGACCCGCTGCAGTGGGTGCTCAGCGGCGGCGAGGACCACGCGATCGTCGCGACCTTCCCCGCGGACGTGAAGCTGCCCGCCCGCTGGAAGGTGATCGGCGAGGTGCTCAACCCGTCGGCCCTGCCGCAGGTGACGGTGGACGGGGCACCGTGGACGAACAAGGGCGGCTGGGACCACTTCGGCGAGGGATCGTGACCCCGGCCCCGCCCCGGGTGCTGACCGTCGCCGGGTCCGACTCCGGCGGCGGCGCCGGTATCCAGGCCGACCTCAAGGCCATGCTGGCGCTGGGCGTCCACGGCATGAGCGTCATCACGGCCGTCACGGCGCAGAACTCCCTGGGCGTGCAGGGTGCCTGGGAGCTGCCGGTCGACGCGGTGCGGGCGCAGTTCAGGAGCGTCGTCGACGACATCGGCGTACAGGCCGTGAAGACCGGCATGCTGGCGTCGGCCGAGCTCGTCGAGACGGTCGCGGAGCTGCTCGCCGGGACCGCTGCGCCCGTGGTCGTCGACCCGGTCGGTGTCTCCAAGCACGGGGACGCGCTGCTGGCCGTGTCCGCGCTGGACTCGGTGCGGACGAAACTGCTGCCGGCCGCGACCGTGGCGACCCCGAACCTGGACGAGGTCGCCCAGCTCACCGGCGTGCGGGTGGCGACCGAAACCGATCTGCGGCGCGCGGCCGACGCGGTGCTCGCCTACGGGCCGCGCTGGGCGCTCATCAAGGGCGGGCACCTCGAAGGGGACGCCGTGGACCTGCTCACGGACGGCACCGACGAGCACTGGCTGCGCGCGCCCCGTTACGACAACCGCCACACGCACGGCACGGGCTGCACGCTCGCCTCCGCGGTCGCGGCCGGTCTGGCGAAGGGGCTGTCCGTCCCGGAGGCGGTACGGGCCGCGAAGGAGTACGTGACGGGGGCCATCGCCGCGGGCTTCCCGCTGGGCGGCGGCATCGGCCCCGTCGACCACGCGTGGCAGCTGCGCCAGGGCGGGCCCGAATAGAGCCTGTCTTTCGGATCCTGCCGGGCTCTGCCATGCCGCAGGACGGCAAAAAGCCGGTCCACCGAGGTGGACCGGCTTTTCAAGGCAACCGCAGGGGCTGCGCTACGACGAAACGTCGGCGGGATCATCCCCGCACGAACGCGGGGAGCATCACTTAGCGCGAGACCTTGCCGGCCTTGATGCACGAGGTGCAGACGTTGAGCCGCTTCGGCGTCCGACCGACCACGGCACGCACGCGCTGGATGTTCGGGTTCCAGCGACGGGACGTACGGCGGTGCGAGTGCGAAATGTTGTTGCCGAAGCCCGGCCCCTTGCCGCAGACGTCGCAGTTGGCAGCCACGGGTCACTCCAAAGACTTCAGATGCACTTACAGTCGCCTTCCCAGCCGCAGACGACTCTACGCCGGGATCGCAGCTCCTGCCCGTCACTGGAGGTGACGTATGGGCCGCATCTGCCGGAGCGGACCGCTCCGGCACGGGCACGACGACACGTACCCACGCCGTACCATCGGTAGCACGGCGATTCCACCCCTATCTGTGCCCCAACCGTGACCCCGGGTGACCGGTTCGTGCCTTAAGGCTCAAGCAGTGGATTCGCCCGGCTTCTTGCCAGGCGACCGCGAAAGCATACAACGACCTCCCCCGTTGGAGAAAACCCGCCGGAAGGCGAGGCGGCGGAATGCGACCGGGCTACTCTGCGGTGCAGCCCAGCAGCTCAAGGAGGACATCAGTTGCCGCAGACTCTCGATGCCCTCGCGGTACGCACATGGTGCTCACTCGCGCTGGAGGCGCTGGGCCGCGAACGCGAGGAGATCGACGCGATCAACGTCTATCCGGTCGCGGACGGAGACACCGGCACGAACCTCTATCTGACCGTGGAGTCGGCCGCCCGGGCCGTCGAAGCGGTCTTCGCGGCCTACGAGACGGGTTCGGCGGCTCCCGTACTGGCCGACGCGATGCGGGCCATGGCGCACGGGGCGCTGATCGGGGCGCGCGGCAACTCGGGGACGATCCTGGCGCAGCTGCTGCGGGGCATGGCCGAGGTGCTCGTGGAGCGCGACGGCGGGGCGGCGGGGGCTCTGCGGCGGGCCGCGGAGTCCGCGCGTGAGGCGGTCGCGCATCCGGTCGAGGGCACGATCCTGAGCGTGGCGTCGGCGGCGGCGGACGCGGCCGACGGGACGGTCTCCGGCGATGACGCGGCAGCGGTGAGGGCGGCGTACGCATGCGCCTGCCGGGCGCTCGAGAACACACCCGGGCAGCTCGAGGTCCTGGGCCGGGCCGGTGTCGTGGACGCCGGCGGACAGGGGCTGGTGGCGGTGCTCGGCGCGCTGGTCGAAGCGGTGACCGGGGAGGCGCCGGCGGTACGGCACACCGGACGGGCCCACCCGGCCGTCGCGGCGGCCGCCGAGCCGTGTGCCGAAGGCGGGCCCGCCTTCGAGGTGATCTACCTCCTCGAGGCGGACGACACCGCTGTCACCCGCCTCAAGGACCGCCTCGACGGGCTGGGCGACTCGCTCGTCGTCGTCGGCGGCGACGGGCTGTGGAACGTCCATGTGCACGTCGACGACGCGGGCGAGGCGGTGGAGGCAGGCGTCGAGGCGGGGCGGCCGTACCGGATCCGGATCACCCACTTCGCCGCGGCCGACCACGCCGAGCGGCGCGAGCCGGTGCAGCGGGCCGTCGTCGCCGTGGTTCCCGGCGAGGGGCTGGCCGGCCTCTGCGAGACGGCGGGGGCGACCACGGTGCTCGCCCGTCCCGGGGAGCCCCCCGCGAGCGGCGAGCTCGTCGAGGCGATCCGGCGGGCGCACGCACGCGAGGTCGTGCTCCTGCCGAACGACGCCGAGCTGCGGCACACCGCGGCGGCGGCCGCGGAACAGGCCCGTACCGAGGGCGTACGCGTCGCCCTCATCCCCACCCGCTCCGCGGTCCAGGGCATCGCGGCGCTCGCGGTCCACGAACCCGACCGCAGCTTCGACGAGGACGTCGTCGCGATGACCTCGGCGGCGGGCGCCACCCGCTACGGCGAACTGACCGTCGCCGAACGGCAGTCCTTCACGTCGGCAGGCGTCTGCCAGGCCGGGGACGTGCTGGGCCTGATCGACGGCGACGTGGCGGTGATCGGCGCCGATCTCGCGGAGACGGCGGAGACGGTCCTGGACCGCATGCTCTCCGCGGGCGGCGAACTGGTCACCCTCGTGCTTCCGGACGATGCGCCTGCGGCGCTGGGAGACCGCCTGGAGTCCCACGTCCGCCGCGGCTACCTGGCGGTCGACACGGTGGTCCACCACGGCGGGCGGGGTGCGCCCCTGCTGATCGGGGTGGAGTAGGGGCCGCCCCCGGGACGGGGTGTGACCGGCACCGCGGGGTGTCCCGGTGTGTCCGTCCTCAAACGCAGGACGGGCTTGAAGAGTCCCCCGCCGCGCGGTACCGGCACACCGCACACCGGATCCCGCACCCCCGGAGGGGTCAGGCCACGTACTCCAGGATCGACGTCGCCTCCGCGCGGCGCGCGTCCGCCGTGGTGCCCGAGGCGTCCGCGTACGTCGCCAGGACCGACTCGGCGCGCCGCGTCGCCGAGGGCTTCGCGCCCAGGTCGGCCTCCAGCCACGCGGCCATCAGCTCCGCCGCGGTCCGCAGGTCCGTGAAGTCCTCGCCCGCCTCCGCGAAGCCCGTGATCGCCCGCTCGACGTACGGGAGAGCTTCCCCGTACGTCGACTCGCCCTCGCCCTGGCCCGCGATCAGCTCGCCCGTCTGCCGATGCGTGTCGGCGAGCTCCGCACGCAGCCGGGCGCGGGCCGCCGGGTCCTCCACCGCCGGCAGAGCCCGCTCGCACTCCTCGGCCGCGGCCGCCATGAAGCCGAGGCCGGCCTCCGGCCCCGCCTGACCCTCGCGGACCGCGATCCATGCCCGCACCCGCAGGGCCCGCACGACCCCGTGGACGTCGCCCAGGTCCCGCCAGAGCCCGCACGCGCGCTCGTACACGCGGTCGGCCTCAGCGTTGAGCCCGGCCCGGTACAGCGCCTGGCCCGCGAGATTGGCGAGCATCGCGTGGTCGTGCTGCTCGGGCCGGCCGCGGGCGATGTCGGCCGCCTCGAGCCAGTGCTCGGCGGCCTGCCGCGGCTCCCCGAGCTCGGTCAGGCAGTCGCCGAGCCACCACAGGGTCTGGACGACCATGCCGTCGCCGTGGTCGTCGACGGTCAGGTCGGGAAGCACGGCTTCCAGGACGGCCGCGGCCTCCTCCGGGCGGCCCGCGCGCAGCAGCCAGCCGCCCAGCCGGTGCCGCGCGTAGGCGCCGATTCCGGCGCTCTCGCCGGCCTCGTCGGCCGAGTGCGCGGACTCCAGCGCATGCCCGGTCGCCTCACCGAACCGGCCCGCCTCGCCGAGGACTTCGGCGAGCTGGATGTGCAGCCGGGTGTGCCCGCTCGCCTCGACGTACGGGGCGCCGTGCTCCAGAGCCGCGCGGGCGGCGCGCTCCGCGGTGTCCAGGTCGCCGAGACGGCGGGCCGCCCCGACGAGACGCGCCTCGGGCTCGACCGCGTACCAGGGCAGCCCGGCCGCGTGGAAGAGCTCGGCCGCAGCCGCGTATCGCTCGGCCGCTGCCGCGATCTCGCCGCGGTGCACCGCGAGGTCGCCGAGCATGGCCTCGGCCTCGGCGATGCGGTCGGCGACCCTCGGGGCCGCCCGGTGCGGCCCGGCGAAGTCGATGAGCTCGGCCACGGCCGCCTCCAGCGCGTCGACCCGTTCTCCGGAGTCGTCACCGTCGTGCAGCCGCCCCAGATGGATGCGGGCGCGGTTGAGCAGCGCCCCGGCGGCCTGGCGCACGCCCGTCGTGCCCTCCGCGTACAGCGCGAGCGCACGGGCGACGGGCTCCTCGACGGCCGCGAGGGCCGCCTCCGGGTCCCCGCCGCGCGCCATCGCGTACGCGCCGCGGGCCAGCGCGGCCGCGGCCTCACCCGGGTCGCCCCCGGCCTCGTACCGCTCGGCCGCCGAGCGGCACAGCCGGACGGCCTCCTCCGGGTCGGTCCGCCGCGACAAGCCGCGGTGGTCGTCGATCTCGGCGAGCGCCAGATTGTCCAGGTCCCCGTCCCCGGCCGCATCGGCGACGGCCTCCCACGCGGCGCCCGCGTCCGGATGCCGCTCCTCGGAGAGCCGCCGCGCCTCGGCGAGCAGCTCGTTCAGACCGGCCGGCTCCGCGGGACGCGGCGGCGCGGATGCGGGCGCGGGCACGGGCCGCTCCGCAGGAGCGGAAGAAACCGGCTTCACCGTCCGTATCCCCAGCGGCAGCCGCTCCAGCAGCGGCTTGCGCTCCAGACGCTCCCGTACGAGCGTGCTGACGGCATCCGTTCCGTTGCGCTCGTCGAAGCGCGCCGCGATCGCGAGGGCCTGCTCGCGCGCATGGACGGCCAGCGTCCGCGCGGTCCAGGCGGTCCCGGCCGGCCCCGGCACGGTCTGCTCGCCGTGCCCGAGGGCCACGAGCCGGTCCATCAGGAGCGCGGTGACGGCGAGATGGTCCATCAGGGAGTCGGGGTCGCCGCTGTCCGTGAAGTACGCGGGCCGGTCCGAGAGGATCTCCAGGGCCCGCGCCTCATTGCCGGTCAGCGCGCAGAACTCGACGTGCATCGCGACCCAGCCGCGCATGCTCTCCATGGGCCGGACCATGCGGTAGCCCCGCAGATGGTGGGCGCGGGCCTCATCCGCGCGGCCGAGCCGCAGCAGCGGCAGCAGCGAGGCCGCGAGCACGGCGTGCGGCTCGTGCGCGCACGTGTACTCGCCGGCCAGGACCGGACGCCACAGCTCCAGCGCCTTCTCGTCGTTCCCGAGACGGGCCTGCCAGGAGCCCTGGTCGTGCAGCTCGCACGCATGGCGGTCGGCCATCCGGTCCCGGTCGGCCGCCAGCCACGCCGCGTACGTCCGCTCGGCGCGCTCCAGGTCGCCGATGTGGCGGGCGAGACAGAACTCGCCCTGCCGCACGGCCCGTTCGGAGTGGCCCGCCAGCCGGTAGCGGTGTTCCATCTCGCCGAGCCACTTCTCCATGGACGCGAGCGGGATGTGCGGCTGGTCGAGCATGTCCGTGGAGACCCACTTGAAGTACCAGTGCAGGGAGTGGGCCGCCTGCGCGTCGAACTCCCCGGGCCGCTCGTCCCACAGCCGCAGCAGCCGGGCGAACGGCACGAACAGCTCGTCCCGCTCCGAGCTGTAGTTGTACGCCTGGAGGAGGTGCGAGAGGGCCTCGATGAGCAGGGGCGTGTCGCCGGTCTGCTCGGCCTCGGCGAGCAGCCGCTCCGCACGGGCGTTGCGCGCGGCGCCCTCCGGCGCCCGGTAGTTGTCGTACAGGGCCTGCCGTATCGCGTCGACGTCGTGGCTCATCGGCTCTCCTCCTCCGGGTCGGTCTCGTGGTGGGTGGCCCATGCGAGCAGGCCGATGAACGCGCGGTTGAGCAGGGCCGAGTCGGCGGGGCGCAGCGGACGCTGCGCCATGAGCAGGGCCTGTCCGTAGAGCGACTCGACGGCCGTGCCTGCGAGCTCCGGGTCGGCGAGGGTGCTGATCCGGCGGACCAGCGGGTTGAGGTGGTTGAGGACGAGACGGGCCCGCGGCGCGCTGCCGCGCAGCGAGCCGAGGATGCCCGCCCACAGGTCGTCCGCCTGCTCCTCCGCCTCCGCGCGGGCCTGCTCATGGCGGGCCGCCCGGTCGTCGAGGTGCAGTGCGGGAACGGTCAGGGGGTGGAAGGAACGCAGGGACACATCACAGCCGAGTGGGTCCAGCGTGGCACGCGCCACCGACAGGAGGCCCGCGAGCGCGAGTTCGTCGGCCGGGTCGACCGCGTCGAGGTGTGCGGTGACGGTGTCCGCGTCGAGTTCGGCGACCGCCGTTCCCGGGCGGACCGAGGGGAGCCGCTCGACGAGCTCGGAGTCGTACGTGTAGCCGCCGTTGACGACGCCGATGCCCTGGGCGGACGCGATCGGGGCGACCTGCCGGTACTCCTCGACGGTGCGCGTGAAGTGCACCACCCGGTGCCGCTGGGCGAACTCCTCCAGCGACAGGCGGCCGTCGGTCGTCTCGAACGGCAGCCACGGCAGCATCGTGCGCAGCATGTCGTTGTCGTGCCGGGCCAGCGACTTCACGCCCAGGTGGTGCACGGACAGGAACTGCGCGAGCCGCTCGGGATCGCCCGCCGCGAGACCGGTCAGCCAGTCACGCATACGGGCCCCGAGCGCGTCCCGTACGGCGGCGAGGGTCTCGTCCGCGTACAGCGACTCGCGCGACGCCGTGGGCCGCAGGCTGTCGGTGTCCAGGACGCAGCGCACGAAGAAGGCCCAGTCGGGCAGGAGTTCGTCCGCACGGTCGGTGAGCAGCATCCCCTTGAGGTGCACACGGTGCCCGGCGCGCTGCGCGGGACTCACTGCCGAAGGCAGTACGTAGGCGACGCCCCGGACGCCGGCGAGCGGCAGATCCAGATCGATCGAGTCGAGCGGCGTGAAGCCGAAGAGGTCGTGGCAGTGGCGGGCGAGCGCGACGCGGCGCGCGGCCGGGCTCGGGTACGGCCGGTCCCACGGGGCCGGCAGGTCGGTGACGGGCTCCTCGCCGATGCGCACGTCGTACGGCAGGAGGGAGCCGAAGTCACGCGCGAGCGCCCGTACCCGGTCCTCGTTCAGCCAATCGCCGCTGCCGGGGCGGGCGGTGAGGTACACGGTGGTGCCGGGCTCGGTACGGGCGCCGTCCGGGAGCGCGCGCACGGTGTACGAACCGTCGTCGCGCGCCGCCCACTCGACGGGCCGCGCGTCCGGCGTGCGCGCGGAACGGCTGACCACCCGTATCTCCGCCGCGACGACGAAGCAGGCGAGCAGCCCGATCCCGAACTGGCCCAGGAACTCGGCCGCGCCGACTCCAGGCCGCCGTCCCGCTTCGAGCTGCGACCGATCGTGGCGAGCAGACTGTGCACGTCCGCCTCGGTCAGGCCGATCCCGCTGTCCTCGACGCGCAGCGTGCCTCCCCCGGCGTACAGCCGCACCCGGGCGGGCGCGTCCGGCTGCACGGAGCGGCGTGCGGTGATGGCGGCCACGGCGTTCTGCAGCAGCTCGCGCAGATACACCTTGGGACTGGAGTAGAGGTGGTGGGACAGGAGATCCACCAGGCCGCGCAGATCGACCTGGAAGGTGTGAGGAATGGTCTCGGACGTCTCAGAGGTCTCAGCAGTCATCGTCGCTGCGCCGGTGGGGGGACGAGCGGCGGCGCGGGTCGGGCGATCCCGCTACGGCGGTGATCGCGGCGTGGGAAGGCGGGGGAGACCGCGCCGTCCTAGGGGTCGCGGCACCGTGGTGACCAGCGGATATCGATCGGTGCACGACGGTTGTCGGTGAGGTGGTGTGCAATGGATCGCGTGTCCGCGCTCGACGAACCCCTGAAGAAGACCCTCGGTCCCGCGACCGCGAAGGTCATGGCCGAGAACCTCGACCTGCACACCGTCGGAGATCTGCTCCACCACGCTGCGCTTTTCCGGGGGGCGCCCCCCGGACCCCCGGCAGGGGGCGCGTCGGGGCAGGGCGGGAGGCATCGTGCTGGGTGAGTCACTGAGGAAGACGCTCGGTCCCGCGACCGCGAAGGTCATGGCCGAGAACCTCGACCTGCACACCGTCGGAGATCTGCTCCACCACTACCCGCGGCGGTACGAGGAGCGGGGCCAGCTCACCCGGCTCGCGGATCTGCCGCTCGACGAGCACGTCACGGTCGTCGCGCAGGTCGCGGACTCCCGTGTGCTCAAGTTCAACGCCGGGCGCGGGCAGCGGCTGGAGATCACCATCACCGACGGCAGCGGCCGGCTCCAGCTCGTCTTCTTCGGCCGGGGTATCCACAAGCCGCACAAGGACCTGCCGCCCGGCAGCCGCGCGATGTTCGCCGGCAAGGTGTCCATGTTCAACCGCAAGTTGCAGCTCGCCCACCCCACCTACGAGCGGCTGGACGCGGACACCGGCGAGGGTGCGGTCAGTGCGTTCGCAGGGAAGCTCATCCCGATCTATCCGGCCTGCAAGGGGCTGGAGTCGTGGAAGATCGCCAAGGCCGTCGACGCGGTCCTTCCACAGGCCCAGGAGGCCCTCGACCCGCTGCCGCCCGCGCTGCGGGAAGGCCGGGGCTTCGTCCCCCTCCCGGAGGCGCTGCTCAAGATCCACCGCCCGCAGACCAAGGCGGACATCGAGGACGCCAGACAGCGCCTCAAGTGGGACGAGGCGTTCGTCCTCCAAGTCGCCCTCGCCCGGCGGCGTTACGCGGACACGCAGCTTCCCGCCGTCGCCCGCAAACCCGTCCCCGACGGCCTGCTCGATGCCTTCGACGCCCGGCTGCCGTTCACGCTCACCGAGGGCCAGCAGAAGGTGTCCGCGGAGATCTTCGGCGATCTGGCCACCGAGCACCCGATGCACCGGCTGCTCCAGGGCGAGGTCGGCTCCGGGAAGACCATGGTCGCCCTGAGGGCCATGCTCGCCGTCGTCGACGCGGGCGGCCAGGCCGCGATGCTGGCCCCCACCGAAGTCCTCGCCCAGCAGCACCACCGCTCGATCGTCGAGATGATGGGCGACCTCGCCGAGGGCGGCATGCTCGGCGGCGCCGAGAAGGCGACCAAGGTCGTGCTGCTCACCGGCTCCATGGGCGCCGCCGCCCGCCGCCAGGCCCTGCTCGACCTGGTCACCGGCGAGGCCGGGATCGTCATCGGCACGCACGCGCTGATCGAGGACAAGGTGCAGTTCCACGACCTGGGGCTGGTCGTCGTCGACGAGCAGCACCGCTTCGGCGTGGAGCAGCGCGACGCCCTCCGGGGCAAGGGCAAGCAGCCCCCGCACCTGCTGGTCATGACCGCCACGCCCATTCCGCGGACGGTCGCCATGACGGTCTTCGGCGACCTGGAGACCTCGGTACTGGACCAGCTGCCCGCCGGACGCTCCCCGATCGCCACCCATGTGGTCCCGGCCGCCGACAAGCCGCACTTCCTGGCGCGGGCCTGGGAGCGGGTGCGCGAGGAGGTCGAGGGCGGCCACCAGGCGTACGTCGTGTGTCCTCGCATCGGTGACGATCAGGACGAGCCCAGGAAGAAGTCCGCGGAGGACGAGGCCGAGAAGCGGCCGCCGCTCGCCGTCATGGACGTCGCCGAGCAGCTGACGGCGGGCCCGCTGAAGGGCCTGCGCGTGGAGGTGCTGCACGGCCGGATGCCGCCGGACGACAAGGACGACGTCATGCGCCGCTTCGCAGCGGGCGACGTGGACGTGCTGGTGGCCACCACGGTCATCGAGGTCGGCGTGAACGTGCCGAACGCGACCGCGATGGTGATCATGGACGCCGACCGCTTCGGCGTCTCCCAGCTGCACCAGCTGCGCGGCCGCGTCGGCCGCGGCTCGGCCCCCGGACTGTGTCTGGTCGTCACCGAGATGCCGGAGGCGAGTCCCGCCCGGGCCCGGCTCGGCGCGGTCGCCGCCACGCTCGACGGCTTCGAGCTCTCCCGTATCGACCTCGAACAGCGCCGGGAGGGCGATGTGCTGGGCCAGGCCCAGTCCGGGGTCCGCTCCTCGCTGCGGGTCCTGGCGGTCATCGACGACGAGGAGGTCATCGCCGCCGCACGCGAGGAGGCCGTGGCGGTCGTCACCGCGGACCCCGAGCTGAAGGGCCTGCCGGAGCTGCGGACGGCCCTGGACGCACTCCTCGACAAGGACCGCGAGCAGTATCTCGACAAGGGCTGACGCGCCCGCCGGTGGATATCGTGGAGGAGACCGGCCCGCATCGAACGGGACCGAACGAACGGCTAGAAGGACTCAGATGACCCGCGTGATCGCCGGCGCGGCCGGCGGACGTCGCCTGGCCGTGCCGCCGGGCAACGGCACCCGCCCCACCTCCGACCGGGCGCGCGAGGGGCTGTTCTCCACCTGGGAGTCGCTGCTCGGTACGCTGCAGGGCATCCGGGTCGCGGACCTGTACGCGGGCTCGGGAGCCGTCGGCCTGGAGGCACTGTCGCGCGGCGCGTCCCACGCGCTCCTCGTCGAGGCTGACAACCGCGCCGCCCGCACGGTCCGGGAGAACGTACGGACGCTGGCCCTGCCCGGTGCCGAGGTCCGCACCGGGCGGGCTGAGCAGATCGTCCAGGGACCGGCGCCGGCAGCCCCGTACGACATCGTGTTCCTCGACCCGCCGTACGCCGTCACGGACGACGATCTTCGCGAGATTCTCCTCACACTCCGCACCGGGGGCTGGCTCGCGGAGGACGCCCTCGTCACCGTGGAGCGCAGCACCAGAGGCGGGGAGTTCGTCTGGCCGACGGGCATCGAGCCACTGCGGGCCCGTCGCTACGGCGAAGGGACCCTTTGGTACGGTCGCGCCGCCTCTACGTGCGAAGACGCACCATGACCGGACCGGAGAGCGAGGGACTTCAGTTGCGCCGCGCCGTCTGTCCGGGGTCGTTCGACCCCATCACCAATGGACATCTCGACATCATCGCCCGCGCCTCCAAGCTGTACGACGTCGTGCACGTCGTGGTGATGATCAACCAGTCCAAGCAGGGACTGTTCACGGTCGACGAGCGGATCGAGCTGATCCGCGAGGTCACCGCGGAGTACGGGAACGTCGAGGTGGAGGCCTACCACGGCCTCCTCGTCGACTACTGCAAGGAGCGGGACATCCCCGCCATCGTCAAGGGCCTGCGCGCCGTCAGCGACTTCGACTACGAGCTGCAGATGGCCCAGATGAACAACGGCCTGTCAGGCGTCGAGACGCTGTTCGTGCCCACCAGCCCGACCTACAGCTTCCTCTCGTCCTCCCTGGTCAAGGAGGTCGCGGCCTGGGGCGGCGACGTCTCCCACCTGGTGCCGGCGCCGGTCCTCGAGGCCCTGAAGGGCCGGCTTCCGAAGAAGTGACCGAGGGCGTGACGTCGGACGCTGCGTCGGTCGCCGCGTCGGACGTCACCTCCTGACTGACCGTCACCAGGTGTCTGGGGGTGCCCCCATGCCCCCAGGGCATTGGGGGAGGGCGCCGACTGCCCGTACAGTCGTCCCATCCGTCTCCAAATCGGCTGTAGTGACTGTAGAGAGTGGCGAGCACACGGTGGACGTGCAGAAGAAGCTCGACGAGATCGTCGAGGCGGTCGGGAACGCCCGGTCCATGCCCATGTCGGCCTCCTGCGTGGTCAACCGCGCCGAGCTGCTCGCGATGCTCGAAGAGGTCCGGCAGGCCCTGCCCGGCTCGCTCGCCCAGGCGCAGGAGCTGATCGGCGGCCGGGAGCAGCTCGTCGAGCAGGCCCGCCAGGAGGCCGAGCGGATCATCGAGGCCGCCCACTCCGAGCGCGGCTCGCTGATCTCCGACACCCAGATCGCCCGGCAGTCCCAGGAGGAGGCCGACCGCATCCTCGCCGAGGCCCGCCGGGAGGCCGAGGAGATCCGCGCCGAGGCCGACGACTACGTCGACTCCAAGCTCGCGAACTTCGAGGTCGTGCTCAACAAGACCATCGGCTCGGTCGACCGCGGCCGCGAGAAGCTGCTCGGCCGCGGCCCCGGCCTGGACGAGCAGGGGTACGCCGATGAGGACGCCCCCGAGTACAGCGCGGACCCCCAGACGCTGATCCAGCGGGCCGACGAGTACGTCGACGCCAAGCTGGGCGCCTTCGAGGCGGTGCTCTCCAAGACGCTGGAGGCCGTGGGCCGCGGCCGGCAGAAGCTGCACGGCCGCATCGCCACCGACGAGCTCGGCGCGCACATGGCCGCCCAGGACGCCGCCGGGATGCAGCACACGAGCGACGCGGACTATCTCGCGGGGCTCGCGGAGCTGGCGGACCCGGAGCCGCAGCACCAGCAGCAGCCCCACCACGCGCAGCAGCCGCAGCACGTCCAGCCGGTCCCGGCCCAGGCGGATCCGTACACGTACCAGCCGCAGGACGCGTACGCGTACCAGCAGGACCCGTACGCGTACCAGCAGCAGGGGTACGAGCAGGGCTACGCCTACCAGCAGCAGGACCCGTACGCGTACCAGCAGCAGCCCCAGCATCAGCCTCAGCCCCAGGTGCAGCCGCAGCTCGACGAGACCAGCTTCTTCGACACGAGCATGATCGACCTGGAGCAGCTGCGCCGCTACGAGCAGGGTCGCTGACCGGATTGGGCCTACAGCGAACGGTCCAGTATCCTGGCTCTTCGGTCGCGCGTGCGCCGCATCCGATGCTGCGCTGATTTCGCGGCCCCCCACACGATCCGAAAGCAGGAAGAACCCTGAACGCCCGCCTCGACCACCGCAACCCCCTCGTGTTCGACACGCACGAGCTGGGCCGGCGGCCCGGTGCGCTCCAGCGGCTCTCCCGCTCGGTCGCGGCCCCCAAGGACTTCGGTATCGAAGGGGTCGTCGGTGTGCCCGAGGGCGCGCCGATGGAGCTGGAGCTCCGCCTCGAGTCGGTCATGGAAGGTGTGCTCGTCACAGGCACCGTCCGTGCGACGGCCGAGGGGGAGTGCGTAAGGTGTCTGGAGCCGCTGCACCAGGAGGTCGCGGCGGACTTCCAGGAGATGTTCTCGTACCCTGACGCCGACGACCGGGGCCGCCCCAAGGCGGAGCCTGTCGACGACGCCGAGGACGACGAGGACAGGCTCTTCCTCGAGGACGGCTTGCTCGGCCTCGAACCCGTGCTGCGGGATGCGGTGGTGCTCGCACTGCCGATGCAGCCGGTGTGCCGGGAGGACTGTGCAGGCCTGTGTCCCGAATGCGGGATCAACCTGAACGACGACCCGGACCACCATCACGACGCCGTCGACATTCGTTGGGCGGCACTGCAGGGACTCGCCGGTTCACTCGGAACCGGTGAGAAGGACAACATGAGCGGCGCCGAAGCGGGCGTCGACGAGAAGCAGGAGAAGTAGCCGTGGCTGTTCCGAAGCGGAAGATGTCGCGCAGCAACACGCGCCACCGCCGGTCGCAGTGGAAGGCTGCGGTCCCCACCCTGGTTTCGTGTGAGCGTTGCCAGGAGCCGAAGCAGCAGCACATCGCGTGCCCGAGCTGCGGCACCTACAACAAGCGCCAGGTCCTCGAGGTCTGAGCGGCTGGTGAGAGGCTCCATGTCTGACGCCGGCAACAGTATGCAGGCAGACAACGCAAGCGCAGCCTCGTCCCACACGCTTCTGGAAGGGCGGCTCGGGTATCAGCTCGAGTCCGCCCTTCTGGTGCGTGCGCTGACCCACCGTTCGTACGCGTACGAGAACGGCGGCCTGCCCACCAACGAGCGGCTCGAGTTCCTCGGGGACTCGGTGCTCGGACTGGTGGTCACGGACACGCTCTACCGCACCCACCCCGACCTGCCCGAAGGCCAGCTGGCCAAACTGCGGGCCGCGGTGGTCAACTCGCGTGCGCTGGCGGAGGTCGGTCGCGGCCTCGACCTGGGCTCCTTCATCCGGCTCGGCCGGGGCGAAGAGGGCACGGGCGGCCGGGACAAGGCATCCATCCTCGCCGACACCCTGGAAGCGGTGATCGGTGCGGTCTATCTCGACCAGGGCCTCGACGCGGCGTCCGAGCTGGTGCACCGGCTCTTCGACCCGCTGATCGAGAAGTCATCGAACCTCGGTGCAGGCCTGGACTGGAAGACCAGTCTCCAGGAGCTGACCGCGGCCGAGGGTCTGGGCGTGCCCGAGTACCTGGTCACCGAGACCGGTCCGGACCACGAGAAGACCTTCACTGCTGCCGCCCGCGTCGGTGGTGTCTCGTACGGCACCGGCACCGGCCGCAGCAAGAAGGAAGCGGAGCAGCAGGCTGCGGAGTCCGCATGGCGCGCGATTCGCGCGGCCGCGGACGAACGCGCCGAGGCGGCGAAGGCCGCCGCCCCTGAGGCCGAAGGGCCCGCCGACACCCCTTCGCCCCAAGCAACGGCCTGAGCCACACCGCTCCTGCCCCCTGCCGCGCTTTGCGCGGCAGGGGGTTTCCTTTTCCGGTCGGCTGGGCCGGCCTGCCCCGCCCCATGGCGGGGCTTCGCCGCCGGACCCCGAGGTGTGCCCGGTACCGACCGGCGGGCCCGGGTGTCCGTCCGTCCTCATGCGCCGGACGGCTCGGAGCGAGCGCCCCGGGGGGCACCCCCGCGCGCAGGGCGTAGAGAGCGGACGAGGGGGGCCCTGGAATCCAGCCTCGCTGGGGGTCCCCCCGCGCCGCAGGGCGCAGAGGGAGTTCGGGGCGCGGGTTCGGGTGCGGCCCCCCGCAATCCGGGGTCCGGGGCGGAGCCCCCACGCGGCGGAGCCGCACATCGACCAGCCGGGAAGGGGCGGGGTGGGGAGCAGCTCGCCGCAGGCGGCCCCCGGTCCCCAAGGCACAGCCCCCCGGCCCGCACGGGTGACGCCCGGAGGTAGGCTGCGGGCGTCGTCCCGTAGCTCCTCCGGAGGAGACCCGTGCCCGAGTTGCCCGAGGTTGAAGTCGTGCGGCGAGGCCTCGAGACCTGGGTCGCCGGCCGGGTCGTCGCGGAGGTGCAGGTCCTGCATCCGCGGGCCGTACGCCGCCACCTCGGCGGCGCGGAGGACTTCGCCGCCCGCCTCAAGGGCCATCGGATCGGACCCGCACAGCGCCGGGGAAAGTACCTCTGGCTGCCGCTGGAGGACAGCGGCGACGCGGTGCTCGGCCACCTGGGCATGAGCGGGCAGCTGCTCGTCCAGCCGGAGGCGGCCGCCGACGAGAAGCATCTGCGGATCCGGGTGCGGTTCGCCGACGACCTCGCCACCGAGCTCCGCTTCGTCGACCAGCGCACCTTCGGCGGTCTTTCGGTGCACGACACCACACCCGAAGGTCTCCCGGAGGCCATCGCCCACATCGCGCGGGACCCGCTCGACCCCCGGTTCGACGACGACGCGTTCGTCACCTCTCTGCGCCTGCGCCGTACGACCGTCAAGCGCGCCCTGCTCGACCAGTCGCTGATCAGCGGGGTCGGCAACATCTACGCCGACGAGGCCCTGTGGCGCGCCAAGCTGCACTACGACCGGCCGACGGCGACGCTGACCCGGCCCCGGGCCGCCGAGCTCCTCGGGCATGCCCGGGACGTCATGAACGCGGCCCTCGATGCCGGCGGCACCAGTTTCGACAGCCTCTACGTCAACGTGAACGGCGAGTCGGGGTACTTCGACCGCTCCCTGGACGCGTACGGCCGCGAGGGCGAGCCGTGCCGCCGCTGCGGCACCCTGATGCGTCGGCGTCCCTGGATGAACCGGTCCAGTTACTTCTGCCCGCGCTGTCAGCGCCCGCCGCGCGTCGCCTCGTCACCCCCGCGCGTCGCGTCGTAACGCTCCCGCGCCGTCAGCACCTCGGGCATCCGGCTCTGCACGAGCCGGATCAGACCGAGCAGCCGCTCGGCGACATCCCGCCCGAGCGGCGTCAGCTCGTAGTCGACCCGGGGCGGATTCGTCGGCTGTGCCTCGCGGTGCACCAGCCCGTCCCGCTCCAGGGCCTGCAGCGTCTGCGACAGCATCTTCTCGCTGACGCCGTCCACGCGCCGCCGCAGCTGGTTGAAGCGGCAGCCGGACTCGTACAGGGCGCCCAGCGTCAGGCTGCCCCACCGCCCGGTCACATGCTCCAGCGTGCCGCGCGACGGGCACTGCCGGTCGAACACGTCGAAGGCGAGGTCGTCGTCCACGACAGCCACCATACGCCTGCGCTTACTGGAAGTTAGTGGTTGGGAAGGCGTGGCCATCCCAGCGCAACTTGTTGACCTGCGGTGATCTCGTGACTGGTTGTCGGCACTGTCACCATTGGCCACCCTCGCACGGCCCAGAGACGGCCCGGACCGAAGCAGTGTGGGACGAGGTGAGACCCTGACCGGGTGCCCGGTCGGGGTCTCCTGCCTTACGTGCCCGGGTCGTCCGCCCAGCGAATGAAGTAATAGGGCCCGTAGAGCAAGCACAGGACCAGGACGGCGACCCCCGCCGTCAGCACGATGATCGTGATCTTCCATCGTCGTGACATGTCCACCCCTCCCCTCTGAGTGCCCATTGTGTGGGAGCGACCTCAGTCTCGGAAGCAGGGAATCCGCCCCGCTGCCGTCCGGTTCTGGCGACCGGCACCCGCCGACGCCTTCTCCTCGGCCCAGGTGCTTGCTTCGGCCGCGCGACCGGCGGTGAGCCGGGGAGCGGAAGCGAGCCGCCGGACAGGAAGTGCGCTGTGAATACCTCGGCCACCATGACCCGGGTTTCACGCTGCGGACCTACACGCGTCCGATGCCGTACGAGCGAGACCCGTACGCCGGCGGCCGTGGACGCAGTCCGGGCCGCCTCGGGTGCCAATGGCGGCCCCGAAACGGCCCAGAAAGGTTCATGGGTCGCTGACCAGCGGAAATCTCAGAAGCCGAAGTCCTGGGTCCACCACGGACCGCCGTCCGCGAAGTACACACCCACGCCCATCGTCCGGTAGTCGCAGTTGAGGATGTTCGCGCGGTGGCCGTCGCTGTTCATCCACGACCGCATCACCGTCTCCGCGTCGGCCTGCCCGCGGGCTATGTTCTCCGCGGCCATCCCGGTGATGCCGGCCTGCGCGGCCCGGTCCCACGGGGTGTCGCCGTCCAGGTCGGTGTGGTCGAAGAAGCCACGCGAAGCCATGTCCGCGCTGAACGCACCGGCGAGCGCCCCCAGCGACGCGTCCGCGCGCACCGGGCTGCAGCCCACCTTGGCGCGCTCCTCGTTCACCAGCCTCAGCACCGCGGCCTCCGCCGCGTCCGCGCCGGTCGGCGCCTTGGACCTGGGCGGCTTCGGGGGAGCGGCCGGGGCCTTGCTCTGCGGAGCCTTGGTCCGCTGCGCCGGCTTCTCGGGCGTCTTCTTCTGCGGGGCGGCGGGCTTCTTCGCCTCGGGCGCCTTCGTCTTCGGCTTCGACGGCGTCGCGGACACCTTGCCGGACGTCGAGGACGCGCCCGCGGACGCCGAGGCCCCGGCGGTGGGGCTCGCGCTCGCCGAGGGGCGGTCCGATGGCGTGGCGGACGCGCCGCCCTGGGCGCTCAGCTGCCCGGAGGCCGACTCGCGCACCTGCTGACCGCTGGTGCTGCTTCCGCCCATGACGAACTTCTCGCCGCCCGGCAGCAGACCGGAAGCCACGGCCACGGCGCCCACCGCCATGGCGGCGGAGGCTCCGAGCAGTCCGGTACGTACGGGCACTGCAGCCCGCTTCTTCCGGCGGTGGCGTCCCATCCGCTCGCCCTTTCTCTTCTCGACTTCACACTCGATGACAGAGAGACTCACCCGAACGAGTGAGGCCCATTGCTGCGCGACTGTACGCGAAGAGCCGGGAGGGCGATGTGATCCGAAAAGAATTGGTCGGTTAGCTTGCGCGCATGAATGAACATGCGCGGCTGACCGCCTGGGTACGCGGCCGAGTACAGGGAGTGGGCTTCCGATGGTTCACCAGGGCAAATGCTTTGGAGATCGGCTGCCTCCACGGCTTCGCCCTCAATCTCGACGACGGCAGAGTGCAGGTTGTGGCGGAGGGGCCACGTGAGAATTGCCACCGTCTCCTGGACTGGCTCCAGTCGTCCGACACGCCCGGCAAAGTCGACGGAGTCACCGAGATCTGGGGCACTCCGCGCGGGGGCTACGACGGGTTCGCGATCCGCTGAGGGAGTCCCCGGAGAGGCCCGCTGGGCGGACACGTGATGTGTTCAGATGACTGCCGACAGCACGCGTGTTCGGGGGAAACGGCCTGGTGGTTGCCAATAACGGTCTCGCCGTGCCAGGCTGCGGGGGTAAGGATGATCTCCACGCCCCCAGGGCCCCGCTGGAGCGCCGCCGCCGTCACTTCGACGGCCGTGAGCCCCCGGGCTGTCCGTTGATGCGGGGCGTGATCGTGTTGACCGTCAAACTTTTTGGTGAGACGCTGGAAGCCCCGCGCACCTTAGCTGTTTGGCAGTACGAACCGCGTGATGTGAAGCCGCTGCCAGACACCGCGGGTGCGAATCCCTCACGACCCACACCGCATCGGTCGGTCACTCAGTGTGGAGGACCATCCATCATGGCAAAGGCGCTTCTCGGTTACGTCGGCGGTTCCGACCCGCGACTCCTCGCCGAGATGCGACGGCTTCAGCAGCGCGTCCAGGATCTGGAGTCCGAGCTCGTACGGATCCAGTCCGAGAACGACGCGCTGAGCGCTGCCGCCGCACAGCACCGTGGCGAGTCGCTGCTCGAAGGCATCGACATCGACGTACCCAAGGGCGAGCCGGCGCTCACCTGACTCCAGTCCCCGTCGGGGATCAGGTGAGAAACACTCTCGCAAGGTAGGTACGCAAGGGACGCTTCGGCGTCCCTTCTTTCTTTCCTCTCCCCTTTGTCTCCCCCGGTGTTGGGCTGCGTTTACCGTGCTTTACCGTCTGATGTGCCCTGCACCTTCATAGGTGAAACCGAGACCGAAAGGTAGAGTCCTCGGGCGTGCATCTCAAGGCCCTGACCCTGCGCGGGTTCAAATCCTTCGCGTCCGCCACGACGCTGCGTTTCGAGCCGGGCATCACGTGTGTCGTGGGGCCGAATGGCTCAGGCAAGTCCAATGTGGTGGACGCGCTGTCGTGGGTCATGGGCGAGCAGGGTGCCAAGTCGCTGCGCGGCGGCAAGATGGAGGACGTCATCTTCGCCGGGACGACCGGGCGCCCTCCGCTCGGCCGCGCCGAGGTGTCCCTGACGATCGACAACTCCGACGGTGCGCTGCCCATCGAGTACGCCGAGGTCACCATTACGCGGATCATGTTCCGCAACGGCGGCAGCGAATACCAGATCAACGGCGACACCTGCCGATTGCTGGACATTCAGGAACTGCTCTCCGACTCGGGTATCGGGCGGGAGATGCACGTCATCGTCGGGCAGGGGCAGCTCGACTCGGTCCTGCACGCGGATCCGATGGGACGCCGTGCGTTCATCGAAGAGGCGGCCGGGGTCCTCAAGCACCGCAAGCGGAAAGAGAAGGCGCTGCGGAAGCTGGACGCGATGCAGGCGAACCTCGCCCGTGTCCAGGACCTGACCGACGAGCTGCGGCGGCAGCTCAAGCCGCTGGGACGGCAGGCCGCGGTGGCGCGGCGGGCCGCCGTCATCCAGGCCGATCTGCGCGACGCCCGGCTGCGCCTCCTCGCCGACGACCTCGTACGGCTGCGCGAGGCGTTGAAGTCCGAGATCGCCGACGAGGCCGCGCTGAAGCAGCGCAAGGAGGCCGCGGAAGCTGAGCTCAAGGCCGCGCTGGCACGCGAGGCGGAGCTGGAGGACGAGGTACGGCGGCTCGCGCCGCGGCTGCAGCGCTCCCAGCAGACCTGGTACGAACTGTCGCAGCTGGCCGAACGGGTGCGGGGCACGGTGTCGCTGGCCGACGCACGGGTGAAGAGCGCGACGTCGGCGCCCACGGAGGAGCGGCGCGGCCGGGACCCCGAGGACATGGAGCGCGAGGCCGCCCGGATCCGCGAGCAGGAGGCGGAGCTGGAGGCAGCATTGGAGGCGGCTGAGCGCGCCCTGGACGACACCGTCGCGCACCGCGCCGAACTGGAGCGCGAGCTCGCGGTCGAGGAGCGCCGGCTGAAGGACGTGGCGAGGGCGATCGCCGACCGGCGCGAGGGCCTCGCACGGCTGAACGGGCAGGTCAACGCGGCCCGTTCGCGCGCGGCCTCGGCCCAGGCGGAGATCGGCCGGCTGGCGGCGGCCCGCGACGAGGCACAGGAGCGGGCGGCCTCCGCGCAGGAGGAGTACGAGCAGCTCAAGGCCGAGGTCGACGGCCTGGACGCGGACGACTCGGCCCTGGCGGACCAGCATGACGCGGCCAAGGGCGAACTGGCGGAGGCGGAGGCCGCGTTGGCCGCGGCCCGCGAGGCGGCCACCACGGCGGAGCGCAAGCGCGCCGCCCTCGCGGCCCGCCACGAAGCCCTCGCCCAGGGCCTGCGCCGCAAGGACGGCACCGGCGCACTCCTGGGGGCCCGCGACCGCCTCACCGGCCTGTTGGGCCCCGCTGCCGAGCTTCTGACGGTGACCGCCGGCTACGAGATCCCGGTCGCGGCGGCACTCGGCGCCGCGGCGGACGCGATCGCGGTCACGGACCCGTCCACGGCGGCAGAAGCGATCCGGCTGCTCCGGAAGCAGGACGCGGGGCGCGCGTCCCTTCTGCTGTCCGTCCCTGCCCAGGGCGGGCCGGAGCGGGGCGAACCGGACGGCGGACCGGGGGAGGGACCGGTCGGTGCCGCGGCTTCCGTCCCGGCCCAGGTGTCCGGCGCCCACGGCCACCCCCCTCGTGTCGTCGACCTCGTGCGCGGGCCGCGCGAGTTGATGCCCGCAGTGGAGCGGCTGGTGCGGGACATGGTGGTCGTCGGGACGCTCGAGGACGCCGAGGATCTCGTCCAGGGCCGGCCCGAGGTGACCGCGGTCACCGCCGAAGGCGATGTGCTCGGCGCGCACTTCGCGCACGGAGGGTCGGCGGGGGCGCCCAGCCTGCTCGAGGTGCAGGCGGCCGTCGACGAGGCCGCGGCGGAGCTGGAGGAGCTGGCCGTACGGTGCGAGGAGCTGGCCGGGCACCAGCAGGAGGCCGCGGCGCGGCGCACCGAGTGCGGCCGGCTCGTCGAGGAGTTGGGGGAGCGGCGGCGCGCGGCCGAGAAGGAGAAGGCCGGGGTCGCGCAGCAGCTGGGGCGGCTCGCCGGGCAGGCACGCGGCGCCGCAGGGGAGGCCGAGCGCACGGCCGCTGCGGCCGCCCGCGCCCAGGAGGCGCTGGAGCAGGCGCTGTACGAGGTGGAGGAACTCGCCGAGCGGCTCGCCGTCGCCGAGGAGACCCCGGTCGAGGAGGAGCCCGACACGTCCGTACGGGACCGGCTCGCGGCCGACGGCGCCAACGCCCGCCAGACCGAGATGGAGGCCCGCCTCCAGGTCCGTACCCACGAGGAGCGCGTCAAGGGGCTCGCGGGCCGCGCCGACGCGCTCGACCGCGGGGCGCGCGCCGAGCGCGAGGCACGGACGCGCGCCGAACAGCGGCGCGCCCGGCTCCGCCACGAGGCCGCGGTGGCCGGGGCCGTGGCCAGTGGCGCGCGCCGGCTCCTCGCCCATGTCGAGGTCTCCGTCGTACGCGCGGAGCAGGAGCGGACCGCGGCCGAGGCCGCCAAGTCGGCCCGCGAGCGGGAGCTGACGGCCGCCCGGTCCGAGGGCCGCGAGCTCAAGAGCGAGCTCGACAAGCTCACCGACTCCGTCCACCGCGGCGAGGTGCTCGGCGCCGAGAAGCGTCTGCGCATCGAGCAGCTGGAGACCAAGGCCCTGGAGGAGCTCGGCGTCGAGCCCGCGGGCCTCGTGTCCGAGTACGGCCCCGACCAGCTCGTACCGCCGTCGCCGCCCGCGGAGGGCGAGGAGCTCCCCGAGGACCCGGAGCATCCGCGGAACCAGCCGCGGCCCTTCGTCCGTGCCGAGCAGGAGAAGCGGCTGAAGTCCGCCGAACGGGCGTACCAGCAGCTCGGCAAGGTGAATCCGCTCGCCCTCGAGGAGTTCGCGGCCCTGGAGGAACGCCACAAGTTCCTCTCCGAGCAGCTCGAAGACCTGAAGAAGACCCGTGCCGATCTCCTCCAGGTGGTCAAGGAGGTCGACGAGCGCGTCGAGCAGGTCTTCACGGAGGCGTACCGCGACACCGCACGGGAGTTCGAGGGTGTGTTCTCGCGCCTCTTCCCGGGCGGCGAGGGGCGCCTCGTCCTGACCGACCCCGACAACATGCTCACCACGGGCGTCGACGTGGAGGCCCGTCCGCCCGGCAAGAAGGTCAAGCGGCTGTCGCTGCTGTCCGGTGGCGAACGTTCGCTGACCGCCGTGGCCATGCTGGTGTCGATCTTCAAGGCCAGGCCCAGTCCCTTCTACGTCATGGACGAGGTCGAGGCGGCTCTGGACGACACCAACCTCCAGCGGCTGATCCGGATCATGCAGGAGCTCCAGGAGAGCTCCCAGCTGATCGTGATCACGCATCAGAAGCGGACGATGGAGGTCGCGGACGCACTGTACGGCGTGTCCATGCAGGGTGACGGCGTTTCGAAGGTCATCAGCCAGCGGCTTCGCTGAGCACGGTCACCTCACCTTCACTCGATCTTCAACACTTGAATCCAAATGGAGAGGGCTCCGGGGTTCTATCTCAATAGCCCGGGTGTTGACTTCGAAACTTGAAGGAATAGTCTCTGCAACGTTGCTTTTACCTTCAAGTGGTGGGCGGCGTGATCTTGTGCGCCACTGGAAGGGCTCGCCCCACAACGTCCGGCGCCGCCGGGCGGCCCCAGGAGTACACGTGACCAGCACACCGCAGGCGCAGGCACCCGAAGGCCGTAAGGCCAGGCCGGAGCATCTCAGCCACGTCATCTTCATCGCGGCGGCTGCCGCGATGGGCGGCTTCCTCTTCGGCTACGACAGTGCGGTGATCAACGGAGCCGTCGTCGCGATCCGCGACCGCTTCGACGTCGGTCCCGAGGTCCTGGCGCAGGTCATCGCCGCCGCACTGATCGGCTGCGCCATCGGCGCGGCCACCGCCGGCCGGATCGCCGACCGCATCGGCCGGATCCGCGTCATGCAGATCGCCTCCGTGCTCTTCATCGCCAGCGCGCTCGGCTCCGCCCTGCCGTTCGCCCTCTGGGACCTCGCGATGTGGCGCGTCATCGGCGGCATCGCCATCGGTATGGCCTCGGTCATCGCCCCGGCCTACATCGCCGAGGTCTCCCCGCCGGTGTACCGCGGCCGCCTCGCCTCCTTCCAGCAGGCCGCCATCGTCACCGGCATCGCCATCTCGCAGTTGGTCAACTTCGCCATCCTCAATCTCGCGGGCGGGGAACAGCGAGGCAGGATCGGCGGGTTCGAGGCCTGGCAGTGGATGCTCGGCATCATGGTCGTCCCGGCCCTGATGTACGGGCTGCTCTCCTTCGTCATCCCCGAGTCGCCCCGCTACCTGATCTCCGCCGGCCGCTTCGACCAGGCCCGCAAGGTGCTCCGTGACGTCGAGGGCAAGGCGGTGAACCTGGACACCCGGGTCGCCGAGATCGAGCAGAACATGCGGCACGAGGTGAAGCCCTCGTTCAAGGACCTGATGGGCGGCAAGTTCCTCTTCCTGCCGATCGTCTGGGTCGGTATCGGCCTCTCCGTCTTCCAGCAACTGGTCGGCATCAACGTGATCTTCTACTACAGCTCCTCGCTGTGGCAGTCGGTCGGCGTCAACCCGGAGAGCTCGTTCCTCTACTCCTTCGAGACGTCCATCGTGAACATCATCGGCACGGTGATCGCGATGCTCCTCGTCGACCGGATCGGCCGCAAGCCGCTGGCCCTCATCGGGTCCGTCGGCATGTCGATCTCGCTGGGCGTCGCCGCCTGGGCCTTCTCGTACCGGAGCGGGGTCGGCAAACAGGTCTCGCTGCCCGACCTCCAGGGCGCGGTGGCGCTCTTCGCCGCCAACTTCTTCGTGCTCTTCTTCGCCCTCTCCTGGGGCGTCGTGGTGTGGGTGCTGCTCGGCGAGATGTTCCCCGGCAAGATCCGCGCCGCCGCGCTGGGCGTCGCCGCCTCCGCCCAGTGGATCGCCAACTGGCTGATCACGGTGACCTTCCCGAGCCTGTCGGACTGGGACCTGTCCGGCGCGTACGTCATCTACACGGTCTTCGCCGTGCTCTCGATCCCGTTCATCCTCAAGTGGGTGCCGGAGACGAAGGGCAAGGCGTTGGAGGAGATGGGCTAATCCCCGCTGCCCCTCTCCTCGTCACGGAACTGCCCCGGCTCAGCCCTTGAGCCGGGGCAGTACCTGTTCACAGAACAGATGGACGCTGCGCCAGCCCTCGTCGACGGGCATCCCGCCGCACAGCGGATGCAGGACGAGGCTGTCGGCGGTGAGCGAGGCGCACTCGTCCGGCGTCAGCACCCGGTACACCCCCTCCGCCCGCAGCTCCTCCACCGTCGTCGCCGACGACTTCACCGCCGAGCGGATGTCACCGGACTGCCAGGAGGCGTACGTACGCGCCTCGTGCAGGAAGTGCTCCCCGTACCGCGCCCAGGTCTCGTCCGGGTCCTCCGCGATGTGCAGCAGCGGCGTCTCGGCGGCCGGCATCATGCAGAAGCCGTCCGTGCCGTACTCCTCGCGCAGTTGGTGGTAGTACGCCTCCAGCTCCGGCAGATGGGCGCTCGGGAAGAACGGCAGCCCGCGGCGGGCCGCGCGCCGGGCCGCCGGTTTCGACGAGCCGCCGACGAGCAGCAACGGATGCGGCTGGGTGTACGGGCGCGGGGTGACCCGGACCGTACGCCCCTGGTGGGTGAACTCCTCGCCGCTCCAGGCCGCCAGGAGGGTGTCCAGGAGCCCGTCCTGGAGCGCGCCGCGGCGCTTCCAGTCGACACCGCGGGCCGCGTACTCCTCGGGCCGGTAGCCGATGCCCGCGACCGTGACCAGCCGTCCCCGGCTCAGCAGGTCGAGGACGGCGATCTCCTCGGCCAGCCGCAGCGGATCGTGCAGCGGGCCGATGATCGCCGAGACGGTGACCGCGATCCGCCGGGTCGCGCCGAAGACCGCGCCCGCGAAGGCGAAGGGGGAGGGCAGCCAGTTGTTGGCGGCGCCGTGGTGCTCCTCGGTCTGGATCGTGTCGATGCCGCGGTCGTCGGCGTACGCGGCCATCTCCAGAGCGGCCCGGTAGCGGTCCGCGAGGGACTCGGGGCTCGCCGCGGGGTCGACGAGGTTGAACCGTACGACTGTGAAGGCCATGACGAGACATCCCCCTCCGCCGGGTGCCGGTAGCGAAGAGGGACGTTAGCTGACGTGGTGTCAGATGGAAACAGCCGCGGGCTCGCGCTCTTCCACGGGATCCGCCGCGGCGGCCGTGCCCGTGCGCGGCAGAACGGCGTACAGCAGTGCCGCGACGACGATGGTCACCCCCCAGCCCAGACCGTTCTCGCCGACCCACGACGAGGCCAGCGGACCGGCGAACCAGTCGACCTTGGTGAAGAGCAGACCGACGACGAGGGCCACGCCCCACGCGGTCATCGCCTGCCAGGCGAAGCCGCCCCTGTACCAGTAGGCGCTGGTGCGTGTGGTGTCCATCAGCGCCTCGCCGTCGTACGCACGACGGCGCAGCATGTCGATGCCGAAGACGCCGATCCACGCGGAGAACGCCACGGCAAGCAGCGTCAGGAACGAGATGAACGAGCCGATGAAGCTGGTCGCCACCACCATCAGCAGGAAGCCGAAGACGAGCGAGATGACCGCGTTGACGCTGACGGCCCAGGCGCGCGGCACCCTGATGCCCAGGGTCTGCGCGGTGAAGCCGGCCGAGTACATGGACATCGAGTTGATCAGCAGCATGCCGACCAGCGCGATCAGCAGGTACGGCACCGCGATCCAGACGGGCAGCAGCTCACCGATGAACGAGACCGGGTCCTGTGCCGAGGCCAGGTCCGGGGTGGCCACCGCCATCACCGCACCCATCAGCACCATCGGCAGCACGACCACCGCCGCGCCGCCGACCGTGGAGCCGACCACCGCGCGGCTCGACGCGGTGCGCGGCAGATAGCGGGTGAAGTCCGGGCCCGACGGCACCCAGCTGATGCCGCCCGCCGCGAGGGTGCCGATACCGGCGATCATCAGCGCCGTGGAGCCGGCCGGCTTGCCGAGGACGGCCGACCAGTCGGTGGTGGCGGCCAGATGGGCGAGCACCAGCACCGAGAAGCCGCCGAAGAGGTACGTCGACCACTTGCTGCACACGCGCAGCGCGTTGATGCCGAGCCCGGAGACCAGGAAGGTCGCGGCGACGAAGACGAGGAGGGTGGCCACGATCAGCGCGGTGCCGGACCGGATGCCGAAGAGCAGATCGAGCACGGTCAGCAGCGCGTAGGCGCCGGTGACGGCGTTGATGGTCTCCCAGCCCCAGCGGGCCACCCAGATCAGGGAGCCCGGGAAGAGGTTGCCGCGCTGGCCGAAGACCGCGCGGGAGAGCGCCATCCCCGGTGACCCGCCGCGCTTTCCGGCGAGGGAGATCAGTCCGACGATCCCGTACGAGACGACCGGTGCCGTGACCCCGACGACCAGGACCTGCCAGATGTTGAGTCCGTTGAAGACGACCAGGCCCGCGCCCATGGTGAGCAGCAGCACGCTGATGTTCGCGGCGACCCAGGTCGGAAAGAGTTCGCGGACGTGGCCGGTGCGCTCGCCGTCGGGGACGGGCTCGAGGCCGCGGGTCTCTATCGCGCCTTCGGATTCGGAGGCGTGGGGCATGGAAGAGGCTCCGTACGGGGTGGCAGGAAGAGTCAACTATCGTACGTTCCCCCCAAAAGGTTCAAATCGCGGGCACATATCTTGTGTGATCCTCCGAGAACGCTTCCCGGTGCCGGGCGTGGCCGATACTGGACGCGTTATGGAATTCGTCATCCTTGCTGTAGTCATCGCTCTGGTCGCGGTCGGCGCGATCAGCGGGCTCCTGGTCAGCAGCCGCCGCCGCAAGAAGCAGCTGCCGCCGTCCGCCCCCTCGAGCACGCCGACCATCACCGCTCCGCCCGCCGAGCCGCACGTCGGTGAGGAGGCGGAGACCCCGCGGGAAGAACCACGTCGCACCATCGAGGAGGTCGACCTCCCCACGGCCGAGGAGGCCGTGCAGACCCCGGCGGCTGTCGAGGACCCGGTCGTCGCCGCGCCCGAGGCGCCCGCGATCGAGATCCCGGAACCGACCGCGGGCCGTCTCGTCCGGCTCCGGGCCCGGCTGGCCCGCTCGCAGAACACGCTCGGCAAGGGGCTGCTGACCCTGCTGTCGCGCGAGCACCTCGACGAGGAGACGTGGGAGGAGATCGAGGACACGCTCCTCACCGCCGACGTCGGTGTCGCCCCGACGCAGGAGCTGGTCGAGCACCTGCGTGAGCGCGTGAAGGTGCTGGGCACGCGCACGCCCGAGGAGCTGCGCGGACTGCTCCGTGAGGAGCTGCTGCGGCTGGTCGGCACGGAATTCGACCGCGCGGTGAAGACCGAGAACGGTTCGGAGACCCCGGGCGTCGTGATGGTCGTCGGCGTCAACGGCACCGGCAAGACCACGACGACGGGCAAGCTGGCGCGGGTGCTGGTCGCCGACGGCAAGTCGGTTGTCCTGGGCGCGGCCGACACGTTCCGCGCCGCCGCCACGGATCAGCTGCAGACCTGGGGCGATCGGGTCGGCGCGCGCACGGTCCGCGGTCCGGAGAACGGGGACCCGGCCTCGGTCGCGTACGACGCGGTCAAGGAGGGCATCGCCGAGGGTGCGGACGTCGTCCTCATCGACACGGCGGGCCGCCTCCACACGAAGACCGGCCTCATGGACGAGCTCGGCAAGGTCAAGCGCGTCGTGGAGAAGCACGGTCCGCTGGACGAGGTCCTCCTCGTGCTCGACGCGACGACCGGCCAGAACGGTCTGGTCCAGGCGCGCGTCTTCGCCGAGGTCGTCGACATCACCGGCATCGTCCTGACCAAGCTCGACGGCACGGCCAAGGGCGGCATCGTCGTGGCGGTCCAGCGCGAGCTGGGCGTCCCGGTGAAGCTGATCGGCCTGGGCGAGGGGCCGGACGACCTGGCGCCGTTCGAGCCGGAGGCGTTCGTCGACGCGCTGATCGGCGACTAGGTCCTGTCCGCTCGATCAGGCCGGATCGGTGAGCGGGGTCTGGAGCATGGGGTCTTCCCAGGCCCGCAGGGCATGGGGGACGAATCGCAAGGCGGAGGTGGGGTCCCCCCACCTCCGGGGGTCCCCGTGGAGGTGGGGGGAGAAATCGACGCGGTGGGGGCACCTCCCGTGGCCGTAGGGCTACGGGGGAGTCGGTGACCGGCGACAACACAGCGAGGTGCGGTGCCAGGGCACGCGAGCCCGGCAGGATCGGCCCGACAGGACCTGGCGGTACTACGTGGGGGCGCCTCCCCCGTACCCACGGCCCCGCGCCCGCCCTCGGCGGCGCGGGGCCGGTTTCGTGCGGGCGCTCAAGCGCGGACGGGCGGGAACGTCACGCCGTCGCGGACCGGTGGCAGATGTACGCCAGGGTGCCCAGGAGGAGGCGGGCCTGGGGCGGGGTGGCGGTGGTGTCCAGTGACGGCGGGCGGAGCCAGTACGAGGGGCCGAGGCCCGCGTGGTCCGAAGGGGGCGCCGTGATGCAGGCGCCGGGCTCCAGGCAGTGGAGGTCCAGGTCCGCGTCGTCCCAGCCCATGCGGTAGAGCAGCTCGGGGAGCTCCGACGACGCACCCGGCGCCACGAAGAACTGTGCACGGCCCGCCGGCGTCGCGCAGACCGGGCCGAGGGGCAGACCCATCCGTTCCAGCCGGACCAGCGCGCGACGCCCCGCCGCGACCCCGACCTCCAGCACGTCGAACGTACGCCCCACCGGGAGCAGGATCGACGCCCCTGGCACCTGCGCCCACGCCTTCGTCGCGTCGTCGAGCGTCGCCCCGGCCGGCACCTCCGGCGCGAACTCCAGGGGATGCGCCCCCGGCGCCGCGCACGAGGAATCCCCGCACGAGCAGCGTCCCGCCGATGCCCTGGCGCCCGGGACGACGTCCCAGCCCCAGAGCCCGGTGTACTCGGCCACCACTGTGCACTCCGTCGCGCGGCCGCGGCGCCGTGAGCCGGTCCGGATCTCCCGGACGCCCCGGCTGCCGCCGATCGTGAAGCCCATGCCCCCTCCAACGGGTCGAACTCGCCGGTGGTTACGACCCGGAGTTTTCCAGTGACGCTGAGTGTCCACCGGTCCGGCATCGGCCGGACCCGGCGGCGTCCCGCGGCACTCGGGGTGGTGCGTCCGGGTCCGCGCGCCCTGGCACGCAACGCTCCGCCCACTCCTGCTCGTCGCATGTCAAGTGAATCGCGCCTGGCGCCCGGCGAGTTCATTCGAAGGGGTGGCGAATGGTGGCGATTATGGAATCGCCATGGCCGGAGCGGTGATCGTAGGATTACTTTCGGTACACGAACCCTGGAAATCTCCGAACTCGCGGGTATGCCGGAGGCAAATCGATTTCCCGTTCGATGGAGTGCAAGCTCCCTACGGAGGGCGGCAACTCACGGCATTCTGGTACGGGTTCGTGCGACGAAGGCATCATCCGGATGGGGGCATTCCAGTGAGCGGCAACGGCGCAGACGGTACGGCAACCGGCAAGCGCCCCAACGAGCAGCTGGGCTCGTGGTTCATGCGCAGTGGCTGGTCGAAGGGCGAGCTCGCACGCCAGGTGAACCGCAGGGCGCGCCAGATCGGCGCGCACCACATCAGCACGGACACCTCGCGCGTGCGCCGCTGGCTCGACGGCGAGCAGCCCCGTGAGCCCATCCCGCGCATCCTCTCCGAGCTGTTCTCCGAGCGCTTCGGCAGCGTCATCGCCATCGAGGACCTCGGACTGCGCACCGCGCACCAGTCGCCCTCCGTCTCCGGAGTCGACCTGCCCTGGGCCGGCCCCCAGACCGTCGCCCTGCTCAGCGAGTTCTCGCGCAGCGACCTGATGCTGGCCCGCCGCGGCTTCCTCGGCACCTCGCTCGCGCTTTCCGCGGGCCCCGCCCTCATCGAGCCCATGCAGCGCTGGCTCGTTCCCAGCCCCGCCGCCGAGCCCGGACCGTCCGGGCCAGCGGCGGCCGTCCGCCGCCCCTCCCGGCTCTCCAGGCCCGAGCTCGACCTGCTGGAGTCCACGACCGCGATGTTCCGCCAGTGGGACGCCCAGTGCGGCGGCGGACTGCGCCGCAAGGCGGTCGTCGGCCAATTGCACGAAGTGACCGACCTGCTCCAGGAGCCCCAGCCCGAGGCGACGGCCACACGGCTCTTCAAGGTCGCCGCCGAGCTGGCCGAGCTGGCCGGCTGGATGAGTTACGACGTGGGCCTGCAGCCCACCGCCCAGAAGTACTTCGTCCTCGCCCTGCACGCCGCCAAGGAGGCCGGCGACAAGCCCCTCGGCTCGTACATCCTCTCGTCCATGAGCCGCCAGATGATCCACCTCGGCCGGCCCGACGACGCCCTGGAACTCATCCACCTCGCGCAGTACGGCAGCCGCGACTGCGCGACCCCGCGCACCCAGGCGATGCTGTATGCGATGGAGGCCCGTGCGTACGCCAACATGGGCCAGCCCAGCAAGACCAAGCGGGCCGTCCGCATGGCCGAGGACACCTTCGCCGACGCGCTCGAGGCCGGTGAGCCCGAGCCCGACTGGATCCGCTTCTTCTCCGAGGCCGAGCTCAACGGCGAGAACGCCCACTCCTACCGCGACCTGGCCTACGTCGCGGGTCGCAGCCCCACCTACGCCTCGCTCGCCGAGCCCGTCATGGAGCGCGCCGTCGAGCTCTTCCACGACGACACCGAGCACCAGCGCTCGTATGCACTGAACCTCATCGGCATGGCCACGGTGCATCTGCTGAAGAGGGAGCCCGAGCAGTCCACACAGCTCGCCGAGCAGGCGCTCCACATCGCCAGGCGGGTCCGCTCCGAGCGGGTCAACACCAGGCTGCGCAAGACCGTCGACACGGCGGCCAGGGACTTCGGGGACGTTGCCGAGGTCGTCCGTCTCACCGATCTGCTCACCGCCCAGCTGCCCGAGACCGCCGAGGCGGTCTGACCACGCGCCGCACCCCCGGACCCCGGCGCGACGGTCACCCACGAACAGCCCGACTCGGCCCCCCACGCCAGGTCACGTCGGGTGGCCGTCGCGACCGGCCCCCTTTTGCGTCTGAACCGGCGCCGCTCTCGCGGATGTGGCTGATCGCCGTCGTGGCTTCTCCCATGGTGGTTCCGGTTTCGGGATGGTATGCCCGTGGCCGGGTCGCGACGGGCAGTTCATGAGGGCGTAACACGCCCGACCTCTTCGTCACTGCGGCGAAACATCGAGCGGCATCGGCGGAAACCGCGGCGCGCCAATCTCATGGCGCATAACCGGCCGACTCCAAAGGCAGCCGCACCGGACCCAGCCGCACGGTTGTCCAGCCGAACAGGCTTCCCGCCCCGCACAGGCCGTACGACGACGAGGAGACGCCGATGCCTCCAGGCATCACGACGCTTGCCGCAGACGCCCCCGAGCTGTCTGCCGCGAACACCGGGTTCATGCTCATCTGTTCCGCCCTGGTGATGCTCATGACACCGGGCTTGGCCTTCTTCTACGGAGGCATGGTCCGCGTCAAGAGCACCCTCAACATGCTGATGATGAGCTTCATCAGCCTCGGGATCGTCACGATCCTGTGGGTGCTGTACGGCTTCAGCCTCGCCTTCGGCACCGACTCGGGCTCCCTCATCGGCTGGTCCTCCGACTTCGTCGGATTCGCCGGCATCGACAAGGCCCAGCTGTGGGACGGCTACACCATCCCGGTGTTCGTCTTCGCCGTGTTCCAGCTGATGTTCGCGATCATCACGCCCGCGCTGATCAGCGGTGCCCTCGCGGACCGGGTGAAGTTCACCGCCTGGGCGCTCTTCGTCGCGCTGTGGGTCACCGTCGTCTACTTCCCGGTCGCGCACTGGGTGTGGGGCACGGGCGGCTGGCTGTTCGAGATGGGCGTCATCGACTTCGCCGGCGGTACCGCCGTGCACATCAACGCCGGTGCCGCGGCGCTCGGCGTGATCCTCGTGATCGGCAAGCGCGTCGGCTTCAAGAAGGACCCGATGCGCCCGCACAGCCTGCCGCTGGTGATGCTCGGCGCCGGGCTCCTGTGGTTCGGCTGGTTCGGCTTCAACGCCGGCTCGTGGCTCGGCAACGACGACGGCGTCGGCGCGGTGATGTTCGTCAACACGCAGGTCGCCACCGCCGCCGCGATGCTCGCCTGGCTCGCCTACGAGAAGATCCGGCACGGCTCCTTCACCACCCTCGGCGCCGCCTCCGGCGCGGTCGCGGGCCTGGTCGCCATCACCCCGTCCGGCGGCGCGGTCAGCCCGATCGGTGCCATCGCCATCGGTGCCATCGCCGGTCTGCTGTGCGCCATGGCCGTCGGCCTCAAGTACAAGTTCGGCTACGACGACTCCCTCGACGTCGTCGGTGTCCACCTCGTGGGCGGTGTCGCCGGTTCCCTCCTCGTGGGCGTCTTCGCCACCGGCACGATGCAGTCCGAGGTCAAGGGCCTCGCCTACGGCGGCGGATTCGAGCAGCTCGGCAAGCAGGCCATCGGTGTCTTCGCGGTCCTGGCCTACTCTTTGATCGTCTCCGCGATCCTCGCCTTCCTGCTCGACAAGACGATCGGGATGCGGGTCAGCGAGGACGACGAGATCTCCGGCATCGACCAGGTCGAGCACGCCGAGACCGCGTACGACTTCAGCGGAGCGGGCGGTGGTGCGGGATCGCGCAAGGCCGCTCCTGCCCCCGCCGACACCGTGGCAGCCGCACCGCAGAACAAGAAGGTGGACGCATGAAGCTCATCACCGCAGTCGTGAAGCCGCACCGGCTGGACGAGATCAAGGAGGCTCTGCAGGCCTTCGGAGTCCAGGGGCTCACGGTCACCGAGGCCAGCGGCTACGGACGGCAGCGCGGCCACACCGAGGTCTACCGCGGCGCGGAGTACACCGTCGACCTCGTCCCCAAGATCCGTATCGAGGTACTGGTCGAGGACGATGACGCCGAACAGCTCATCGACGTGGTGGTGAAGGCGGCGCGAACCGGCAAGATCGGAGACGGCAAAGTGTGGAGCGTGCCGGTCGAGACCGCGGTCCGGGTACGGACCGGCGAACGCGGACCGGACGCGCTGTAGACGGGAGTTGCTGGGTGACGAGCCTCGATGTGACCACAGAAGCGGAAGACTCGGGACCCAGCGGCTACGCGGCGGCCCGGCTGCGCCTCCTCCAGGAGAAGGCGCGGTCCGGGCCGCCGCGCCGTGCCGCCCTGGCCAGGCTGACCGACGACTGGCTCTCCGCGCTGTTCACCACGGCGGCGCACGGCATCGGCGTACGCGGGGCCGCACTCGTGGCCGTCGGCGGCTACGGACGCGGCGAGCTGTCCCCGCGCAGCGACCTCGATCTCCTCCTGCTGCACGACGGCAGCGCCGACGCGGACGCCATCGCCTCACTCGCCGACCGGATCTGGTACCCGGTGTGGGACCTCGGGCTCGCCCTGGACCACTCCGTACGAACCCCCGGCGAGGCCCGCAAGACCGCGGGCGACGACCTCAAGGTGCAGCTCGGGCTGCTCGACGCCCGCGGCGTCGCCGGAGACCTGGGCCTGGTCGCCGCGCTGCGCACCGCCGTACTGGCCGACTGGCGCAACCAGGCGCCCAAGCGCCTCCCCGAGCTCGACGAACTGTGCCGCGAGCGGGCCGAACGCCAGGGCGAGCTGCAGTTCCTGCTGGAGCCCGACCTCAAGGAGGCCCGCGGCGGACTGCGCGACGCCACCGCCCTGCGCGCGGTCGCCGCGTCCTGGCTCGCCGACGCACCCCGCGAAGGGCTCGCCGACGCGCGGCGCGTGCTCCTCGACACCCGGGACGCCCTCCACCTCACCACCGGGCGCGCCACCGACAGGCTCGCCCTCCAGGAGCAGGACCAGGTCGCCGAGGAGCTGGGCCTCCTCGACCCCGACGCGCTGCTGCGGCAGGTGTACGAGGCCGCGCGGACCGTCTCGTACGCCTCGGACGTCACCTGGCGCGAGGTGAACCGCGTCCTCAAGGCCCGGTCCGTACGCCCCCGGCTGCGCACCATGCTGGGCGGCCGCCGGACTGAGCCCGAGCGCACCCCGCTCGCCGAGGGCGTCGTCGAGATGGACGGCGAGGTCGTCCTCGCCCGAACCGCCAAGCCGGAGCGCGACCCGGTGCTGCCGCTGCGGGCGGCCGCCGCCGCGGCCCAGTCCGGGCTGCCGGTATCCCTGCACGCGGTGCGCCACCTCGCCACGGCCGGCAAGACCCTGCCCGTGCCCTGGCCGGCCGAGGCCCGCGAGGAGCTCGTCACCCTCCTCGGCGCCGGCGAATCCACCGTCGCCGTATGGGAGGCTCTGGAGGCCGAAGGGCTGATCACCCGGCTGCTGCCGGACTGGGAGCGCGTGCGGTGCCGCCCGCAGCGCAACCCCGTCCACACCTGGACCGTCGACCGTCACCTCGTCGAGGCCGCCGTGCGTGCCTCGGCCCTGACCCGGCGCGTCGGCCGCCCCGATCTGCTCCTCGTCGCCGCCCTGCTGCACGACATCGGCAAGGGCTGGCCGGGCGACCACTCGGTGGCGGGCGAGACCATCGCCCGCGACGTCGCCACCCGGATCGGCTTCGACAAGCACGACGTCGGCGTGATCGCCACGCTCGTACGCCAACACCTGCTGCTCATCGAGACGGCCACCCGGCGCGATCTGGACGACCCCCACACCGTGCGCTCGGTCGCCGACGTCGTGGGATCCCTGAGCACCCTGGAACTGCTGCACGCGCTCACCGAGGCCGACGCCCTCGCGACCGGCCCCGCGGCCTGGTCCGCTTGGCGCGGCTCGCTCGTCGCCGACCTGGTCAAACGGGTCGCCGGGGTGCTCGCGGGGGAGGCCCCGGCCGAACCCGAGCCCGCCGCGCCCAGCGCCGAGCAGGAGCGGCTCGCCATCGAGGCACTGCGCACCGGCGGGCCCGTGCTCGCCCTGCACGCCCAGGCGGAGACCCCGCACCCGGACGGCGAACCGGAACCCGTCGGCGTGGAGCTGCTCATCGCCCTGCCCGACCAGCCGGGCGTGCTGCCCGCGGTCGCCGGCGTCCTCGCCCTGCACCGGCTCACCGTCCGCGCCGCCGACCTGCGCGCCATCGAACTGCCGAGCGAGGTGGGGCCGGGCGCCGTCCTCGTACTGAACTGGCGGGTCGCGGCCGCGTACGGGTCCCTGCCGCAGGCCGCCAGGCTCCGCGCCGACCTCGTACGCGCCCTCGACGGGTCGCTGGACGTCCCGGCCCGGCTGGCCGAGCGTGACGCGGCCTATCCGCGGCGGCGCGGGGTCACGGCGCCGCCGCCCCGGGTCACGGTCGCCTCCGCGGCCTCCCGGCTGGCCACGGTCATCGAGGTCCGTGCGCAGGACGCCCCCGGGCTGCTCCACCGCATCGGGCACGCCCTCGAATCGGCGGCGGTGCTGGTGCGCAGCGCGCATGTGTCCACGCTCGGCGCGAATGCCGTGGATGCGTTCTACGTCACAGGCCCCGAGGGGGCGCCGCTGCCGTCCGAGGAGGCCGCTGACGTGGCCCGTACGCTCGAAACCGCACTGCGCGGATGACGGATCACCGGCGGGCGGGTGGACAGGGGGCAGACCCCATCCCACGCGTCCGGATACCCTTGGGGGACATCTGTCCGCCCGCCCCCGAGACCTGAGGATCCGCGACCACCGTGTTCGATACCCTCTCCGACCGCCTTGCAGCGACATTCAAGAACCTCCGGGGCAAGGGCCGCCTGTCCGAGGCGGACATCGACGCCACGGCGCGCGAGATCCGGATCGCGCTGCTCGAGGCGGACGTGGCGCTGCCCGTCGTCCGCTCCTTCATCAAGCAGGTGAAGGAGCGCGCGATGGGATCCGAGGTGTCCCAGGCGCTGAACCCGGCCCAGCAGGTCATCAAGATCGTCAACGAGGAGCTCATCGGCATCCTCGGCGGCGAGACCCGCCGGCTGCGGTTCGCCAAGCAGCCCCCGACCGTGATCATGCTCGCGGGTCTCCAGGGTGCCGGTAAGACGACCCTGGCCGGAAAGCTCGGTCTCTGGCTCAAGAGCCAGGGCCACTCGCCGCTGCTCGTCGCCTGTGACCTCCAGCGCCCGAACGCCGTCAACCAGCTCGCCGTCGTCGCCGAGCGCGCCGGCGTCGCCGTCTACGCCCCGCAGCCGGGCAACGGCGTGGGCGACCCGGTCCAGGTCGCCAAGGAGTCGATCGACCACGCGAAGACGAAGGTCCACGACATCGTCATCGTCGACACCGCGGGCCGCCTCGGTATCGACCAGGAGATGATGCAGCAGGCCGCGGACATCCGTGACGCGGTCAGCCCCGACGAGGTCCTCTTCGTCGTCGACGCGATGATCGGGCAGGACGCGGTCAACACCGCGGAGGCCTTCCGCGACGGCGTCGGCTTCGACGGCGTGGTCCTGTCCAAGCTGGACGGCGACGCCCGTGGTGGTGCCGCGCTCTCCATCGCGCACGTCACGGGCAAGCAGATCATGTTCGCCTCCAACGGCGAGAAGCTGGACGACTTCGACGCGTTCCACCCGGACCGCATGGCGTCCCGCATCCTCGGCATGGGCGACATGCTCTCGCTCATCGAGAAGGCCGAGCAGACCTTCAGCCAGGAAGAGGCCGCCAAGATGGCCTCCAAGCTGGCGAGCAGCAAGGGCAAGGACTTCACGCTCGACGACTTCCTGGCCCAGATGGAGCAGGTCAGGAAGATGGGCTCCATCTCCAAGCTGCTCGGCATGCTGCCCGGCATGGGCCAGATCAAGGACCAGATCAACAACATCGACGAGCGTGACGTGGACCGTACGGCCGCGATCATCAAGTCGATGACGCCCGGCGAGCGCCAGGACCCGACGATCATCAACGGCTCGCGCCGTGCCCGTATCGCCAAGGGCTCCGGTGTCGACGTCAGCGCGGTCAAGGGCCTGGTCGAGCGCTTCTTCGAGGCCCGCAAGATGATGTCGCGGATGGCGCAGGGCGGCGGTATGCCGGGTATGCCGGGCATCCCCGGCATGGGTGGCGGCCCCGGCCGCCAGAAGAAGCAGCAGAAGCAGGCCAAGGGCAAGCGCAAGAGCGGCAACCCGATGAAGCGCAAGGCCGAGGAGCAGGCGGCCGCCGCCCGGCGCGAGCAGGCCGCTCAGGGCGGCGCGTTCGGCCTCCCGGCGGGCGGCCAGGCCAAGGACTTCGAGCTCCCCGAGGAGTTCAAGAAGTTCATGGGCTGACCTGCCAGGATCTGTCAGGACCTGCCGGAACAGCACGTGAGGAGGGCCCCGCGGTCACGGACCGCGGGGCCCTCCGCCGTGTGCCGGGCTCGCCGGGACGTCCGGCCCGCCGAGCCGCCCGGCCGGGGTGCCCGGCGCCCCGGTGGCGGGGACCGGTGATGTGTGCGGTCATGGGCAGGAGATATGGCCTGACCAGCGGAGCACCGGAGCAGGAGGGCAGCGTGGCCAATCCCGTACCCCCGCGTGACCGCACCGACCAGCCCTGGCGCTCCGAGGGGGCTCCGCCGCCGAAGAAGAAGATGCCCGGCGGCTGGCCCGGGCTGGTCCTCGCCGCGTTCGTCGTCTTCCTCGCCGCGTTCCTGGCGCTGTCGTACTTCGGCGAGAGCGAAGAGCCGACCGTCTCGTACACGGAGTTCAGCAAGCAGGTCACCGCGGGCAACGTCACCAAGATCTACGCCAAGGGCGACGCGATCCAGGGCCAGCTGAAGAACGAGCAGCCCCTCCCGGACGGCAAGGGCGACTACTCCAAGTTCACCACCCAGCGACCCGCCTTCGCCGACGACGACCTCTGGCAGCAGCTCACCCGGAAGGGCGTGACCGTGACGGCCGAGCCCGTCGTCGTCCAGCGCGGCTTTCTGTCCAATCTGCTGATCTCGCTCGCACCGATCGCCCTGCTCGTCCTCCTGTGGGTGTTCATCGCACGGCGGATGGGCGGGGGGATGGGCGCCGGGGCGCTCGGACGCAAGGCGCCGCCGAAACCCGTCGAGCTGATGGCGGGCAAGCGCACCACCTTCGAGGACGTGGCCGGGATCGACGAGGTCGAGGGCGAGCTCAACGATGTCGTCGACTTCCTCAAGAACCCGCGGGCCTACCGGGAGATGGGTGCCCGGATGCCCGGCGGTGTGCTGCTCGCCGGACCGCCCGGCACCGGAAAGACCCTGCTCGCGCGGGCCGTGGCGGGCGAGGCTGGGGTGCCGTTCTTCTCCGCCTCCGCCTCCGAGTTCATCGAGATGATCGTGGGCGTGGGCGCCTCGCGCGTACGGGAACTCTTCGCCGAGGCCCGCAAGGTCGCCCCGGCCATCGTCTTCATCGACGAGATCGACACCATCGGACGGGTCCGTGGCGGCGGGGCGGGCCTCGGCGGCCACGACGAGCGCGAGCAGACGCTCAATCAGATCCTCACCGAGATGGACGGCTTCACCGGCTCCGAAGGGGTCGTCGTGCTCGCCGCCACGAACCGCGCCGACGTCCTCGACCCCGCGCTCACCCGGCCGGGGCGCTTCGACCGCATCGTGCAGGTCAGCCCGCCCGACCGGGGCGGCCGCGAGGCGATCCTCAGGATCCACACCCGGGGGATCCCGCTCGCCGAGACCGTCGACCTCGCCCAAGTGGCCCGTACGACACCGGGGATGACCGGCGCCGAACTCGCCAACCTCGCGAACGAGGCCGCGCTGCTCGCCGTGAAGCGGCAACAGCGCCAGGTCACCCAGAGCGATCTCTCCGACGCCCTGGAGAAGGTCCAGCTCGGTGCGGAGCGGCCGCTCGTGATGCCCGCGGAGGAGCGCCGCAGGACCGCCTACCACGAGAGCGGCCACGCCCTCCTCGGCATGCTCCAGCCGGGCGCCGACCCCGTTCGCAAGATCACGATCGTGCCGCGCGGGCGGGCCCTGGGCGTCACCCTCTCCACCCCGGATGCCGACCGGTACGCGTACACGGAGGAGTACCTGCGCGGCCGCATCACCGGCGCGCTCGGCGGGATGGCGGCCGAGCATGTCGTCTTCGGCATCATCACCACCGGCTCGGAGAGCGACCTCGAGCAGGCCACCCGGCTGGTCCGGGGCATGGTCGGCCGCTGGGGCATGAGCGAACGCGTCGGCCGGCTCACCGCGATCCCGGGCGATGCACAGGAGCCGTACGGGCTCATCGCCGCTCCGGCGACGCTGGACGCGGTGGACCACGAGATGCGCCGGATCGTCGACGAGTGCTACGAGAGCGCCTGCAGCCTGCTGCGCGACAACCGGGACCGCCTGGACGCGCTCGCGGAGGCGCTGCTGGCCAACGAGACGCTGGAGGAGGCCGAGGCGTACCGCGCCGCAGGCATCCCGCGCCTCGCGAAGAACTCCACCGACTGAGCGGGCCTGTCCGGGGGTGCGTTTCAAGCCCGTCCGGCGTTCGAGGACGGACACCCGGGCCACCCGGACCGTACCGGCTTCGAAGCCCGCCCGTCCGGCCCGCGCGGGCCGTACATCGCCCACCCCCGCGCGGGCCGTACATCGCCTACCCCGCGCGGGCCGTACATCGCCCACCCTCGCGCGGGCCGTACATCGCCTACGGCGTACGCGCGATCAGGTACCGGAAGACGTTCGGCATCCACACCGTCCCGTCGGCCCGCACATGCGCGTGCAGCGCCTCCGTGATCTCCTTCTCCACCTGGGCCTGGTCCGTCGCCCGTATCGCCGCGTCGAACAGCCCCGTCGACAGCAGTCCGCGCACCGCGCTCTCCAGGTCCGCGTAGCCGAAGGGGCACGCCACCCGCCCGGAGCCGTCCGGCTTCAGCCCCGCACTGGTCGCCACGTCCTCCAGGTCGTCCCGCTTCGTGGGGCGCCAGCCCCCGCCTCCGCGCAGCCGCTCGGTGAGCCGGCTCGCGACCCGCAGCACGGCCGACGTGGCGCACCGCTCCGGCGGGCCCCAGCCCGCCAGCACGACCCGGCTGCCGCGCTCGGCGAGCGGAACCGCCGCCTCCAGCGCGGGTACGAGTCCTTCGGAGTCACCCGCCGTACACCCGATCGGCTGAAAAACCGTGATCACGTCGAACCGGGCGCGCGCGGGATCGGCCGCCTCCTCCGGGCCGCCCTCCACCAGCCGCGCCCCGGTCCCGCCGGACCGGTCGGGCTCCGGCCCGAGCAGCCGCTCGCGGGCCAGCGCGAGCCGCGACCGGTCCGTGTCGACTCCCGTGACGCGCGCCCCGCGCGCCGCGGCCATCAGCAGGGCGAGGCCCGAGCCGCAGCCGAGCCCCAGCAGCCGGGAGCCCTTGCCGACCTCCAGGTGCTCGTACACCGCCTCGTAGAGGGGCACCAGCATCCGCTCCTGGATCTCCGCCCAGTCGCGGGCGCGCGCCGCGGGATCCGCCGGGGCGGCAGCCGTACGCGGGTGGTGCCGGACGAGCGTAGGTGTCATCGAAAAGCGCCCCAATCCGCCGAGAGGTCAGCAGTGCCCTGAATGACAGCCCCCCGTGTACGTGCGCTCTTGCTCCCCCCGTATGCCAGAGAACTCCGCATCCGTCCGTACGTCCAGGGGTCGCGCCGCAAAGCCTGACGTGCCCCGGTCGTGCGCCCCCGCGCCCGGAACGATTCCCCATCCAGGGTGCAGCCGCCGTACGATTCCCGCCATGGCAAAGGCACCCGTTCTCACGCCCAGGGCCGAGGACTTCCCCCGCTGGTACCAGGACCTCATCAACAAGGCCGAGCTCGCCGACAACGGCCCGGTGCGCGGCACGATGGTGATCCGACCGTACGGCTACGGGCTCTGGGAACGGATGCAGCAGGAGATGGACGCCCGCATCAAGGAAGCCGGGGCGTCCAACGCGTACTTCCCCCTCTTCATCCCGCAGTCCTACCTGACGAAGGAAGCCGAGCACGTCGAGGGCTTCGCCCCCGAGCTCGCGGTCGTCACACACGGCGGGGGCAAGGAGCTGGAGGAGCCGGTCGTCGTCCGCCCCACCTCCGAGACGATCATCAACGACTACTTCTCCAAGTGGATCCAGAGCTACCGCGACCTGCCGCTGCTCATCAACCAGTGGGCGAACGTGGTCCGCTGGGAGATGCGCCCCCGGGTCTTCCTGCGCACCACCGAGTTCCTCTGGCAGGAGGGCCACACCGCCCACGCCACGTACGAGGAGGCCCGGGACTACGCCGCCCACATCCACCGCGAGGTCTACGCCGACTTCATGGTGAACGTCCTCGCTATCGACGTGGTGCTCGGCCGCAAGACCGCCAGGGAGCGCTTCGCCGGCGCCATCAACACCCTCACGCTCGAAGGCATGATGGGCGACGGCAAGGCACTCCAGATGGGCACGAGCCATGAGCTCGGCACCAACTTCTCCAAGGCCTTCAACACCACGTACCTGTCGAAGGAGGGCAAGCAGGAGCTGGCCTGGCAGACCTCCTGGGGCTCCTCCACGCGGATGGTCGGCGGCCTGATCATGTCGCACGGCGACGACAGCGGACTGCGGGTCCCGCCCCGGCTGGCGCCCGTCCAGGCCGTCGTCCTCGCCATCAAGGGCGACGAGGCCGTGCTGGCGAAGGTGCGCGAGATCGGCGACCGGCTGAAGGCCGCCGGCATCCGGGTCCAGGTCGACGACCGCACCGACACCCCCTTCGGCCGGCGCGCCGTGGACTGGGAGCTCAAGGGCGTACCGGTCCGGATCGAGGTCGGCCCGCGCGACCTGGAGGGCGGCACGGCGATGCTGGCCCGCCGCATCCCCGGCGGCAAGGAGCCCGTCGCCATCGACGCGCTCACCGGTCTGCTGCCCAAGGTCCTGGAGGACGACCAGGCGCTGCTTCTGAGCCAATCGCGTGAACGCCGCGAGTCCCGCACGGCCGACGTGACCACGATCGAGGAGGCCGCCGAGGCCGCGGCCGCGGGCGGCTGGGCGCGTATCCCGTGGGCGACGCTCGGCACCGAGGGCGAGGCTCTGCTGGCCGATCAGGCCGTGTCCGTACGGTGTCTGGTCACCGAGGACGGGGCGGTGCCGGACACCGACGACGCCCCCGGTACCCTCGCGATCGTCGCGCGCGCCTACTGACGCCCCGACGCCCTGACGTCCGGCGTCAGGACGCCCCGGCTCCGGTTGGCGGGGGCGCCTCCGGAGGCCCCTGAGCCCCGGGCAGGCACCCGCGCCCCGGCGTGCGGAGTCGGCTACACGCCGGGCGTACGCGTCGCTACGTACCACCTTGGTGTGAGCTGTGAGGCTTCTCCGCAGATCAGCGCACCCGCCCTCGTCAGGACGCATCAATGGCAACTGACGGGTACGTGCAAAATATTTGGGATGCCCCGGAATGGAACCCGTGAGCCGCCAGGCTCGTTATCACGACGTGAGCACGACACCACCTGTTCTCGCCGCAGAGCTGGCACAGGCGTGGGCCGACATTCAGCGGCACCACCCCGAGCTGCCGGATCTTGCCGCGCCAGAGTCCCTGATCGGAGAGTCCTCGTCCGCCTGCGGTCACGAGCTCTCCTTCGAGCGACTGCTTCATGAGGCAGTCCACGGCATCGCCGCCGCCCGAGGGGTCCGAGACACCTCCCGCGCCGGCCGCTACCACAACCGCCGGTTCCTGGCGATCGCCGAGGAGATGGGCCTGGACCACCCCGAGGAGCCGCACCCGAGCAGCGGTTTCTCGCTGGTCACGCTCAACGCCGAGGCGAAGCGGCGGTACCGACCGACGATCGAGCGGCTGCAGCGCGCCCTCGCGGCGCACTCGGTCGCGACGGCCTCCGACACCAAGCGGACCTTCCGGGGTCCGGCCGCCCGGCACGGCTCGTCCGGCGGCGGTGTGCGGGTGAAGGCGGTCTGCGACTGCGGTCGCAACGTCCGGGTGGTGCCCTCGGTCCTCGCCCAGGCGCCGATCGTCTGCGGCGGCTGCGGAAAGCCGTTCCGTATCCCGGAAGCGGTGGCCGCGGCAAGCTGAGACGGCCGCTCCCCGAGCCGCGGGGGCGGGCGCCGGGCCGTGGCCGGGAGGCCGGACGGACTCGGGTCCGACGCGCCGGATCCGTGTGGCACAATGGCTAGCTGTACTCGACAGTCGCATAGGACCCCTCTCTCCTCCGGCTGACGCGTCCATCGGGCCATCGGGTCCGCAACCCCACGCGGCATCTCGTTGTGCCCAACCACGTCAAAACCAGGAGATCCCACTCCCGTGGCAGTCAAGATCAAGCTGAAGCGTCTGGGCAAGATCCGTTCGCCTCACTACCGCATCGTCGTCGCCGACTCCCGTACCCGCCGTGACGGCCGGGCCATCGAGGAGATCGGTCTGTACCACCCGACGTACAACCCGTCGCGCATCGAGGTCGACTCGGAGCGTGCGCAGTACTGGCTGTCCGTCGGCGCCCAGCCGACCGAGCCGGTTCTCGCCATCCTGAAGCTCACCGGTGACTGGCAGAAGCACAAGGGCCTGCCGGCCCCGGAGAAGCCGCTGCTGCAGCCGGAGACGAAGGAAGACAAGCGCGCCTCCTTCGACGCCTTCGCGAAGGCGCTCGAGGGCGACGACGCCAAGGGTGAGGCCATCACCCCGAAGGCGAAGAAGACCGAGAAGAAGGCGGACGAGGCCGAGGCCGCTCCCGCCGAGTCGACCGAGGCCTGAGCATGCTCGAGGAGGCTCTCGAGCACCTCGTGAAGGGCATCGTCGACAACCCGGACGATGTGCAGGTCGCCTCGCGCGATCTGCGTCGCGGGCGTGTGCTCGAGGTCCGGGTGCACCCCGACGACCTCGGTAAGGTGATCGGCCGTAACGGCCGCACCGCACGCGCCCTGCGCACCGTCGTGGGCGCCATCGGTGGCCGTGGCATCCGTGTCGACCTCGTCGACGTGGACCAGGTCCACTGACTCGATCGAAACACCGGCGCGGGCCGGGGAGGGCTTACGGCCCGCCCCGGCCCGTCGTCGTATGACAGGAGCGTTGAGCGTGCAGTTGGTAGTCGCACGGATCGGCCGTGCCCATGGCATCAAGGGCGAGGTCACCGTCGAGGTCCGCACCGACGAGCCGGAACTGCGGCTCGCCCCCGGAGCCGTTTTGGCCACCGACCCGGCATCCGCCGGACCGCTGACCATCGAGACCGGTCGGGTGCACAGCGGGAGGCTGCTGCTCCGCTTCGAGGGCGTACGGGACCGCAACGGTGCCGAGGCCCTGCGCAACATCCTGCTCATCGCCGACGTCGACCCGGACGAGCAGCCGGAGGAGCCCGACGAGTACTACGACCACCAGCTGATGGACCTGGACGTGGTGCTCGCCGACGGCACGGAGGTCGGCCGGATCACCGAGATCTCGCACCTGCCCTCGCAGGACCTGTTCATCGTGGAGCGGCCCGACGGCAGCGAGGTGATGATCCCGTTCGTGGAGGAGATCGTCACCGAGATCGATCTGAAGGAACAGAAGGCCGTGATCGACCCTCCGCCCGGGCTCATCGACGACCGGTCCGAGATCGCCTCCGCCCGCGACGAGGACGGCGACTGATGCGGCTCGACGTCGTCACGATCTTCCCCGAGTACCTGGAGCCGCTGAACGTCTCGCTCGTCGGCAAGGCACGGGCGCGCGGCAGGCTCGACGTGCACGTGCACGACCTGCGGCACTGGACGTACGACCGGCACAGCACCGTCGACGACACCCCCTACGGCGGCGGCCCCGGCATGGTCATGAAGACCGAGCCCTGGGGCGACGCGCTCGACCAGGCGCTCGCCGACGGCTACGAGGCCGGGGCGCACGGCCCCGTGATGGTCGTCCCCACTCCCAGCGGCCGGCCCTTCACCCAGGAGCTCGCCGTCCAGCTGTCCGAGCGGCCGTGGCTGATCTTCACCCCGGCCCGGTACGAGGGCATCGACCGGCGTGTCATGGACGAGTACGCCACCCGGATACCCGTCTACGAGGTCTCCATCGGGGACTACGTCCTGGCCGGCGGCGAGGCGGCCGTACTCGTCATCACGGAGGCGGTCGCACGCCTGCTGCCGGGCGTCCTCGGGAACGCCGAGTCGCACCGCGACGACTCCTTCGCGCCCGGCGCCATGGCGAACCTCCTTGAGGGCCCCGTCTACACCAAGCCCCCTCAGTGGCGCGGACGGGACATCCCGGACGTCCTGCTCAGCGGGCACCACGGGAAGATCGCGCGCTGGCGGCGGGACGAGGCGTTCCGTCGTACGGCCGAGAACCGGCCCGATCTCATCGAGCGCTGCGACCCGTCGGAGTTCGACAAGAAGGACCGCGAGATCCTCTCCATCCTGGGCTGGGCTCCGTCGCCCGACGGTCGATTTTGGCGACGGCCACAGGCCGTGGAAGAATAGGCCGCTGCCGTGCGTCCGGCGTGCGCCCCTGCCACAGGGGGACACGACGCCCGCTCCGACGACCCGGCCCCTGAATCCTTATCTCTCTACCGCTGATGACCTGTGGCATCGGCGAAGAAAGCAGACGAACATGTCGCACGTGCTCGACGTCGTCAACGCCGCCTCGCTGCGGACCGACGTCCCCGCCTTCCGTCCCGGTGACACCGTGAACGTCCACGTTCGCGTCATCGAGGGCAACCGCTCCCGTATCCAGCAGTTCAAGGGCGTCGTCATCCGCCGCCAGGGCTCCGGTGTCAGCGAGACCTTCACGGTCCGCAAGGTCTCCTTCTCCGTCGGCGTCGAGCGCACCTTCCCGGTGCACAGCCCGATCTTCGAGAAGATCGAGCTCGTCACCCGCGGTGACGTCCGTCGCGCCAAGCTGTACTACCTGCGCGAGCTGCGCGGCAAGGCCGCGAAGATCAAGGAGAAGCGCGAGAACTGAGCCACGGCTCACACCCGCGCGGGGCTTCGGCCTCATACGGTTCTTATGGCGGCCGGATAGCATCTGGCCCCGATGGACACCGAAGCACAGCACACGGAGCGTGGCCGCTCATCCGCACCAGGGACCCAAGGGTCCGAGGCGGAGGAGGGGTCGCGCTCCGCGCGCGTTCCCGGCGTCGTGACCGGGCTGCCGACCGGACTGACGACAGGTCTCTCGCTGAGGCGGGCCGGTCTGCTCGGTGTCGGCTGCGGCGTCGTCCTGCTGCTGCTCAGCCACTTCGTGCTGCAGCCCTTCCTGATCCCCAGCACCTCGATGGAGCCGGCCCTGGAAGTCGGCGACCGGGTGCTGGTGAACAAGCTGGCGTACCGTTTCGGTTCCGAGCCCCGGCGCGGGGACGTGGTCGTGTTCGACGGCACCGGATCATTCCTCCGGGAGGCCCCGGAGGAGAACGCGGTCGCCGGGCTGGTGCAGGGCGCCGCCGCGGCGCTGGGCCTGGCAGAGCCGGCCGAGACCGACTTCGTGAAGCGCGTGGCCGGCATCGGCGGCGACCGGGTCGTGTGCTGCGACAAGGAGGGAAGACTCGAGGTGAACGGCGTACCGGTCGAAGAGCGCTACGTCTACTTCGGCGACGCCCCGTCCCGGGTGCCCTTCGACATCGTCGTACCGCAAGGCACCCTCTTCGTCCTGGGCGACCACCGCAGCAAGTCCCGCGACTCCCGGGACCACCTCGGCGAGCCCGGCGGCGGGATGGTGCCCCTCGACAAGGTGATCGGCCGGGCCGACTGGATCGGCTGGCCGGCCGGCCGCTGGTCCGCACTGGAGCAGACCGGCGCCTTCGACCGCGTACCCGGACCCGGCGGCACGCATGGGTAATCGCGGACGGCGCGCGAGCCACCGGGCCGACACCCGGCTGCCCACCGGGACCCGCCCCACCGACGGCGCACGGACTCTCCCGGGGCGCGCGGAGCGGCGCAAGCTGGCGCGCAAGGTGAAGCGGCGGAGGCAGCGCTCCGCGGTCAAGGAGATACCCCTCCTCATAACCGTGGCGCTGCTGATCGCGCTGGTACTCAAGACCTTCCTGGTCCAGGCGTTCGTGATCCCGTCAGGATCGATGGAGCAGACGATCAAGATCGACGACCGGGTGCTGGTGGACAAGCTGACACCCTGGTTCGGCTCCGAGCCGGAGCGCGGCGACGTCGTCGTCTTCAAGGACCCGGGCGGCTGGCTGCAACAGGAGCAGGCGCCCAAGAAGGACGATCCGGTCGTCGTCAAGCAGGTCAAGCAGGGACTGACCTTCATCGGACTGCTGCCGTCCGACGACGAGCAGGATCTGATCAAGCGCGTCATCGCGGTCGGCGGCGACACCGTCAAGTGCTGCGACGCGAACGGCAGGGTCACCGTCAACGGCGTACCGCTGAACGAGCCGTACCTGCATCCCGGAAACGAGCCTTCCAAACTCAAGTTCGAGGTGAAGGTCCCGGCCGGGCGGCTCTTCGTGATGGGGGACCACCGGTCCAACTCCGCCGACTCGCGCTTCCACCTCCAGGAGCCGTTCCGCGGCACGGTGTCGGAAGACGATGTCGTCGGCCGCGCGGTCTACATCGCGTGGCCCCTCGACCACTGGAGCAAGCTGGAACAGCGGGAGACGTACGCGTCGGTCCCCGAACCGCGTGCCGGGGCGACCACGGCGCAGGCCCCGTCGCATAGTGTGTCCTCCCGGGATCCCAATGGAATGATCCTGCTCCCGAGCCCTGCGGAACTCCCGCTCGTTATGGGAGTAATGGGCCTGCGTCGCTTTCGGCGCGGGTGGTCGCACGGAGTGAGGAGTGGATGTGGGGGATTTGGCGGTCGGCGCACGATCCGGACGCGACGAGCCGGAGGAACGGCCCGAGCGGCTCACGGAGCGTTCCCCCGGTCCTGGCGGCTCCGGAGTCTCCGGGGGCTTCGGCGGCCACGGCAGCTTCGGCGAGGCTTTCCGGACGACTGACGGCGGCCATGGAGGCCAGGGTCCCGCGGACCACGACCCCGCGTCGGGTGGCGGTGCTCCCGGCGGCGGTTCCGGTGACGACGGCTTCGGGGACGACGACTCGTCGGCCGACGGCGGCGCGGCGAGGAAGCACCGGTCGTTCTGGAAGGAACTGCCGCTGCTGATCGGTATCGCCCTTCTCCTCGCGCTCCTGATCAAGACCTTCCTGGTGCAGGCCTTCTCGATCCCCTCGGACTCGATGATGAACACCCTGCAGCGGGGCGACCGGGTGCTGGTCGACAAGCTGACGCCCTGGTTCGGCGCGGAGCCCGAGCGTGGCGAGGTCGTCGTCTTCCACGACCCGGGCGGCTGGCTGGAGACCACGCAGACCCCCGAGCCGAACGCGGTGCAGAAGTTCCTCAGCTTCATCGGCCTCATGCCGTCCGCCGAGGAGAAGGACCTCATCAAGCGGGTCATCGCGGTCGGCGGTGACACCGTCGAGTGCAAGCAGGGCGGAAAGGTCAAGGTCAACGGCAAAGAGCTGGACGAGACGTCGTACATCCACCCCGGCAGCACTCCCTGCGACGACGAGCCGTTCGGGCCGATCAAGGTGCCCGAGGGCCGCATCTGGGTCATGGGCGACAACCGGCAGAACTCGCTGGACTCGCGCTACCACCAGGAGCTTCCGGGCAACGGCACCGTCTCGGTCGACGACGTCGTCGGCCGGGCGGTCGTGGTGGCCTGGCCGCCCGGCCGCTGGTCCACGCTGCCCGTGCCCAGCACCTTCGACCAGCCCGGTCTCGGCGCCGCGGCCTCGGCCGCTGCCGCCGTCGCGCCCGGTGCGCTGGGGCTCGCGGGCGCGGTGCCGATCGTCGTGCTGCGCAGGAGGAGGCTGGCCGCGGCTGCCGCGGCCGGCGTCCCGACCGCAGTGGTGGCGGGCGTCGGGACGAGCGCCGGAGAGACCGAGGGGCGGACCGCCGGGTAACCGGTGGGGCTGACCCGCGGGCGGACCGGCGGGTAGGGTGCCGCTCAGATCAGCGATCGTCGATCTCCGAGGTGGGGAGCGCTGGGATGAGCGGAACAGGACGTACGGAAGGCGGCCGCGGCCGCCTCGGCAGCGCGCTGTCGGGGCTGGCCGTGGCCGTCGGCTGTGTGCTCTTCCTCGGAGGCTTCGTCTGGGGAGCCGTCGTGTACCAGCCGTACACGGTCCCGACCGACTCCATGTCGCCGACCGTCGAGGCGGGCGACCGGGTGCTGGCGCAGCGGATCGACGGGTCCCAGGTGCGGCGCGGGGATGTCGTGGTCTTCACCGACAAGGTGTGGGGCGACCTGCCGATGGTGAAGCGGGTCGTCGCGGTCGGCGGTGACAAGATCGCGTGCTGCGATGCGGACGGCCGGATGACCATCAACGGCAAGGCCGTCGAAGAACCGTATCTGCGCACCAAGGGCCCTGCCTCGACGGCGTTCAACGCCACCGTGCCCGAAGGGCAGATCTTCCTCCTGGGCGACGAGCGCATGGGTTCCCTGGACTCCCGGGTGCATCTGCAGGATCCGGGGCAGGGGTCCGTGCCGCGGACGGCCGTGAGCGCCCGGGTCGATGCCGTGGCGTGGCCCCTGGGCGGGCTCGTGGAGCGGCCGCAGGGCTTTGCCGGCCTGCCGGGCGGAGTGTCGCAGCCGGGGCCGGTGAAGCTGGTCGTCGGGTCCGTGCTGGCCGGTGTCGCGCTGATCCTGGGCGGTGCGGCGTACGGGCCCGTCGCGGCATTCCTGAGGCGGCGCAGGGCGCCCGGGGCGCGGGGAAGGGTGATGGTGGATGCGTGAGGTGCCCGGGCGGGAGCCGGTCGTAGAGGCCGGTGAGGCCGGTGTGGCGACCACGGAGACCGTCGAGCGCCTTGCAACGAATGAACTGCGGAAGGTCGCGCGGGTGATCCTGCTCGACCCGGAGGACCGCATTCTGCTGATCCACGGGTACGAACCGGACGATCCCGAAGACACCTGGTGGTTCACGCCGGGCGGCGGTGTCGAGGGCGGTGAGACCCGCGAGGAGGCCGCGCTGCGCGAGCTCGCCGAGGAGACCGGAATCACAGACGTCGAGCTGGGGCCGGTGATCTGGCAGCGCCTCTGCTCCTTCCCCTTCGACGGGCGGCGCTGGGACCAGGACGAGTGGTACTACCTGGCACGAACGGGGCAGACCGCGACCAGCCTCGGCGGGCTCACCACGCTTGAGCAGCGCAGCGTCGCGGGCCTGAGGTGGTGGACCTCCGCGGAACTGTCGGCGGCACATGAGACGGTGTACCCGACCAGACTCGCCGAGCTGCTGCGCACGCTGCTCGACGAGGGTCCTCCGAGCATGCCGGTGGTCCTGGCCCCAGAAATCGCCTAGGGGTACGGGAGGCTGGCGCACAATGGGGGGACGCACGGCTGAAGGGGAACATGCCATGAGCGCCGAGGACCTCGAGAAGTACGAGACCGAGATGGAGCTGAAGCTCTACCGGGAGTACCGCGACGTCGTCGGTCTGTTCAAATACGTGATCGAGACCGAGCGTCGCTTCTATCTCACCAATGACTACGAGATGCAGGTGCACTCGGTCCAGGGTGAGGTCTTTTTCGAGGTCTCGATGGCGGACGCCTGGGTCTGGGACATGTACAGGCCGGCCAGGTTCGTCAAGCAGGTCCGCGTGCTCACGTTCAAGGACGTGAACATCGAGGAGCTGAACAAGACCGACCTCGAACTTCCGGGTGGCTGAGTTATCCACAACGGACGGGTTGTCCACCAAGATCCACAAGCTGGGGTGTGACGCGTCAGAGTCGGTGCCGGAGGTGGTGCCGAAATGAACGCGACGGGGGCACTGGGGCGGTACGGCGAGGAGCTGGCGGCACGTCGGCTCACCGAAGCCGGAATGGCCGTGCTGGCACGGAACTGGCGGTGTGGACGGGCCGGCGAGATCGACATCGTCGCCCGGGACGGCGATGCGGTGGTCGTCTGCGAGGTGAAGACCCGCAGGGGCGCCCCGCCGGGGACGGGGGCCTTCGAGCACCCGATGGCCGCGGTCACGCCCGCCAAGGCGGACCGGCTGAGACGGCTGGCCGCTTGCTGGCTGGAGCGCCACGGCGGACCCCCGCCGGGCGGAGTGCGGATCGATCTCGTCGGAGTGGTCGTCCCCCGGAGAGGCGCGCCTCGCGTCGAGCACGCGCGGGGGGTGGCCTGATGGGATTCGCGCGCACGTGCTCGGTGGCCCTGGTCGGCGTCGAAGGCGTGGTGGTCGAGGTCCAGGCCGACCTGGAGCCCGGCGTCGCGACCTTCGCTCTCGTGGGACTGCCCGACAAGAGCCTGGTGGAGAGCCGGGACAGGGTCAGGGCGGCCGTGGTCAACTCCGACGCCGAATGGCCGCAGAAGAAACTCACGGTGGGGCTCAGCCCGGCCTTCGTGCCCAAGGGAGGGAGCGGTTTCGACCTGGCCGTCGCCTGCGCCGTGCTCGGCGCGGCGGAGCGTATCGATCCGAGGGCGATCGCCGATCTCGTGCTCATCGGGGAGCTGGGGCTCGACGGCAGGGCGCGGCCGGTGCGCGGCGTGCTGCCCGCGGTCCTCGCGGCTGCCGAGGCGGGCTACCGGCAGGTGGTCGTTCCCGAGCAGACGGCGGGGGAGGCTTCGCTGGTGCCGGGCGTCTCCGTCCTGGGCGTGCGCAGCCTGCGCCAGCTGATCGCCGTGCTGAACGATGAGCCGGTGCCCGAGGAGGAGCCGGACGGCGAAGGCCGGCCGGACGCCATGCTCGCCGGCCTCCTCGTGCCGGGAGCCGGGGTCGGCACAGGGCTCGCGCCGGGCGCGGCAGCCGGTGACGGGCAGAACCAGTGGCCGGACCTCGCGGACGTGGCAGGCCAGCACGCTGCCCGCACCGCCCTGGAGGTCGCGGCGGCCGGAGCCCACCATCTGCTGCTGCAGGGCCCGCCGGGCGCGGGCAAGACGATGCTCGCGGAGCGGCTGCCGGGCTTGCTGCCACCGCTGACCCGGCAGGAGTCCCTCGAAGTCACCGCGGTCCACTCGGTCGCGGGCATCCTGCCGCCCGGCGAGCCCCTGGTGCGTACGGCGCCGTACTGCGCCCCCCACCACTCGGCGACGATGCAGTCCCTCGTCGGCGGCGGCCAGGGACTGCCGAGGCCCGGAGCGGTGTCACTGGCCCACCGAGGGGTGCTCTTTCTGGACGAGGCCCCGGAGTTCTCCGCCAAGGCACTGGACGCGCTGCGCCAGCCACTGGAGTCCGGGCATGTGATCGTGGCGCGGAGCGCGGGAGTGGTCCGGCTGCCGGCCCGCTTCCTGATGGTCCTCGCGGCGAACCCGTGCCCGTGCGGGCGGCACACGCTGAACGGCGCCGGGTGCGAATGCCCGTCGTCGGCGATCCGGCGCTACCAGGCACGGCTGTCCGGGCCGCTGCTCGACCGGGTCGATCTACGCGTCGAGGTGGATCCGGTCAGCCGCTCCGATCTGCTGGGGCAGGGCGGACGAGGGGAGACCTCGGAGACCGTCGCCGACCGGGTCCGAGAGGCCAGGGCCAGGGCCGCCGCCCGCCTGGAGGGCACCCCGTGGAGCGTCAACAGCGAGGTGCCCGGCCATGAGCTCCGCACCCGCTGGCAGGCGGCACCCGGCGTGCTCGCCGCAGCGGAGCGGGACATGGAGCGGGGTCTGCTCACCGCCCGAGGCATGGATCGCGTCCTCCGCGTCGCCTGGACGATCGCCGACCTCGCCGGTCATGACTGCCCCGCCGTCGACGACGTCGCCCTCGCCCTGCAACTGCGCACCGGCATTGCGAGGGGCGCCCCGACGGTGGTGGGAGCGGCGCCGTGACCGGCCGCGGCGCCACGGCCAGGTGCAGCGCCGTGACCGACGGCGGCAGCGGGAGCACCGGTGGTCCCGGGATGTGGTCCGGGCGGACGGGCAGTGCGGTGGTGCACCGGGCGGCGCTGGGCCGCGTGGCGTCGCCCGGTGCACCACCGAATTGCCCCCGCCGGTGCCGGATCGGCGGGAAGAGCGGGGGCCCCACATGACCGCCGGCGGCGTCAACAACGAGGAGCGGCTGGCGCGCGCCGCGTTGACCGGGGTCGTCGAACCGGGTGACGAACATGGTGGGCGCTGGCTGCGCGAGCACGGCGCGGTGGAGCTCATGGCGCGCCTGACCGCACCCCGATTCCCCGAAGGCACGCTGCCCGGCGCGGGGGAGCGGCGCATCGAGGGCCACCGGATACGGGCGGCGGCGGCCCGCCCGGATCGCGATCTCGAGACAGCGGCGGGGGTCGGCGGGCGCTTCCTGTGTCCGGGCGACCCTGAGTGGCCGCGCCAGCTGGACGATCTCGGCGACGCGAGGCCCGTCGGACTCTGGGTCCGGGGCGGCCCGGACCTGCGGAAATGGGCGCTGCGGTCGGTTGCCGTGGTGGGCGCCCGGGCCTGCACGCCGTACGGCGCCCATATGGCGACGGGTCTCGGCTCCGGACTCGCCGAGCGCGGCTGGGTCGTCGTCTCCGGCGGCGCGCACGGCGTCGACGGCGCCGCTCACCGAGGCGCCCTGGCCGCCGGCGGCGCGACCATCGCGGTGCTCGCCTGCGGGGTCGACGTCGTCTACCCGCGCTCCCACGCCGAGTTGATCGGCCGCATCGCCGAACAGGGCTTGGTGATCGGGGAGTTGCCGCCGGGCAGCCATCCGACGCGCAGCCGGTTCGTCCTGCGGAACCGCGTCATCGCCGCTCTCACCAGGGGCACCGTCGTCGTGGAGGCCGAATACCGCAGCGGCTCGCTGGTCACTGCACGCGCCGCGCAGCGCCTCGGCCGCTTGACGATGGGCGTTCCGGGGCCGGTGACCAGCGGACTCTCGGCAGGCGTGCATGAACTCCTCCGGGGTGAGGCGGTGCTCGTCACCGACGCCGACGAAGTCGTGGAGCTGGTCGGCGACATCGGCGACCTCGCCCCGGAGCGCCGCGGGCCGGTGCTGCCCCGGGACCTCCTCGGACCCGCCGAGGCACAGGTCCTGGAGACGCTCCCGGCGCATGGCGTCATCCACGGACGCGACATCGCCCGCCGAGCAGGAGTCCCCACGGACGAGGCGCTCGGGAGGCTGTACGAACTGCTGGCGCTGGGGTTCGTCGAACGGCACGGCGACGGCTGGCAGTTGGTCAGGTCCGCGATACCCCCGTCGAACACCCGGCGAGGCGGTGCTTGACCTGGCGCATTCGGGTGAAAAGGTGATGCCGAAGGCCTTCACGACTCCCCCGGTGACGCCCGGAGGGCCGGCGCACACGGCGTCGGCCCTCGTTCGAAGATGTGGTCGATGGGCCAAACCTGCACAGGCGCCATCCGCCGGTCTTCGCGCACCGCAACAGCTCAGTCACGCTACGCTCACCAGGTTCCCCGCCCAGCCACCCGACCGGAAACCCGTCCCCCCACACCTCACCCACAGCAGAACGGCTCAAGGCAACGCATGCCCCAGCACACCTCCGGGTCTGACCGCGCGGCAGTGCCCTCAGCTGCACGTGGCGCCGTGCGGCCGCCCGCCCCCTCGTCGCTCGACGAGTTGTGGCGGTCGTACAAGGCCACGGGCGACGGGCGGCTGCGGGAGCAGCTGATCCTGCACTACTCACCGCTGGTGAAGTACGTCGCGGGCCGGGTGAGCGTGGGGCTGCCGTCCAACGTCGAGCAGGCGGACTTCGTCTCGTCCGGGGTGTTCGGGCTGATCGATGCCATCGAGAAGTTCGACATCGACCGGTCGATCAAGTTCGAGACGTACGCGATCACCCGCATCCGGGGTGCCATGATCGACGAACTCCGGGCGCTGGACTGGATCCCCCGGTCCGTCCGGCAGAAGGCACGCGCAGTCGAGCGCGCCTACGCCACGCTGGAGGCGCAACTGCGGCGCACCCCGTCCGAGAGCGAGGTCGCCGCGGAGATGGGCATCGGTCTGGAGGAACTGCACTCGGTCTTCAGTCAGTTGTCCCTGGCGAACGTGGTGGCCCTGGAGGAGCTCCTGCACGTCGGCGGGGAGGGCGGCGACCGGCTCAGCTTGATGGACACGCTGGAGGACACCGCCGCGGACAACCCGGTGGAGGTCGCCGAGGACCGGGAGCTGCGACGGCTTCTCGCCCGCGCGATCAACACGCTCCCCGACCGCGAGAAGACGGTTGTCACGCTCTACTACTACGAAGGCCTCACCCTTGCCGAGATCGGCAATGTCCTCGGGGTCACGGAGAGCAGGGTCAGCCAGATCCACACGAAGTCGGTGCTGCAGCTCAGGGCGAAGCTGGCGGACGTCGGCCGCTGACACGTGGCCCCCGGGGATGCCGAATCGTCCCCGCACCCCTCCGTCGTCGGAGGAGCGCCCGTAAAGTGGATTCGTGCCCAGGATTCGAGCGGCCTCCGTGGCCGAGCACCGGACCATGCAGCGCGGCGCCCTGCTGGATGCCGCGCGTTCCCTGCTGTCCGAAGGCGGTACGGAAGCGCTGACCTTCCCCGCCCTCGCAGAGCGCACGGGCCTGGCCAGGTCCTCCGTGTACGAGTACTTCCGCTCGCGCGCCGCGGTCGTCGAAGAGCTGTGTGCCGTCGACTTCCCGGTCTGGGCCGCGGAGGTGGAAGCCGCCATGGAGCGTGCCGGGACGCCCGAGGGCAAGGTCGAGGCCTATGTCCGCCGGCAGCTCGACCTCGTCGGCGACCGGCGCCACCGGGCCGTAGTCGCGATCTCCGCGAGCGAGCTCGACGCCGGTGCCCGCGAGAAGATCCGCGCGGCGCACGGCGGCCTCGTCGCGATGATCGTCGAGGCCCTCGGAGAGCTCGGCCACCAGCAGCCTCGCCTCGCCGCGATGCTCCTCCAAGGCGTCGTCGACGCCGCTGTCCGCCGCATCGAGCTCGGCGCGGCGGAGGACCCCTCCGACATCGCCGAGGCCGCGGTGGGGATGGCGCTCCGGGGCGTCCGCGGGGAGTGACCACCGGGGTCACGGGCGCGGACGCCGGTGCCCTGTAGGCCAGCTTCGCCTCCGTGACGACTGGGTCCACCGGGGTCACCTGGGCGGCGGAGCCGGTGTTGTGCGGCCCGCCCCGCGCTGCGGCGCTCGAGCGACCGGGCGCTCGTGCCGGCATCCGCCGGCCTGGCCGTCGGACACCGAGGGCGGATTCGCGCCACTACCCGGCCTGTCCGTCGCGCCCCCGCGTCCTCGCGCCCGCCGGTGCGCCGACGGGGCCGGCGCAACCAGACCGCCGCCGCGGCCACCGCCAGCGCCGGCGCCTGGGCCGACCCCGCCCCCGTGGCCAGGGCCTCAACCGCGTGCCTCGGCCCTGGCGGCGACTGCGCCACCGGCACCGGCACCCCGAAGACCGGGAGCAGCCGGGACGGGCCACGGCGCAGCTGGGAGGGCGACAGCAGCGACAGCGGATCGAGGTAGGCGTCCCCGCGGCGCAGACCCCAGTGCACACAGCCCTGCGGACAGTGGGACGGGCCCTCCGACACGACGGCCACCACCTGGCCCGCGGTCACCTCGGTGCCCGGGCGGACCAGCGGGCGCACGGGCTCGTACGTCGTGCGCAAGGGAGGCTTGCCCGTGCCCGACAGGGTGATGGAGAGGACCCCGCGGCCCGCCACCACCCCCGCGAACGACACCCGGCCCGCCGCGGCCGCCCGTACCTCCGCGCCCGGCGGCGCCGCCAGATCCACACCGCGGTGCCCCCGCCCGTACGGCGCGGCCGGCGGCTCCCAGCCCCGGACCACAGCAGGCCGCGGCGGCCCCACCGGCCATGTGCCCGCCCACGCCACCCCTCCCGGCAGCAGCACCAGCAACGCCGCCACCGCGATGACGGCCAACGTCACGGCACGTGTGGGCGGCACGGTACGTACGCGTCTCTCGCCACGTACGCGCCGCACCCCGTCCCGTACGCGCCTCACCCCGCCCCCTACGTGCCTCACGCCACGTACACACCTCACAACACGTTTCATGGCTCAGGACCGTGCCGCACCACCGCCCCAATCCGCTGATCATGGTCCGGATCTGTGGACAACCGGCCGGTTGTGGACAGCGCCGTCACCCGGCACTGCGCCGGTCCCGTACACTTCTTCTGGCGATCCGGGTCACCGGGTCGACTTCGCACGCCCCGCCACCACCCTCAACCTTGGTCGGTGGCCGCGCTCCTCGGTCCCTTGTGGCAGGCGCGTCGGGGCGTCAGGACACAACCGAGAAACTCAAGGAGATACGGCCATGGCCGTCGTCACGATGCGGGAGCTGCTGGAGAGCGGCGTCCACTTCGGTCACCAGACCCGTCGCTGGAACCCGAAGATGAAGCGCTTCATCTTCACCGAGCGCAACGGCATCTACATCATCGACCTGCTCCAGTCGCTGTCGTACATCGACCGCGCCTACGAGTTCGTCAAGGAGACCGTCGCGCACGGCGGCTCCATCATGTTCATCGGTACCAAGAAGCAGGCGCAGGAGGCTATCGCCGAGCAGGCGACCCGCGTGGGCATGCCCTACGTCAACCAGCGCTGGCTCGGCGGCATGCTCACCAACTTCTCCACCGTCTACAAGCGCCTTCAGCGTCTGAAGGAGCTCGAGGCGATCGACTTCGAGGACGTGGCCGCCTCCGGCCTCACCAAGAAGGAGCTCCTGGTCCTCTCGCGCGAGAAGGCCAAGCTGGAGAAGACCCTCGGCGGTATCCGCGAGATGCAGAAGGTGCCGAGCGCCGTCTGGATCGTCGACACCAAGAAGGAGCACATCGCCGTCGGTGAGGCGCGCAAGCTCCACATCCCGGTCGTCGCGATCCTCGACACCAACTGCGACCCCGACGAGGTCGACTACAAGATCCCGGGCAACGACGACGCGATCCGCTCCGTCACGCTGCTCACCCGCGTGATCGCCGACGCCGTCGCCGAGGGCCTCATCGCCCGCTCCGGCGTTGCCGCCGGTGACTCGAAGCCGGGCGACAAGGCCGCGGGCGAGCCGCTGGCCGAGTGGGAGCGCGACCTGCTCGAGGGCGAGAAGAAGGCCGACGAGACCCCGGCCGCCGAGGCCGAGAAGCCGGCCGAGGCTGCTGCCGAGGCCCCGGCCGAGGCTCCGGCTGCGGACGCCGAGCAGGCCTGACACCCCAGGTTCGGAAGTTGACGGCGGGGGCCCATGAAGCCCCCGCCGTCGGCCCGTAGATCGTTCGACTCTTCGACTTCAGAGAGATTCACAGACATGGCGAACTACACCGCCGCTGACGTTAAGAAGCTCCGCGAGCTCACCGGCGCGGGCATGATGGACTGCAAGAAGGCGCTCGACGAGGCCGAGGGCAACGTCGACAAGGCCGTCGAGGCGCTGCGCATCAAGGGCCAGAAGGGTGTGGCCAAGCGCGAGGGCCGCTCCGCCGAGAACGGCGCCGTCGTCTCCCTGATCGCCGAGGACAACACCTCCGGTGTCATCCTCGAGCTGAAGTGCGAGACGGACTTCGTCGCCAAGGGTGAGAAGTTCCAGGCCGTCGCGGGCGCTCTGGCCACCCACGTCGCCAAGACCAACCCGGCGGACGTCGAGGCGCTGCTCGCCTCCGAGATCGAGCCCGGCAAGACCGTCCAGGCGTACGTGGACGAGGCCAACGCCAACCTCGGCGAGAAGATCGTCCTGGACCGCTTCGCGCAGTTCTCCGGCGCCTACGTCACGGCGTACATGCACCGCACCATGCCGGACCTGCCCCCGCAGATCGGTGTTCTCGTCGAGCTCGACAAGCCGAACGCCGAGATCGCCAAGGGCGTCGCGCAGCACATCGCCGCCTTCGCGCCGAAGTACCTCTCCCGTGAGGACGTTCCGGCCGAGGTCGTCGAGTCCGAGCGTCGCGTCGCCGAGGAGACCACGCGCGCCGAGGGCAAGCCCGAGGCCGCCCTCCCGAAGATCGTCGAGGGTCGTGTCAACGGCTTCTTCAAGGAGGCCACCCTCCTTGGCCAGCCCTACGCGCTCGACAACAAGAAGTCCGTCCAGCAGATCCTGGACGAGGCCGGTGTCACCCTGAAGCGCTTCTCGCGCATCAAGGTCGGCATCTGAGCCGGTACGCGATCGACACGGGAGCCCGCTAGGGTTTCCCAGCAGTCGTCGGCCGCGTAGACGTCGGACGACCGCAGATCAGACGAGGAGGCCATTGCCGCAGGGACACCAGCACCCACCGGCAGTGGCCTTCTTCGTATGTGCACGAGGAGATCTCCATGAACAAGGGCGCGGACGCCAACCCGGCAGCCGACGACAAGAGCGACCACACCGGCAAGAAGGCCGGCCGCTTCATGCTGAAGCTGTCCGGTGAAGCCTTCTCCGGTGGTACGGGCCTGGGCGTCGATCCCGACGTCGTACACGCCATCGCCCGCGAGATCGCCGCGGTCGTCCGTGACGGCGCGGAGATCGCGGTCGTCATCGGCGGCGGCAACTTCTTCCGTGGCGCGGAACTGCAGCAGCGCGGCATGGACCGGGCCCGCTCCGACTACATGGGCATGCTCGGTACGGTCATGAACTGCCTCGCCCTCCAGGACTTCCTGGAGAAGGAGGGCATCGACTCACGAGTCCAGACCGCCATCACCATGGGGCAGGTCGCTGAGCCGTACATCCCGCTGCGGGCGGTGCGCCACCTGGAGAAGGGCCGCGTCGTCATCTTCGGCGCCGGTATGGGCATGCCGTACTTCTCCACCGACACCACCGCGGCCCAGCGCGCCCTGGAGATCGACGCCGAGGCCCTCCTCATGGGCAAGAACGGGGTCGACGGGGTCTACGACTCCGACCCCAAGGCCAACCCGGACGCCGTGAAGTTCGACGCGCTGGAGTACGGCGAGGTGCTCGCCCGCAACCTCAAGGTTGCCGACGCCACCGCCATCACCCTCTGCCGCGACAACGATCTGCCCATCCTCGTCTTCGAACTGCTCGCCGCGGGCAATATCGCGCGGGCGGTCCGGGGTGAGAAGATCGGCACGCTCGTGAGCGCCCAGGGCACCCGGGCCTGATCCGGACGAACGCCCGCTAGCCCCCAGTGGGGATGGACAAAGCCCTGCCGGTCGGACACCGTGCAGGGGAACGCGCCGCCAAGATTCGCCGGCCTCGTACTCGTATTCGTCACGTGGACTCGCAAGCGCCAAGCTGACCGACACGCGTACACGCCGGGCCTACTCAAGACACGCAGGAGCAAGTGGTGATCGAAGAGACCCTCCTCGAGGCCGAGGAGAAGATGGAGAAGGCCGTCGTGGTCGCCAAGGAGGACTTCGCCGCGATCCGCACCGGGCGTGCGCACCCGGCGATGTTCAACAAGATCGTGGCCGACTACTACGGTGCGCTGACGCCGATCAACCAGCTCGCCTCGTTCTCGGTGCCCGAGCCGCGGATGGCCGTGGTGACCCCGTTCGACAAGAGCGCGCTGCGCAACATCGAGCAGGCGATCAGGGACTCGGACCTGGGCGTCAACCCGAGCAACGACGGCAACATCATCCGGGTGGTGTTCCCCGAGCTGACCGAGGAGCGCCGCAAGGAGTTCATCAAGGTCGCCAAGGGCAAGGCCGAGGACGCCAAGATCTCGATCCGCTCCGTGCGCCGCAAGGCCAAGGAGGCCATCGACAAGCTGATCAAGGACGGCGAGGTCGGCGAGGACGAGGGCCGTCGCGCGGAGAAGGAGCTCGACGACACCACCGCGAAGTACGTGGCGCAGGTGGACGAGCTGCTCAAGCACAAGGAAGCCGAGCTGCTCGAGGTCTGATGAACGACTCTTCCTGGGGGGCCCCGCCGAGCGCGGGTTACAGCCCCGGTCACTGGGGGCCGCCCGACCAGGGGGCCGCCCCGGCGGGTCCCGCTTACGATGAGCATGGCGCCCAGCACACTCGGCCCGTGCCCATCGTGCCGGAGCCGGACGTTCCCGACGCAGGTAGAGACGCAGAAGACCGCGATCACCGCGACGACCGCGACCGGGGGGCCGCTCGATGGAGTGGCCCCCTGTTCCGCGACGAGATGCCGCAGGAGCCCATGCCCACCCCTCCGCCGCCTGCGGCGTCCGAGCCGCCGGAGTCGCCGCAGCCCTCACAGCCGCCGCAGAAGAAGCGCGCCGGCCGGGATCTGCGGGCCGCCATAGGCGTCGGCGTCGGGCTCGGCGCCGTGATCATCGCATCTCTCTTCGTCGTCAAGGCGGTGTTCGTCGGCGTCATCGCCGTCGCCGTGGTCGTCGGCCTGTGGGAGCTGACCTCGCGGCTCGACGAGCGCAAGGGCATCAAGGCCCCTCTGGTGCCGCTCGCGGTGGGCGGCGCGGCGATGGTCGTGGCCGGCTACGTCCGGGGCGCCGAGGGCGCGTGGGTCGCCATGGCGCTCACCGCGCTGGCCGTGCTGGTCTGGCGCATGACCGAACCGCCCGAGGGCTACCTCAAGGACGTCACGGCAGGCCTCTTCGCCGCGTTCTACGTACCGTTCCTCGCCACGTTCGTCGCGATGATGCTCACCGCCGACGACGGGCCGCAGCGCGTGTTCACCTTCCTGCTGCTGACCGTGGTCAGCGACACCGGCGCCTATGCGATCGGCTGGCGCTTCGGCAAGCACAAGCTCGCGCCGCGCATCAGCCCCGGGAAGACCCGCGAGGGCCTCGTCGGAGCGGTGACGTTCGGCATGGCGGCGGGCGTGCTCTGCATGCCGCTGCTGATCGACGGCGGCACCTGGTGGCAGGGTGTGCTGCTCGGCCTCGCGGTCGCGGTCAGCGCGACCCTGGGCGACCTCGGCGAGTCGATGATCAAGCGGGACCTCGGGATCAAGGACATGGGCACGCTGCTGCCGGGGCACGGCGGGATCATGGACCGGCTGGACTCGCTGCTGCCGACCGCGCCGGTGGTGTGGTTGCTGTTCGTCGTGTTCGTAGGGTCCGGCTGAGCTGGTCCTTCCCGGTGCAGGGGCTCGTCGCCACAGGGCGGCGGGCCCCTCGTCGTAAGGGCTGATCCGCCCAGCAATGGCCCGGGAACTCTCCAGTTCCCGGGCCATTGCCCTTTCAGCGACCACGTCGCCCGGCCCCGGCGTGCGTCGACACCCGATCGACCCTCGGGGCCACCGGGCCTCAGCCAGGGCGACGAGATCGTTTCAAGGGCCGATCGGTTCGCCGGAGGGGTCAGTCCGTGCCGTAGTCGTGCGGTCGCCCGCCCTGCCATTCCACCCAGTGCGGGTCGTCCAGCAGTTCCCACGCGTCCGGCAGGCCTGCGCGGCGCAGGAACTCGATCAGGTCGGCGTCGCTGTGGGCGAGGCCGACGATCCGGGTGCGGATTGTCACCCGGCGGCCGCCGGCGGCCGTGGCGCGGTGGACGAGGATCGGTGCAGTGCCTGCGTCATCAGGCTGCGACGGGTCACCGTTCACAGCACACCGAGATCGGTGTCGGGGCGGCAGTACGGGCACGCTGCGATGCCGTCCTCGGTGATGGCGCGGAGGGCCTGCTCGCGCGCCAGCGGCTTCGTGTGCCAGCCGGCCATGCCGCAGTCGCTCGTGTGGACGGCGTCGGGGGTGGACGTGCCGCCTGCTCGCCGCATCGCGAGTTTCCACCCAGGTTGAGGCGGGGGCGGCGTGCGCGCTGCACGTGCGGCCGCCACCTCCTGTCGCTCCAGATCCGCGATCGTCTCGTCAGTGCGGCGCAGCTGCCAGGCCAGCCACTGGCGGACACTGCGCAGGCGTTCCAGGCGCGACACTTGTTCGGACACAAGTTCGATTCTAGGGCTGGATGGGGCCCGAGCGGCAACGTCCTTCCCGAGAGAGGGGTGCTGCGCTTCACAGGTTCTGGCGCGGGCGCAGCAGCCGGTCGGGCCCGGGACCGCTCGTTACCGCTCTGGCCAGCCAGAACGCTCACCCTGCCGGGCCGTCTCCGGGCCGTCCGAGGGCGCCCGGCAGCCACCTGCGACGACCGGTGACGCCCACCCCCAATATCAGCGGCCGCAGGTCACCGGATTCCGTCTGCGACACTGGATGAACCATGCCCAAGCCCGGAGAACTCACTTTCGTCGCCCCCCGCGGAGCCAAGAAGCCCCCGCGGCACCTCGCCGACCTCACGCCCGCCGAGCGCAAGGAGGCCGTCGCCGCGATCGGCGAGAAGCCGTTCCGCGCCAAGCAGTTGTCGCAGCACTACTTCGCGCGGTACGCGCACGACCCCGCGCAGTGGACCGACATCCCGGCGGCCGCGCGCGAGCGGCTCGCGTCGGAGTTGCTGCCCGATCTGATGTCCGTCGTCCGGCACATCTCCTGTGACGAGGACACGACCCGCAAGACGCTGTGGCGGCTGCACGACGGGACGCTCGTCGAGTCGGTCCTGATGCGCTACCCGGACCGGGTGACGATGTGCATCTCCTCGCAGGCCGGCTGTGGCATGAACTGCCCGTTCTGCGCCACCGGTCAGGCGGGGCTGGACCGCAATCTCTCGACCGCCGAGATCGTGCACCAGATCGTGGACGGCATGCGGGCCCTGCGCGACGGGGAGGTCCCCGGCGGACCCGCCCGGCTCAGCAACATCGTCTTCATGGGCATGGGTGAGCCGCTCGCCAACTACAAGCGGGTCGTCGGCGCCATCCGCCGGCTCACCGACCCCGAGCCGGACGGCCTCGGCATCTCGCAGCGCGGGATCACCGTCTCGACCGTGGGTCTGGTCCCGGCGATGCACCGGTTCGCCGACGAGGGCTTCAAGTGCCGTCTCGCCGTCTCCCTGCACGCCCCGGACGACGAGCTGCGCGACACCCTCGTGCCGGTGAACACGCGCTGGAAGGTGCGGGAGGTGCTGGACGCCGCCTGGGAGTACGCGGAGAAGTCCGGCCGGCGGATCTCCATCGAGTACGCCCTGATCCGCGACATCAACGACCAGGCGTGGCGCGGTGACCTGCTCGGCCGGCTCCTCAAGGGCAAGCGGGTGCACGTCAACCTCATCCCGCTCAACCCGACGCCGGGATCGAAGTGGACGGCCTCCCGCCCGGAGGACGAGAAGGCGTTCGTCGAGGCGATCGCCGCCCACGGAGTGCCCGTGACCGTTCGGGACACACGCGGTCAGGAGATCGACGGAGCATGCGGACAGCTCGCGGCTTCCGAGCGCTGACCCCCGTGTAACCTGGGCTCGAACATTTGCATATTCCGACAGGGGAGCGCCACAGCGCTGAGAGTGCGGTGACCGTCAGACCGCAGACCCTCTGAACCTCGCCCCGGTCATTCGGGGTAGGAAGTTCGGACGAGACTCAAGCTGTTGCGCCCTGCCCGGCTCCCGTTCACGGGACCCGGGCAGGGCCGCGTCTCTTCCTGGTCACCCCCAGGAGGACATGTCAGTGAGCACCACCAAGAAGATCACGGTCACGGCCGTGGCCGCCGCGCTCGGCATCAGCACGCTCGCGGCCTGCGGCGGGGAGTCGACGGACGCGTCGTCCGGCTCGGACTCCGGCAAGGCGTCGAAGACCGTGACGCTCGTCAGCCACGACTCGTTCAACGCCACCCCGGCGGTGCTCGAGGAGTTCACCCGGCAGACCGGGTACACGGTCAAGGTGCTGAAGAGCGGTGACGCCGTCGAAGCCCTCAACAAGGAGGTCCTCACCAAGGGCTCCCCGCAGGGCGACGTGTTCTTCGGCGTCGACAACACCACCCTCTCGCGGGCCCTCGACAACGGCCTCTTCACGCCGTACGAGGCCAAGGGCCTGGACCGGGTCCCCGCTGCCGTCCAGCTCGACAAGGACGAACACCGGGTCACGCCGGTCGACACCGGCGACATCTGCGTCAACTACGACAAGGCGTACTTCGCCGACAAGAAGCTCGCCCCGCCGCAGACCCTCGACGACCTGGCGAAGCCGGTCTACAAGAACCTCCTGGTGGTCGAGAACGCCGAGCGCTCGTCACCCGGTCTCGGCTTCCTCCTCGGCACGGCCGCCGCGTACGGCGACGAGGGCTGGCAGGACTACTGGAAGAAGCTGAAGACGAACGGCGTGAAGGTCGTCGACAGCTGGGAACTCGCCTACAACCAGGAGTTCTCGGGCTCCGCGGGCGGCAAGGAGGCCAAGGGCGACCGGCCGCTCGTCGTCTCGTACGCCTCCAGCCCGCCGGTCGAGGTGCTTTACGCCAAGCCGCAGCCCAAGGAGGCGCCGACCGGTGTCGCCACCGGCACCTGCTTCCGCCAGACCGAGGCCGCGGGCCTGCTGAAGGGTGCGAAGAACGAGGCGGGCGGCAAGGCCCTGCTGGACTTCCTGATCAGCAAGAAGTTCCAGGAGGACATGCCGCTCAACATGTTCGTGAACCCGGTGGTGAACGAAGCCGAGGTGCCCGAGCTCTTCACCGAGTTCGGTGCCGTGGTCGACAAGCCGCAGACCATGGAGCCGAAGAAGATCGCCGACAACCGTGACCAGTGGATCCAGTCGTGGTCCTCGCTCGTCCTGAAGTAACCAGGCGTTCCGACCCGGACAGGCGTCCCGAAGCACGCAGCACACTCCGCGGGAACGCGGCGCGGCTCGCCCTGATGGCCGTGCCCGTCGCGTTCTTCGCGGTCTTCTTCGCCTATCCCGTGACCGCGATCGTCGGCCGCGGGCTCACGGCGGAGGGTGTCTGGCAGTTCGGCCGGATCGGCCAGGTGCTCGGCCGGCCGGACGTGCTGGACGTCGTCTGGTTCACGGCGTGGCAGGCGCTCGCCTCCACCGGGCTCACGCTGCTGCTCGCGCTCCCCGGCGCATATGTCTTCGCCCGCTTCGACTTCCCCGGGAAGCAGCTGCTGCGCGCGGTCGTCACCGTGCCGTTCGTGCTGCCGACCGTGGTCGTCGGCACCGCCTTCCTCGCGCTGCTGGGACGCGGCGGACTGCTCGACGAGCTGTGGGGCGTACGCCTCGACACGACCGTCTGGGCGATCCTCCTCGCCCATGTCTTCTTCAACTACGCGGTCGTCGTAAGGACCGTGGGCGGCCTGTGGGCGCAGTTCGACCCGCGCCAGGAGGAGGCGGCACGGGTCCTCGGCGCGGGCCGGTTCGCCGCCTGGCGGCGCGTCACCCTTCCCGCGCTGACCCCGGCCGTGGCCGCCGCCGCGCTGATGGTGTTCCTCTTCACCTTCACCTCCTTCGGTGTCGTACAGATCCTGGGCGGACCCGCGTACTCCACGGTCGAGGTCGAGATCTACCGGCAGACCGCCGTCCGGCTCGACCTGTCGACGGCCGCCGTGCTGACGCTGGTTCAGTTCGCTGCGGTCATGGCGATCCTCGCTGTGCACGCGTGGACCGTACGCCGGCGCGAGACCGCCCTGAAGCTCGTCGATCCCGCGCTGACCGCACACCGGCCGCGCGGAGCGGGCCAGTGGTCGCTGCTCGCGGCCGTACTGGCCACCGTCGTCCTGCTGATCCTGGCGCCGCTCGGTGTGCTGGTCGAGCGCTCCTTCGCCGTGAGCGCCGGGGCCGGCGGCTACGGCTTCGCCTTCTACGAGGCCCTGCAGTCCGCCGAGGCGAGCGGCGGCACGTTCCTCGTACCGCCGCTGGAGGCGGTGTGGAACTCCCTGCAGTACGCGCTCGCCGCCACCGCCATCGCCCTGCTGATCGGCGGACTGGCGGCCGCGGCCCTCACCCGCAAGGCCGGCCGGCTGGTGCGGGGCTTCGACGCGCTGCTGATGCTGCCGCTCGGCGTCTCCGCCGTCACCGTCGGCTTCGGCTTCCTCATCACGCTCGACGAGCCGCCGCTCGACCTGCGCACGTCATGGATCCTGGTGCCGCTCGCGCAGGCCCTGGTCGGGGTGCCGTTCGTGGTGCGGACCATGCTGCCCGTGCTGCGGGCGGTCGACTCACGGCTGCGTGAGGCGGCGGCCGTGCTGGGCGCGTCGCCGCTGCGCGCGTGGCGCGAGGTCGATCTGCCGATGGTGCGCCGGGCGCTGCTCGTCGCCGCGGGCTTCGCCTTCGCCGTCTCGCTCGGTGAGTTCGGGGCGACCGTCTTCATCGCCCGGCCGGACAATCCCACGCTGCCGGTGGCCGTGGCGCGGCTGCTGGGCCGCCCCGGCGCACTCAACTACGGGCAGGCGATGGCCCTTTCGACCATCCTCATGCTGGTCTGCGCGGCGGCTCTGCTGCTGCTCGAACGTATCCGGCCCGACCGTTCCGCAGGGGAGTTCTGATGCTGACGCTGGACGACGCGACCGTACGGTTCGGGCGGCGGGCGGCGCTCGACGCCGTGGACCTGGAGGTCGCCGACCACGAGATCGTCTGCGTGCTGGGCCCCAGCGGCAGCGGCAAGTCGACGCTGCTGCGGGCCGTGGCCGGACTCCAGCCGCTGGCCGCAGGGCGGGTCCTGCTCGGCGGCGCCGACCAGGCGGGCGTGCCGGTGCACCGGCGCGGGGTCGGCCTGATGTTCCAGGACCACCAGCTGTTCCCGCAGCGCGACGTCGGCGGCAATGTCGCCTTCGGTCTGCGCATGCACGGCGTACCGAAGGCGGAACAGCGGCGCCGCGTCGAGGAGTTGCTCGAACTCGTCGGGCTGCCCGGTGCCGGGAAGCGGTCCGTCGCCGCGCTCTCCGGCGGTGAGCAGCAGCGCGTCGCCCTCGCCCGCGCGCTCGCTCCCCGCCCCCGGCTGCTGATGCTCGACGAGCCACTCGGACAGCTCGACCGGACGCTCAGGGAGCGGCTCGTCGTCGAACTGCGCGAGCTCTTCGGGCAGTTGGGTACGACCGTGCTCGCCGTCACCCACGACCAGGGCGAGGCCTTCGCGCTCGCCGACCGGGTCGTCGTCATGCGCGACGGCCGGATCGCCCAGAGCGGCACCCCGCGCGAGGTGTGGCAGTGGCCCGCCTCCGAGTTCGTCGCCCGCTTCCTCGGCTTCGACAACGTGGTGCCCGCGACGGTGACCGGCGAGGCCGCCGACACCCCCTGGGGCAAGATCCCCGTCCCGCCCGGTTCCCCGCAGGGCGCCTGCCGGCTGCTGGTCCGTCCGGCGGCGGTGCGGCTCGGGGCGGCGGACGAGGGCCTGCCGTGCGTGGTCGAGTCGCTCACCTTCCGAGGCCATCACGTGGCCGTACGGCTGAGGCCCTCCGACGCGCCTGCGCTGGAGGCGGAGTGCGGGCTGAAGGACGTGCCCGAGGTGGGGGCGGAGGTCGGCGTTGCTTTCGACGCCGAGGATGTGGTGGCGCTGGCGGCTGCCGAGGGCTGACGTCCGCGGGGCGCCTGCGGCGGGCCCACGAGGCGGAGCGCACATCGACACTGGGGAAGGGCGGGGCGGCCCCCCGCAGGGGCCTACGCGCCAGGCGTCAGCCGGGCCAGCGCCTCCGGGACCTCGTCCACCGAGTCGACCAGGGCGATCCGGGACTCCATGGAGCGGCTCGCGGCCAGGGAGCGGAGGAGGGACCATGCCGGGAGCTTCTCGGTCCAGTGGGCGCGGTTCACCAGCACCATGGGGGTGGGCTCGCCACGCGACTCGTAGTAGTTCGGGGTCGCGTTGTCGAAGATCTCCTGGACCGTGCCTGCCGCCCCCGGGAGGAAGACCACCCCGGCGTTGCAGCGGGCGAGGAGGCCGTCCTCGCGGGTGGCGTTGGCGAAGTACTTGGCGATGTGACCCGCGAACGGATTCGGCGGCTCGTGGCCGTAGAACCAGGTGGGGATGCCGATCGAGTCGCCGCCCTGCGGCCAGCGCCAGCGGATCTCGAAGGCGGCGGCCGCCCATTCGGTGACGGACGGGGTGAACGAGGGGGCCTTGGCGAGGAGTTCGAGGGCCTCGTCGAGCATCTCGTCGCTGTGCGCCGACGCGTACGCGCCCAGGTTCGCGGCCTCCATCGCGCCGGGGCCGCCGCCCGTCGCAACGGTCAGGCCGGTACGGGCCAGAGCCCGGCCGAGCCGGGCGGCGCCGGCGTAGGCGTCGGTGCCGCGGTGCATCGCGTGGCCGCCCATCACGCCCACGACCCGTGCACCGTTCAGGAGTTCGTCGAGGGCGTCCGAAACGGCGTCGTCGTGGATCGAGCGCAGCATCGAGGCGTAGATGTCGCGGTCGGCCTTGGTCTGCTGGAACCACTCGTACGCGAGGGCGTCGGTCGTGCCCTCGTAACCGCCGTCGGCAAGACCGTCGAACAGCTCGTCGGGGGAGTACAGAAGCCCGCGGTACGGATCGAACGGCAGATCCGGTATGGGCGGGAAGACGAGCGCACCGTCCGAGCGGACCTTCGTGGCGGCGTCGGGCTCCATGGGACAGCCGAAGAACATCGCACCGGTGGTGTCGGCGGAGAGCAGGGCGAAGGTGCGTGCCGTCAGGTCGACCGACTGGACGCGGTGCCCGGCGAGGGTGCCGCGCCGCGCGACCACCTGGTCGAACTCCTCAAGGGTCTCGATCTCGCGGTCGTCGTCGAACGACGACCCCAGCCTGCGCCTGTGTCCGTGCACCATGCGCCCACGATAGGGCCCTGCCCACCCGCCGCCGTGGCCGGGTCAGCGGCGCAGCGGCAGCGCCGCGAGCTCCGCCACCGCCCAGGTGAGCGGGGCGAAGACCGCAAGCAGCACCACCGTGCGCAGCACCACGGACGCCCGGAGGAAGGACACGGGGGTGCCGAGGTCCAGCAGTCCGGTCTGTCTGGCCTCGCGGGTGTGCTTGGCCTCCAGGGCCGAGGTGAGCAGCGTCGCCGCCGTACAGGCCAGGACCAGTGTGGCCCCGAGTCCGGTCAACTCGCCGAAGGGCCGCGGTCCTTGCCCGCCGCCGGAGAGCGCCGCCGCGGCGATCAGGGCGGACGCCACCGCGCAGACGACCCCGAGCGGCCGCCCGATGCGGGCCGCGTCGTCCATCAGCGCCCGGCCCGCGAGCAGCCGTACCGCCCCGGGACGGACGGCCTGCACCACGCGCCCGCACAGATGCACGATGCCCGGGCCCGCCATCGCGAGCCCCAGCGCGGTCAGCGTCCAGCCCAGCAGCACCCCGGCGGGAGGATCCCCCGCGCCGCCGGCGACAGCGCCCAGCACGCCTTCGCCCGCGTACGCCTCGACCGCGATGCCCGCCGCGGTGAGCGCGACGCCCCACGGGAGCCCGCCGGGCGCGGCTCCGGACCGGCGCCCGTCATGTCCGTCCTCGGCTTCCTCGCCGGGCTTGGTACGGCGCGGGCGCAGCGCGAGCGCCGCCGCCCCCGCCCCGGCCAGCGGTACGAGCGACAGGAGGGTGAGCGCGGCGCCCAGAGGCAGGGGCGCACCGGCGGAGAGCTGCTCGGCGGCCGCCCCGTCGATCGGCAGTCCGGTCAGATCGCCCCGTAGATGGAGGAAGACCAGCAGGGCCACCATGCTCCCGAGCGTGCACGACACGGCCGTCGACACCGCGGCCAGGGCGGTGAGCCGTACGGGCCCCAGACCGACGGCGGAGAGCCCCGGCCGGGGCCGGGTGCTCGGGTCCGTACGCGCCACGGCGACCGCGAGGTGCACGGTCGCGGCGAGCGGCACCAGACACCACAGCAGCCGCAGCAGTGGCCCGGGGGTGGGCTCCGTCTGCGCCGCCGCTTCCGCCAGCGTGCACAGCAGCAGGAAGCCGACGCCGGCCGAAGCCGCGGCGACCATCAGCCGGCGCAGCAGGACCAGCGGGTGGGAGCCGCGGGTCAGACGGAGAGCGAGCACGCGGCCCGGCCTTCCGCGTCGGAACCGTGGGCGGAGCTGATGCGCCGTCCGTCGACCAGCGACACCGTGCGGTCGGCGAGCGACGCCACCTCCGCGTCGTGGCCGGCGATGACGAGGGTGATGCGGTGCGAGCGCGCCGCGGTGGTGAGCGTACGCAGCACCTGGACGCGGTCGCTCTGGTGCAGCGCGGCGGTGGGCTCGTCGGCGAAGACCACCGCGGGCGTGGTGACGAGCGCGCGGGCGAGGGCGATCCGCTGCCGCTGGGCCTGGAGCAGCACGCGGGGGCGCTTGCGCGCGCACGCGCCGATATCGAGCCGCTCCAGCCACTCCATGGCGGTGGCCCGGGCGGCCCGGTGGGACGAGCCGCGCAGCAGCAGCGGCAGGGCGGCGTTCTCCCACGCGTTCAGCTCGGGGACCAGCTGCGGCTCGGGGCCGATCCAGCCGAAGCGGTCGCGGCGCAGTCGCTCGCGGGCGGGAGCCCGCATGGTGTGGACGGGGCTGCTGTTGAACCACACCTCGCCCTCCTCCGGGACGAGCTGGCCCGACAGGCAGCGCAGCAGCGTGGTCTTTCCGCAGCCGCGCGGGCCGTTCACGGCGAGGATCTCGCCTTCGCGCACACCGAGGGAGACTCCGCACAGGGCCGGCGAGCCGCCCAGGGAGTGGTGCAGGGAGCGCGCCCAGAGCACATCGTTGTCCGGCGGGGCCACCACCATGGCGTACACCTCGGTTCAGATCCGTTGTTCCGTTCCCCCGTACGGGGGAACGAGGTCGGGGCCGATCGGTCACAGCACCGTAGGGACTCGGAACCGGGTGTGCGGACAGCACGCGGCCCGGACGCCCCCCTCTCACTCGAAGGGGTGCATCCGGGCCGCGAGAAGCCGATGAGCGGATGACCGGCAGTCGTTGCCGGCAGCCTCGTCGCCTACAGCTTGGCCCAGGCCTCCGTGAGGACCGAGCGCAGGATCTGCTCGATCTCGTCGAAGGTGGACTGGTCGGCGATCAGCGGCGGGGCCAGCTGGACGACCGGGTCGCCCCGGTCGTCGGCGCGGCAGTACAGACCGGCGTCGAACAGGGCCTTGGAGAGGAAGCCGTACAGGACGCGCTCGGTCTCCTCCTCGTTGAAGGACTCCTTGGTGTTCTTGTCCTTCACGAGCTCGATGCCGTAGAAGAAGCCGTTGCCGCGGACGTCGCCGACGATCGGCAGGTCGTGCAGCTTCTGCAGCGTGCGCAGGAACGCGCCCTCGTTGTCGAGCACGTGCTGGTTGATCTTCTCGCGCTCGAACAGGTCGAGGTTGGCGATGCCGACGGCCGCGGAGACCGGGTGGCCACCGAAGGTGTAGCCGTGCAGGAAGGTGTTGTCGCCCTTGTAGAACGGCTCGGCGAGCCGGTCGGAGACGATGCAGGCACCGATCGGGGAGTAGCCCGAGGTCATGCCCTTGGCGCAGGTGATCATGTCCGGCACGTAGCCGAACTTGTCACAGGCGAACGTCGTGCCGAGGCGGCCGAAGGCACAGATGACCTCGTCGGAGACGAGCAGCACGTCGTACTGGTCGCAGATCTCGCGGACCCGCTGGAAGTAGCCGGGCGGCGGCGGGAAGCAGCCACCCGCGTTCTGCACGGGCTCGAGGAAGACCGCGGCGACGGTGTCGGGGCCTTCGAAGAGGATCTGCTGCTCGATCTGGTCGGCGGCCCAGCGGCCGAAGGCCTCCGGGTCGTCGCCGTACAGCGGGGCGCGGTAGATGTTGGTGTTCGGCACCTTGTGCGCACCGGGCACCAGCGGCTCGAACGGGGCCTTCAGGCCCGGCAGGCCGGTGATGGACAGGGCGCCCTGCGGGGTGCCGTGGTAGGCGACCGCACGCGAGATGACCTTGTACTTGGTCGGCTTGCCCACGAGCTTGAAGTACTGCTTGGCGAGCTTCCATGCGGTCTCGACCGCCTCACCGCCGCCCGTGGTGAAGAAGACCTTGTTCAGGTCGCCCGGGGCTTCGTTGGCGAGCCGCTCGGCCAGCTCCACCGCCTGCGGGTGGGCGTACGACCAGACGGGGAAGAACGCGAGCTGCTCGGCCTGCTTGGCGGCGACCTCGGCCAGTTCCCTGCGGCCGTGGCCGGCCTGCACCACGAACAGGCCCGCGAGGCCGTCGAGGTAGCGCTTGCCCTTGTCGTCGTAGATGTAGGTGCCCTCACCACGCACGATGGTGGGTACGGGCGAGTTCTCGTACGACGACATGCGGGTGAAGTGCATCCACAGGTGGTCGTAGGCGGTCTTGGAGAGGTCCTTGCTCACGGCTATCGGGTTCCCCACATATAGGTCTGCTTCTTGAGCTTGAGGTAGACGAAGCTCTCGGTGGAGCGCACACCGGGGAGGGTGCGGATGCGTCGGTTGATCACTTCAAGCAGGTGGTCGTCGTCCTCGCAGACGATCTCCACCATGAGGTCGAACGAGCCCGCCGTCATGACGACGTACTCGCACTCGGGCATGGCAGTCAGCGCGTCGGCCACCGGGTCCAGGTCGCCCTCGACGTTGATCCCGACCATCGCCTGGCGCCGCAGACCCACGGTGAGCGGGTCGGTGACGGCGACGATCTGCATCACGCCTTGGTCGAGCAGCTTCTGGACGCGCTGCCGGACGGCCGCTTCGGAAAGGCCGACGGCCTTGCCTATAGCGGCGTACGGACGGCGTCCGTCCTCCTGCAACTGCTCGATGATCGCCAGGGAGACGGCATCGATCGTCGGGGACGATCCGCTCCCGGTCCTGGAGTCTGTGCTTCGGCTGGCCACGAGCACACTGTGCACCGGACTCGTCGATCCCGCAACCCGTCAGCGATGAAATTCGTTGTTCTCGGGAAGAAATCTCACCGATTTCGAAGTCGACGGGGGTCAGGCCTGTCGAAAGCGTCGCCTGGCGGGCTAGCCTGGGCGACGTAGGGTTGGGGTGTCTCACCCATCGGACATCTGAGGAGGGGTGGCTGTGACCACCGAACTGCGTCGTCTGCGCAACTACATCGACGGAGAGTTCCGGGACGCCGCGGACGGGCGGACCATCGAGGTGGTCAACCCGGCCACGGGCGAGGTGTACGCGACCTCACCGCTCTCCGGTCAGGCGGACGTCGACGCCGCCATGGCCGCCGCCGCCGCGGCCTTCCCGGCCTGGCGCGACACCACGCCGGCGGAGCGCCAGAAGGTACTGCTGAAGATCGCGGACGCGTTCGAGGAGCGGGCCGAGGAGCTGATCGCGGCCGAGTCGGAGAACACCGGCAAGCCGCTGGAGCTCACCCGCACCGAAGAGATCCCGCCCATGGTCGACCAGATCCGCTTCTTCGCGGGTGCGGCCCGGATGCTCGAGGGCCGTTCGGCCGGTGAGTACATGGAGGGCATGACCTCCATCGTCCGCCGCGAGCCGGTCGGCGTCTGCGCGCAGGTCGCGCCGTGGAACTACCCGATGATGATGGCGGTGTGGAAGTTCGCGCCGGCGCTCGCCGCGGGCAACACGGTCGTGCTGAAGCCCTCGGACACCACCCCGGCGTCCACCGTCCTGATCGCCGAGATCATCGGCTCCATCGTGCCCAAGGGTGTCTTCAACGTCCTGTGCGGCGACCGCGACACGGGCCGCATGATGGTCGAGCACCCGACCCCGGCGATGGCGTCCATCACGGGTTCGGTGCGCGCCGGCATGCAGGTCGCCGAGTCCGCGGCGAAGGACGTCAAGCGCGTCCACCTGGAGCTGGGCGGCAAGGCGCCGGTCGTCGTCTTCGAGGACACCGACATCGCGAAGGCCGTCGAGGACATCTCGGTGGCGGGCTTCTTCAACGCGGGCCAGGACTGTACGGCGGCAACGCGTGTGCTCGTGCACGAGTCGATCCACGACGAGTTCGTGGCGGCGCTCGCCAAGGCCGCGAAGGACACGAAGACCGGTCAGCCGGACGACGCGGACGTGCTCTACGGGCCGCTGAACAACGCCAACCAGCTGAAGCAGGTCGCCGGCTTCATCGACCGCCTGCCGGCGCACGCGAAGGTGGAGGCCGGCGGTCACCAGGTCGGTGACAAGGGCTACTTCTACGCCCCGACCGTCGTGTCCGGCCTCAAGCAGGACGACGAGATCATCCAGAACGAGGTCTTCGGCCCGGTCATCACGGTCCAGTCCTTCCGCGACGAGGAGCAGGCGCTCGACTACGCGAACGGCGTGGAGTACGCGCTGGCGTCGTCGGTGTGGACGAAGGACCACGCGCGGGCGATGCGGATGTCCAAGGCGCTGGACTTCGGGTGCGTGTGGATCAACACGCACATCCCGCTGGTGGCCGAGATGCCGCACGGCGGCTTCAAGAAGTCGGGCTACGGCAAGGACCTGTCGGCGTACGGCTTCGACGACTACACGCGCATCAAGCACGTGATGACGTCGCTGGACGTATAACGCCTCCGGCGGGGCCGGGAGTTGACCGCGTGCGGCGCCCCGTGTGCCCCGTGCCCCAACGGGCGGCAGTCGAAGGGCGGGCCAAAGGCCCGCCCTTCGGCGTTCCCTGCGGATGGCGGTGGCGCCTGCGCGGGCCTCCTCCCCTCCCCTCCCCGCCCCGGCCCGGAGCCGTTTGCTGGGCGCCCTTCGGGCCCGTCCGGCGTTTGAGGGACGGACACGCGGGCCCACCAGGCGGTACCGATCACGCTCGGGGGGCTGGGGGCTCGCCCCCGGTTCGGGAAGGGGCGGGGAGGAAGCCCGCCACAGGCGCTCGCACGCACGCACGCACGCGAGCCGCCGCGTCTACGGCAGCGCAGTCATGTGCAGCGAGAGCAGCAGGCGCCACACACGGGCCGCCATCGCATCCGGTGACGCCGGGATGCGGTCGTGGAGCCAGTCGGCAAGGACGCCCGTGAACGTCGCCGCCACCGCCGACGCGATCAGATCGGGTTCGGGCGCGCCCGCCAGCGCGCGCTCGTCGCAGCTGCGGGCGCGCAGTTCGCGGTGGAGGAGGTCGCCCAGCGGCCCGCCGCCGCCCTCGCGGAGCAGTGTGCGGTGGAGCGCGGCGTGCGGGGCGATCCGGCCGAAGAACGACGTCAGCGCGGCGGGCGGGACCGCCGGATCCGGTACCCCCCGCCACGCGTGCAGCGCCTCCACCGCGTCGCGGACGATCTCGGCGCAGGCGTCCACGGCGAGCGCGTCCAGATCCGGGTAGTGCAGGTAGAACGTGGCACGCCCGAGGCCCGCCCGGCGGACCAGACCCGCGACGCTGACCTCCGCCAGCGGCCGCTCGGCGCACACCTCCAGCAGCGCCTGCCGCAGCCGGTCCCGGGTGCGCTCCGCCCGTGGGTCCCCGCTCATCCCGCCACCAGCACCGCGGCCAGCGCCACCGCGCCCGGCAGGGCCTGGGCCACGTAGATGCGCCGGTTCGCGGTGGCGCCGCCGTACAGCCCGGCGACCACCACGCACGCGAGGAAGAAGACCCGCACCTGGTGGCCCGCCGGGTCCGCGGCGATCAGCCCCCACATCAGCCCGGCCGCCAGGAACCCGTTGTACAGCCCCTGGTTCGCGGCCAGCGGCGCCGTCGCCCGCGCCAGTTCCGGGTCGAACCCGGACAGCTTCCGCCCCGGCGCCCGCTCCCACAGGAACATCTCCAGCACCAGGATGTAGACGTGCAGCGCGGCCACCAGGCCGACCAGGACGTTCGCCGTCGCGTTCATGATCGCCAATCACTTCATGGACATGTGTTCATGAAGTATAGACACCTGTCCATGGCTGCTCCTCGTGCCGGTCACCCGGCGTCCCCGACGGCTCGATGCGCGAACGACTCGCCATGGCCGGGGACATCACGCCCGAGGAGCGCACGGAATGCGCGAAGCGGTGGAACGGCGTCGTGGGCCTGCAGCAGACTTGCGGTCATGCAGACCGTGAACCCACTTGTCACCTATGGGCTGTTCGCCGCCTGGGTGCTGCACGATGCGGAGGAGGTGGCCTTCGGCCCGCGCTGGATACGGGAGAATCTGCCCGCCTTGCGCAAGCGGTTCCCCGATGCGCCCGAGCGGGTGTGGCGCGCCCTGGAAGCCGTCGACGAGCGCGAGTTCGCCGTCGCGGTCGGTGCCATGGCAACGATCGTCGGTGCCGCCGCCGTCGCGGGTGCGCGCACCGGGGGCCGGTCCGGCTTCTACCAGGGTGCGCTCAGCGGATTCGGCCTCCACGGCCTCGTTCATCTCGCCCAGGCCGCCGCCTTCCGCGGCTACACCCCGGGCTCCGTCACCTCACCCCTCGTCGTCGTGCCGTTCGCGCTCTGGGCGCGGGGGCGGCTGCGCCGCGCGGGCGTGCTTCGCCCCACCAGGCCGCGTGACGTGCTGACCGGGCTGGCGCTGGCTGCGGGCGCCACCGTCGCCTCGCACGCCGTGGCCCGAAGCATCACCCGGACCCCCGGTTTTTGAACGCGTTCATGACGGGCGTACGCTGCGGGCATGAGCGAGCGAAGAGCGCTGCTGCGCCGCATACGCGTGTGGTTGGCCGTCTTCATCGGCTGCCTCGTCCTGAGCGGACTGACGGCCTTTCCTCTTGTCACCGAACTCCGCCTCGTCCACAACGCCCTGACGTCCTGGGCCTCCCCGGTCGCGGACACCTTCCCGGCTCTGTCCGAGTGGATCGAGCGGGTGCGGCACGGCGCGGAGGTCGCCGACGAGCAGTACCCGTTCCTTCTGTACGGGACCGACTGGCTGGCCTTCGCGCACCTCGTCATCGCCGTCGCCTTCTACGGCCCGTACCGCGACCCCGTACGGAACATCTGGGTCATCGAGTTCGGCATGATCGCCTGCGCCGGAATCATTCCGCTCGCGCTGATCTGCGGCCCGATCCGGGACATCCCCTTCTGGTGGTCGGTCATCGACATGTCGTTCGGGGTGGTCGGGGTGATCCCGCTGCTGTACGTACGACGGCTGATCAAGCAGCTGGAGGCGCTGCCCCCGGCCGAGCAGGCTGAGGCGAGCGAGCCGGCCGGGCCCGCCGAGGCCGCGGCCGCCCGGACCGCTCGGTCCGCCTAGCCGAACGCCGCCATGATGACGTTCAGGGCCGCCTTGTTGGAGTCCTGGCCCTTCGCGTCAGTGGCGTTGACGCTGTAGACCAGCGTGCGGGACAGATCACGGGTGGCCGCGACGGCCGCGTTGTAGCCCCAGCGGCCACCCGACTTGCCCCACACCTCGCGCCCGCCCAGCTCCTTCATGGACAGCCCGACGGAGTACGCGGCGGGCTCACCGGTCCTGAGGTCGAGCACGTCCCTCCCCGGCAGGGGCCGGGCGGTGCCGGCCACCTCGTACGAGACGTCGAGACCGCTGCCGCGTACGCGCTCCAGCAGGCCGGGCAGTTCCGCGGGGCCGCCGGCAGCTGCGGGTCGCGCGGCACCACGAACGGCATGGTGACCGCCGCCTGCACCAGCAGGGGTGAGCCCCACGTCAACCGCCCACGGCCGGGCGGCCCACGTCCCCCGTATGTCCACTACGACTTGCGGCCCACCGCGCCGAACTGCGCCACCTCCGCGACCGGGTCGCCTTCGGCGCGCCAGCGCGCACAGGAGACGATGCCCGGCTCGAGGACCTCGAGACCGTCGAGGAAGCCGGCGAACTCGGCGGGGCTGCGGGCGGTGATCGGCGGGGTCGCGTTCTCGTTCCAGAACGCCATCGCCTCGGCGTTGCCCTCGCCGCCCAGCTCCAGGGTCGGGTGTGTCAGGGCCAGATAGCTGCCGGACGGTACGGCGCCCATGACGCGGCGCACGATCGACGTGGCCTCGTCCGTGTCGAGGACGAAGTTGAGGATGCCGAGCATTATCACCGCGACCGGCTGCGACAGATCGAGCGTCGGCTCGACGGACCGCAGGATGTCGTCGGGGCGGTGGGCGTCCGCGTCGATGTAGGCGGTGCGGCCCTCCGGCGTGCTGGTCAGCAGTGCGCGGGCGTGGGTCAGCACGATCGGGTCGTTGTCGACGTACACGATCCGCGCGTCGGGGGCGATGCGCTGGGCGACCTCGTGGGTGTTGTCGACGGTCGGCAGCCCGGTGCCGATGTCCAGGAACTGCCGCACCCCCGCCTCCCGCGCGAGGAAGGTCACCGCCCGGCCGAGGAACGCCCGGTCGGCGCGGGCGACCTGGCCGATGCTCGGGAACATCCCGGTCACCTGGTCACCGACCTGACGGTCGATCTGGTAGTTGTCCTTGCCGCCGAGCCAGTAGTTCCAGACCCGGGCGTTGTGGGCGATGTCGGTGCGGATCCTGGCGGCGTTCTCGGTCACGTGAAGTGTCCTTTTCCGGCACGGGACTTGAGGAGTACGGAGGCGAGCGTATCGACGCGGTTGGTCGTGATCGAGTCCACCCCGCGGCCGACGAGGCGGCGCATCGTACGGCGTGTGTCGGCGGTCCAGGCGGAGAGCAGCAGCCCGTCCGCATGGACCCGGTCCGCGAGCTCCCGGCTCACCAGACCGAAGCGGTAGTTGAGCCAGCGCGGGCGCAGCGCGCCCAGCAGGGCCGGCCGGGGCGGGGCGAGCGTCGTCCAGGTCAGGGCGATCTCCGCACGGGGGTCGGCGGCGCGGACCGCGAGCAGGCCGGCCGGGCCGCCCGTGTAGTAGACCCGCTCGCCCGCACCGCACTCGCGGACCGTGCCGACGACGGCGCGCACCGCCGCGTCGTCGGCGCCGGGGAGATCGAGCATCAGCCGGTGGGCGCCCACCGCGATGATCGCCTCGCGCAGGGTCGGCACCCCGCCGGACGTCAGCTCGGTCAACTGCTCATGGGTGAGCCGGGCGAGGGGACGGTCGTGGCCCCAGAGACGCTTGAGCGTCTCGTCGTGCAGCAGCACGGGCACGCCGTCGCGGGTCAGCCGGACGTCGACCTCGACGGCGTCCGCGCCCCGGGCGATCGCGGAGTGCAGCGACGGCAGCGTGTTCTCGCGGGCGACGTAGGGATCGCCCCGGTGCGCTACGAGCGTGACGGTGCGCATGGGGCGGACCTCACTTCGCCAGCCACCGCTCGGTGTGGGCATCGATCTCCGAGGCGATCCGTGCCTTTCCGGCGGCGTCGAGGAACGACGCCTCCACCGCGTTCTTCGCGAGCGCGGCGACGCCCCGCTCGTCCAGCTCGAGCAGCCGTGCGGCGACCGCGTACTCGTTGTTGAGGTCGGTGCCGAACATCGGCGGGTCGTCGCTGTTGATGGTCACCAGCACCCCGGCGGCGACCATCTCCTTGATGGGGTGCTCGTCGAGGTTCGCCACGGCCCGGGTGGCGATGTTGGAGGTGGGGCACACCTCCAGCGGGATGCGGTGCTCGGCCAGGTGGGCCAGCAGCTTCGGGTCCTGCGGGGCACTGGTGCCGTGGCCGATGCGCTCGGCGCGCAGGTCGTTCAGCGCGTCCCAGATGGTCCCGGGCCCGGTCGTCTCACCGGCGTGCGGCACGGACCGCAGCCCGGCGGCGACGGCCCGGTCGAAGTACGGCTTGAACTGCGGCCGGGGCACGCCGATCTCGGGCCCGCCGAGGCCGAACGAGACCAGCCCCTCAGGGCGCAGGCCGACCGCGAGCCGCGCCGTCTCCTCGGCCGCGTCGAGCCCCGCCTCGCCGGGGATGTCGAAGCACCAGCGCAGGACGACGCCGAGCTCGGACTCGGCCGCCTTGCGGGCGTCCTCGATGGCCTCCATGAAGCCCCGCTCGGGGATGCCCCGGCGGATCGAGCTGAACGGCGTGATGGTCAGCTCGGCGTACCGGATGTTCTGCCGGGCCATGTCGCGGGCGACCTCGAAGGTCAGCAGCCGGACGTCCTCGGGGGTGCGGACGAGATCGACGACCGAGAGATAGACCTCGATGAAGTGCGCGAAGTCGGTGAAGGTGAAGTAGTCGGCGAGGGCGTCCGGGTCGGTGGGGACCTTGGAGTCCGGGTGCCGGGCGGCCAGTTCGGACACGATGCGCGGCGACGCCGAACCGACGTGGTGGACATGCAGCTCGGCCTTGGGCAGCCCCGCGATGAAGGGGTGCAGATCGGTCATCGGGGTCCTCCATGTGCTGAGCCGTCCGGGTCAGGGATCATCGTAGGCGGGGTGGGTGCCGCGCGGTGCCCAGCCCGTAGCATGACGAATTCACGATGGGGGAGGGCCCATGCCAGAGCAGAGCGACCGGCCGCCGGGCGGATACGAGCCGAACGACCCGTGGGCCCCGCCGGAGCGCAGGGCGTCCCAGGGCGGGCAGGACAGGGTGGACCTCGGCAAGACGGCGCCCGACGCGCAGCCGGGCCGCCCCGCCGTCCACGACCAGCCGACCGTGACGTCGACGCCCTCGGCCGGGGTGCCGGGCACCGGGCCGGAGACCGGGGACGCCGGTGCCGTACCGCCACCGCCGATAGCCCCGGGCGGGCCCGCACAGCCCGCCCCCGGCCCGTACGGCTACCCGGCCGCGCCCGGCACCCCCGGCTACGGCTATCCGGCCGCGCCGGGCGCCCAGCCCGGTGCGCCCGGCTACGGCTACCCCGGATACCCGGGCTACTCCGGCTCCTGGACCATGGGCACCCAGCCGCAGAACGGCATGGGCACGGCCGCGATGGTGCTCGGCATCCTCGCCGTCTGTCTCTTCTGCATGTACGGCATCCCCAGCCTGATCCTGGGGGCGCTCGCCCTGATCTTCGGCATCATCGGCCGCAAGCGGTACCAGCGGGGCGAGGCGAACAACAAGGGCCAGGCCCTCGCCGGGATCATCCTCGGCTCCGTCGGCATCGCCCTGGGAGCCGCCATCATCGCGTTCTTCGCCTGGATCATCGTGAACGCCGACGAATGGGAGGAGAGCGGCGTCGACGAGGACCCCTGGGCGACGACGCTGGTCGTCGACGCCGCCCCGCGCTGATCGGCGCCCGACCGGACGGGACCGTCCGGGCGGCCCCCCGCGCCGCCCGGCCGTCCGTCCCCCGGGCTCAGGCCTCAGCCCGCAGGCGCTCACGCGCCTCCATCAGGGCGAAGCCCAGCAGATTCAGCCCCCGCCACTGCGCGGGGTCATGGGCCCGCTCGTCGTCCGCGGTGAGACCGATCCCCCAGACGCGGTCCCGCGGACTCGCCTCCACCAGCACCCGGTCCCCGGTCGAGAGCAGGAATTCGCGCAGGTCGGCGTGCTGGGCGAACTTGTGCACGCTGCCCTCGACCACGATCCCGAACCGCTCGCGCTCCCATATCCCGTCGTTGAACCCGAGCACGAGACGGCCCGTCTTCTTCGCCAGCGCCGGGCTCGTGGCCGCAACGGCCTTGCGCTCCGCGTCCTCGTCACCGAAGAGCCGGGCTTTCCCGGCCATCATCCAGTGCTCGGCGGTCGCGTACTCGACCCCGTCCACGGTGAACGGCGACGGCCACCACTGACTCAGACAACTCGCGCCGACGGCACCGTCGCGGCGCGGTGTATGTCCCCAGAAGTGCAGATACTTGAGCCGTCGCCCGCTGCCGGCCTGCGCGACCAGGGCCTCGACGGTGGTGCTGGTGATCCCCATGCACGCGAGTCTGGCACCCGCCACTGACACTCCGTACGCGGATGACCCCGCCGGCGCGACACATGGTCGACCGATTCCGTCGCGTAATCAAAAGGCAACTACGGAATCCCTTGTTGGCGAAACTCCATTCTGTCAGGATCGGCACTCACTTCGAGCTGGAGCAACGGAGAGTCATGGTCAACCGCTTCCAGGCACAGGACCGTTTCACCGACGGCGCACAGTACATCGGCGGCCGGCTGCGCCCGGGCACGTCGGGACATCACCACGCCGTCGTCGACCCCGCCACCGGGGAGCAGGTCCTCGCGTACGAACTGGCGGGCACCGCCGACGTGGACGCCGCCGTCGCCGCCGCGCGCGAGGCCTTCCCCGGCTGGGCGGGAGCCACCCCCGGCGAGCGCTCCGACGCACTCCACCGCTTCGCGTCCGTGCTCGCCGAGCAGGCCGAGGACTTCGCCCAGGCCGAGTCGCTGCAGTGCGGCAAGCCGATCAAGCTGACCCGCGAGTTCGACGTGCCCGGCACCGTGGACAACACCGCGTTCTTCGCCGGCGCCGCCCGCCATCTCCAGGGGCAGTCCGCGGGGGAGTACAGCGGCGACCACACCTCGTACGTACGCCGGGAGCCGATCGGTGTCGTCGGCTCCATCGCGCCCTGGAACTATCCGCTCCAGATGGCCGCCTGGAAGATCCTCCCGGCCGTCGCAGCGGGCAACACGATTGTCCTCAAGCCCGCCGAGATCACCCCGCTGACCTCTCTGATGTTCGCCCGGGCAGCGGCCGATGCAGGCATCCCCGACGGGGTCGTCAATGTCGTCACCGGCGCGGGCAGGGAGGCCGGCGAGCACCTCGTCGGCCACCCGGACGTGGCCATGACGTCCTTCACGGGCTCGACCGCGGTCGGCAAGCGCGTCGCCGAGATCGCCACCTCCACCGTCAAGCGGCTCCACCTGGAGCTCGGCGGCAAGGCCCCCTTCGTCGTCTTCGACGACGCGGACCTGGAGGCCGCCGTGCACGGCGCGGTCGCCGGCTCGCTGATCAACAGCGGCCAGGACTGCACCGCCGCGACCCGTGCCTATGTCCAGCGCCCGCTGTACGACGCGTTCGTCGCCGGCGTCGCCGACCTGATGGCGACCGTACGGCTCGGCGACCCCTTCGACCCGTCCACGGACCTCGGCCCGCTCGTCTCGCACACCCAGCGCGACCGGGTCGCGGGTTTCGTCGACCGGGCCCGTTCGTACGCCACCGTCGTCACCGGCGGCCGGGCGCCCGGCGGGGACCTGGAGAAGGGCGCGTACTACCTGCCGACGCTGATCGCGGGCGCCGCCCAGGACAGCGAGGTCGTCCAGTCCGAGATCTTCGGCCCGGTCCTGGTCGTGCTGCCCTTCGACTCCGACGACGAGGGCATCGCCCTCGCCAACGACACCCCGTACGGACTCGCCGCCTCCGCCTGGAGCCGTGACGTGTACCGCGCGGGCCGGGCCACCCGCGAGATCAAGGCGGGCTGCCTCTGGGTGAACGACCACATTCCGATCATCAGCGAGATGCCCCACGGCGGATACAAGGCCAGCGGGTTCGGAAAGGACATGTCGGCGTATTCCTTCGAGGAGTACACGCAGGTCAAGCACGTGATGTACGACAACACTGCGGTGATCAGGAAGGACTGGCACCGCACCGTCTTCGGGGACCGACCGTAAGGACCTGCGGCTACTGCCGCGTGGCTCGCCGCCCGACCAGCGGCCTCATCCACCCGAAAGGGAACAGCGCATGGAGCACTACCAGTCCGACCGCCTCTCCGCGGCCCAGCTGGCCGCTGTGCAGCGCAGTATGACGAACGGCAGGGGCGCCCTCTCCCGCCGTTCGCTGCTGCGTGCGTCAGGCGTCGGCGCCCTCACCATCGGCGGCGCCGGGATGCTGAGCGCGTGTGGCATCCCGCCCGCCAAGCGGGAGGGCGACGCAGCGGTCTCCGACGACCACTCGGCCAAGGAGAAGCGCATAGCCTTCTCCAACTGGACCGAGTACATGGACATCAGTGAGGACGAGAAGAGCCGTCCCACCCTGGAGGCGTTCACCAAGCGCACCGGGATCACGGTCAAGTACACCGAGGACATCAACGACAACGTCGAGTTCTTCGGCAAGATCAAGCCGCAGCTCGCGGCCGGCCAGGACACCGGCCGCGACCTGATCTGCGTCACCGACTGGCTGGCCGCCCGGATGATCCGGCTCGGCTGGGCGCAGAAGCTCGACCCGTCGAACCTGCCGCACGCCTTCGCCAATCTGTCCTCGCAGTTCCGCAGCCCCGACTGGGACCCGGGCCGGGCCTACTCGTACCCCTGGACCGGTATCTCCACGGTCATCGCCTACAACTCCAAGGCGACCGGCGGCCGCAAGGTGGACTCGGTCGCCCAGCTGCTGGACGACCCCACGCTCAAGGGCCGGGTCGGCTTCCTCACCGAGATGCGCGACTCGGTCGGCATGACGCTGATCGACATGGGCAAGGACCCCGGGAAGTTCACCGACGCCGACTACGACGCCGCGATCGGGCGGCTCCAGAAGGGCGTCGACAAGAAGCAGATCCGCCGCTTCACCGGCAACGACTACACCTCGGACCTGGACAAGGGCGACCTTGCCGCCTGTCTCGCCTGGGCCGGTGACGTCATCCAGCTCCAGGCCGACAACCCGGACATCAAGTTCGCGATCCCGTCGGCCGGTTACATCACCTCCAGCGACAATCTGCTGGTCCCGGCCAAGGCCCGGCACAAGACCAACGCCGAGAAGCTCATCGACTACTACTACGAGCTTCCGGTCGCCGCGCAGCTGGCCGCGTACATCAACTACGTCTGCCCGGTCGACGGGGTGAAGGACGAGCTCGCGAAGATCGACCCCGCGCTGGCATCGAACACGCTGATCCTCCCGGACAAGGCCATGGCCGCCAAGTCCCACGCCTTCCGCTCGCTCAGCAGCAAGGAAGAGACGGCGTACGAAGAGAAGTTCGCCAAACTCATCGGCGCCTGACCTCCCCCTGCCCATCGACACCACTGGGAACGCGACCCATGACTGATTCGAAGACTTCGAAGACCGAGGGCGGCGACGTCCGGCTCTCCGGGATCAGCAAGACCTACGGCTCCTTCACCGCCGTGCACCCGCTCGACCTGACCGTCCCGCAGGGCTCGTTCTTCGCCCTGCTCGGTGCATCCGGCTGCGGCAAGACCACCACGCTGCGGATGATCGCCGGCCTCGAGGACCCCAGCACCGGCACCGTCTTCCTCGGCGGCAAGGACGTCACCGCCCTGCCGCCGCACAAGCGCCCGGTCAACACCGTCTTCCAGAGCTATGCGCTCTTCCCGCACCTGAACATCTACGAGAACATCGCGTTCGGCCTGCGCCGCCGCGGCATCAAGTCCGTCAAGAAGCAGGTCGACGAGATGCTCGAGCTCGTCCAGCTCGGTGACTTCGCGCACCGCAAGCCGCACCAGCTCTCCGGTGGCCAGCAGCAGCGCGTCGCCGTCGCCCGCGCGCTCATCAACCACCCGCAGGTGCTGCTCCTCGACGAGCCGCTCGGCGCCCTCGACCTCAAGCTGCGCCGGCAGATGCAGCTGGAGCTCAAGCGCATCCAGACCGAGGTAGGCATCACCTTCGTCCACGTCACCCACGACCAGGAGGAGGCCATGACCATGGCCGACACGGTCGCGGTGATGAACGGCGGCCGGGTCGAGCAGCTGGGCGCGCCCGCCGAGCTCTACGAGAACCCGCAGACGACCTTCGTCGCCAACTTCCTCGGCACCTCCAACCTGATCGAGGCCGAGGTCGCCGAGACCGGCGGCAGTGACATCCTCGTGGCGGCCGCCGACGCCAAGCTGCGGATCCCCGCGCAGCGCTGCGCCACCCAGCCCCGCAGCGGCGGGAAGCTGCTGGTCGGCGTCCGGCCCGAGAAGATATCGCTCGCGCACGCCGACGACGCGGGAGAGATCGCCGACGGCCGCAACCGGATCACCGGAAAGATCGCCGACTCCAGCTTCATCGGCGTCTCCACGCAGTACGTCATCGACAGCCCGGTCTGCCCCGAGCTGGAGGTGTACGTACAGAACATCGAGCGGGACTCCCGGCTCGTGCCCGGTGCCGAGGTCGTGCTGCACTGGAACCCGGAGCACACCTTCGGCCTCGACGCCGACCAGGACATCGACGCCGGTGTCGAGACGGTCGAGGAGAGCGCATGACCGTCACCGAAGCGCCGCCCCCGGTGGCCGCCGCCGCTGAACCACCCGTCCACAAGCCCTCGGTCCGCCGCAAACTGGTCCCGTACTGGCTGCTGCTGCCCGGCATCCTGTGGCTGCTGGTCTTCTTCGTGCTGCCGATGGTCTACCAGGCCTCGACCTCGGTGCAGACCGGCTCCCTCGAGAAGGGCTTCGAGGTCACCTGGCACTTCCAGACCTACTGGGAGGCCTTCCAGGAGTACTACCCGCAGTTCCTGCGCTCGCTGCTGTACGCCGGCACCGCCACCGCGCTGTGTCTGCTGCTCGGCTACCCGCTCGCGTACCTCATCGCGTTCAAGGCGGGCCGCTGGCGCAATGTGCTGCTGATCCTGGTCATCGCGCCGTTCTTCACCAGCTTCCTGATCCGCACGCTCGCCTGGAAGACGATCCTCGCCGACGGCGGACCGGTGGTGGAGACGCTCAATGCGCTGCACATCCTCGACGTCACCAGCCTGCTGGGCATGACCGAGGGGGACAGGGTGCTGGCCACCCCGCTCGCGGTCGTCTGCGGTCTGACGTACAACTTCCTGCCGTTCATGATCCTTCCGCTGTACACCTCGCTGGAGCGGATCGACACCCGGCTGCACGAGGCGGCGGGCGACCTCTACGCCACGCCCGCCACGACCTTCCGCAAGGTCACCTTCCCGCTGTCGATGCCGGGCGTGGTCTCCGGGACGCTGCTCACCTTCATCCCGGCGAGCGGCGACTACGTCAACGCGGAGCTGCTGGGCTCCACGGACACCCGAATGATCGGCAATGTCATCCAGTCGCAGTACCTGCGGATCCTGGACTACCCGACAGCGGCCGCGCTGTCCTTCATCCTGATGGCCGTCGTGCTGATCATGGTCACGGTCTACATCCGCCGCGCCGGAACGGAGGACCTGGTCTGATGCAGTGGCTCCGACGCAACCTCGTCGTCATCGCGGGCCTCGGCACGCTCGCCTATCTGATCGTGCCGAACGTCGTCGTGACGGTGTTCTCCTTCAACAACCCCAACGGGCGGTTCAACTACGCCTGGCAGGAGTTCTCGCTGGACGCCTGGAAGGACCCGTGCGGCGTCGCCGACCTGTGCGGCTCGCTCTCGCTGTCCCTCCAGCTCGCCGCCTGGTCCACCCTCGGCGCGACCGTCCTCGGCACGATGATCGCCTTCGCGCTGGTCCGCTACCGCTTCCGGGCGCGTGGCGCGATCAACTCGCTGATCTTCCTGCCGATGGCGATGCCCGAGATCGTGATGGCCGCCTCGCTGCTCGCGCTGTTCCTCAACATGGGCATCGAGCTGGGCTTCTGGACGATCCTGATCGCCCACGTCATGTTCTGCCTCAGCTTCGTCGTCGCCGCCGTCAAGGCGCGCGTCCTGTCGATGGACCCGCGTCTGGAGGAGGCGGCGCGTGATCTCTACGCCGGTCCGGTGCAGACCTTCCTCCGGGTCACCCTGCCGATCGCGGCCCCGGGTATCGCGGCGGGCGCGCTGCTGTCCTTCGCGCTCTCCTTCGACGACTTCATCATCACCAACTTCAACTCGGGCAACACCGTCACCTTCCCCATGTTCGTGTGGGGCTCGGCCCAGCGCGGTACGCCCGTCCAGATCAACGTGATCGGCACGGCCATGTTCGCCATCGCCGTCATCGTCGTCGTCGCCGGCCAGGCGATCAGCAACCGGCGGACGAAAACCGCACGAGCGAAATAGGTCCTGAAGGAGTGGAAACCATGGCCCCAGCTGCCATGACCTTTGCCTCATCACTCTCCGACGCCCAGCCCGTCCCCTTCTGGCTGGAAGACCCCGGCAAGCCCGCCACCCTGCCCGCCCTCACCGACGACGAGCGGACCGACCTCCTCGTCGTCGGTGGCGGCTACAGCGGACTGTGGACCGCGCTCCTCGCCAAGGAGCGCGACCCCGAGCGGGATGTCGTACTGATCGAAGGCCGCGAGGTGGGCTGGGCCGCCTCGGGCCGCAACGGCGGCTTCTGCGCCGCATCGCTCACCCATGGCCTCGGCAACGGGCTCGCCCGCTGGCCGCAGGAGATGGTGAAGCTGGAGGAGCTCGGCGCGCGGAACCTCGACGCCATCGAGGCCGCCGTCGGCACCTATGGCATCGACTGCGACTTCGAGCGCTCCGGCGAGATCGATGTGGCCACCGAACCGCACCAGCTCGAAGAGCTCCGTGAGACGTACGAGGAGGCCGAGCGCCTCGGCTTCGGCGACGGACTGGAGCTGCTGGACCGGGACGCCGTGCGGGCCGAGGTCAACTCGCCGACCTTCCTCGGCGGGCTGCTCGACCGGCGCGGCGTGGCCATGCTGCATCCGGCGAAGCTCGCCTGGGGCCTCAAGCAGGCCTGCCTCGACCTCGGCGTGCGGGTGTACGAGAACACCCGCGCTCTCGAACTCGCCGCCTCCGGCCCCGGGATGGCCCTCCGCACCTCCTACGGCCGGGTCCACGCCCGCCGCGTCGCGCTCGGCACGAACGTCTTCCCGTCGCTGGTCAAGCGGGTCCGCCCCTTCACCGTCCCGGTGTACGACTACGCGCTGATGACCGAGCCGCTGTCGCCCGCGCAGCTGGAGTCGGTCGGCTGGAAGAACCGCCGGGGACTCGGCGACAGCGCCAACCAGTTCCACTACTTCCGGATCACCGCCGACCACCGCATCCTGTGGGGCGGCTACGACGCGATCTATCCGTACGGCGGCAAGGTCACCGCCGAGATGGACCACCGGCCCGAGACGTACCTGAAGCTGGCGGGCCAGTTCTTCACGTGCTTCCCGCAGCTGGAGGGGCTGCGCTTCAGCCATGCCTGGGGCGGCGCGATCGACACCTGCTCCCGTTTCTCCGCCTTCTTCGGTACGGCCCACGGCGGGAAGGTGGCGTACGCCGCCGGGTACACGGGACTCGGCGTCGGCGCCACGCGCTTCGGCGCGGAGGTGATGCTCGATCTCCTCGCCGGTGAGCGCACCGAGCGCACCGAGCTGGAGATGGTGCGGACGAAGCCGCTGCCCTTCCCGCCGGAGCCGGTCGCCTGGGCCGGAATCGGCATCACCAAGTGGTCGCTGGCCCGCGCGGACGCCAACGGCGGGCGGCGGAACCTGTGGCTGAAGGTGATGGACCGCCTCGGCCTCGGCTTCGACAGCTGACCTGCTCACGGTCGAGCCGCCGGTTGGTCCGACGGCCGATTCAACCGGTCCCCGAAACCCGCGTAATAGCCGGCGCCCGCCCCGCTCTCCCCGTGTGAACGCGTTGTCCGCGCGTGCACGTCACATGGAGACGGAGGCTGTTGGCCATGACCGGTGCGGGGTCCAGGACTGCGGTGCAATGGCTGGTGTCGGTGGCGCCGGACCCCGACGCCTGCCGCTGGGAGTGGGAGCGCAACCCCCAGGGGGTCGCCCTGCTCCCGGCGGGCAGGCGCTGGGACGTACTGATCCTGCCGGGGCAGCTCGGCCATCCGACGTTCGACGTCCTGACCCGGCTCATGGACCGGCCGGGTCCCGTCCTCGCCGGCTTCGGCGACGCCCGCATGGGCTTCTTCGTGCCGCCCGGCACATCCGGGCGCTGGGTCGGTACGGGCGTACGCACCGCCGGGCGCGGTACCTGGATCGTCGTCCCGTACCCCGGGCGGGCCGCGGGCGGGGTGCGCTGGCTGATCCCGCCCGACGGTTCGGGGACGCTCACGGATCCGGCGCTGCTGGAGCTGTCGATGCACGAGGCAGCGGCCGTGATCGCGGGGGAGGGCAAGGGGTGAGCTCACCGGTGCGGTGTCAGAGGTCTTGACAACTCGATTGGTCTGGACCATGTTGTGCCGGGTTCCACCTCGAATCCCCCCACACCCGGAGGCAGTTGTGGTCCGCACCAGACCTCTCGCCGTCGTCGTGGCGGCTCTCCTCGCCGCGAGCGGACTCGTCGCGTCCGCCCACACCGCACAGGCCGCCGACGCCGAGCTGGCACGCAACGGAGGCTTCGAGTCCGGCCTGGACGGCTGGAGTTGCACGGCGGGCAGCGGCGCCGCCGTCTCGTCCCCCGTGCACAGCGGCACCAAGGCGCTGCAGGCGACCCCGGCCGGCAGCGACAACGCCAAGTGCTCGCAGACCATCACGGTGCAGCCCAACTCCTCGTACACGCTGAGCGGTTGGGTGCGCGGCAGCTATGTCTACCTCGGGGCGTCCGGCACCGGCACCAGTGACGTCTCGACCTGGACCCAGTCGGCCCCCGACTGGCAGAAGCTGACGACGACGTTCAGCACCGGCGCCACCACGACGTCCGTGACGGTCTACACGCACGGCTGGTACGGCACCGGCGCCTACCAGGCCGACGACCTCTCCCTCTTCGGCCCGGGCGGCGCCCCGGTCGGGATCCCGGCAGCGCCGGCCGGGCTCAGCGCCGGCACCCCCACGTCCTCCACCGTGCCGCTCTCCTGGTCACCCGTCCCCGGGGCGACCGGCTACAACGTCTACCGCAACGGCACCGAGGTCCTCTCGGTGACCGGCGCCTCGGCCACCGTCACGGGACTGGCCGCGTCGACCTCGTACAGCTTCCAGGTCACCGCCACCAACAGCGCGGGCGAGTCGCCGAAGTCCACGGCCGTCACCGCGACGACGGCATCGGGCGGCGGTCCCGGCCCCGGGCCCGGCCTGCCCGCCCATGCCCTGGTCGGCTATCTCCACGCGAGCTTCGCCAACGGCTCCGGCTACACGCGCATGGCCGACGTGCCCGACTCCTGGGACATCATCAACCTCGCCTTCGGCGAACCGACCTCGGTGACCTCGGGCGACATCCGCTTCAGCCTCTGCCCGGCTGGGGGTCCCCCCGGCGCTGGCGGAGCCGTGCCAGGGGGAGAGTGCCCGAACGTCGAGTCCGTCGCCGACTTCAAGGCCGCCATCAAGGCCAAGCAGGCCGCCGGCAAGAAGGTCCTGATCTCCATCGGCGGCCAGAACGGCCAGGTCCAGCTCGCCACCACCGCCGCCCGCGACACCTTCGTCTCCTCCGTATCGAAGATCATCGACGACTACGGCCTCGACGGCCTGGACATCGACTTCGAGGGGCACTCCCTGTCGCTGAACGCGGGCGACACCGACTTCCGCAACCCCACCACCCCGGTGGTCGTCAACCTGATCTCGGCGCTCAAGACCCTCAAGGCCAGGTACGGCGACGACTTCGTGCTGACCATGGCACCGGAGACGTTCTTCGTGCAGCTCGGCCACCAGTACTACGGCTCCGGGCCGTTCGGCGGCCAGGACCCGCGCTGCGGGGCGTACCTCCCGGTCATCCACGCCCTGCGCGACGACCTCACCCTGCTGCACGTCCAGCACTACAACTCGGGCCCGATCATGGGCCTCGACGACCAGTACCACACCATGGGGAACGCGGACTTCCACATCTCCATGACCGACATGCTCCTCACCGGCTTCCCGGTCGCCAAGGACCAGTCGAGGTTCTTCCCGGCCCTGCGCCCGGAGCAGGTGGCGATCGGTCTGCCCGCCACGACGACGGCCGGCAACGGCCACACGCCGCCCGCCGAGGTCGACAAGGCGCTGGACTGCCTGACCAAGGGCACCAACTGCGGCTCCTACCAGACCCACGGGAGGTGGCCGGGGCTGCGCGGGCTCATGACCTGGTCGATCAACTGGGACCGGTACGGCGGCGGGGAGTTCTCCCGGAACTTCGACGAATACTCCTGGTGACCGCCGGCAGCAGGACCCCGCACAGACACCAGCTGCCCAGGACGTCCAGGGGCCAGTGGTAACCGCGCAGGACGAGGCCGGTGCCCGTCGCCACCGTGAGCAGGACGGCGACGGGCATCAGCCGTCTGCCGACGAGCAGTGCCGCGCCCATGTAGGCCACCATCGCCGTGGCCGCGTGCCCCGACGGGAAGTAGCCGGTCTCGGCGGTCAGCGGCCCCGGACGGTCGGTGAGTTCCTTGAGCGGGGCGACGAGCGCCGGTACGAGGGCCATGGCGAGGGCGACGGCCAGGGCCTGGTGGCGACGCCGTCGGTACAGCGCGTACGCGACGGCCGCGGCGAGCACCGGCAGCGCGACCGGCATGTTGCCGAGGTCGGCGAGGAATTCGGTGAGTCCGGCGGGGCCTTCGCCCACGAGGGCACGGTCCAGGCGCTCGTCCAGGGCGCGCAGCGGACCGTGCGCGGCGACCTGCCAGGTGATCAGCGCGAAGAGGGCGACGCAGAACGCCGGGGGAAGCGACGAGACCAGGGAGGCCCGAATCGGGGGAGGAAGGGCGCCGGAAACCCGGGCGAGGGAGAGCCGGGCGCCGGAAAGCCGGGAAAGAGCCGACCGCCCCGGAACAGGGGGGGTGGTTCCGAGGCGGCCGCCTGGATCGGTTTGCCGCGCGCCCCGGGGGGTTTGGGGCGGGCGGCCATCCGATCGGTGAGGAGTTCCGGACCCAGAGGCTCCGGTGGTGTGCGCGAGGGCACGGCCAGGTCGGGGCTGGGGAGGCTCCGGCCTGGAATCGCTCGCAGTCCCCTGCGGGCGGGGTGTTTCTCTCATCTGCAGAAACCGTACGGCAGCAGGAGGGGGACCAACAGCCGGAATTCCATCCCGCCATTGGCCCCCCACACCTTCTTCACAGGGAACGCGCGATTACTGGGGGTCACACCCCAGCCGCCCGGCTCAGACCGTGGCGAACGCGGCCTCGAGGATGTCCAGGCCCTCGTTCAGCAGGTCCTCGCCGATGACCAGCGGCGGCAGGAAGCGGAGCACGTTGCCGTACGTGCCGCAGGTCAGGACGAGCAGACCCTCGGCGTGGCAGGCCTTGGCGAGCGCGCCGGTGGCCTCGGGGTTCGGCTCCTTGGTGGCCGGGTCCTTCACCAGCTCGATCGCGATCATGGCGCCGCGGCCGCGGATGTCGCCGATGATCTCGTACTTCTCCTGCATGGCGGCGAGGCGGCCCTTCATGACCTCCTCGATGCGCTTGGCCTTGCCGTTGAGGTCCAGCTCGCGCATGGTCTCGATGGCGCCGAGGGCACCGGCGCAGGCCACCGGGTTACCGCCGTAGGTGCCGCCCAGGCCGCCCGCGTGCGGGGCGTCCATGATCTCGGCGCGGCCGGTGACGGCGGCGAGCGGCAGACCGCCCGCGATGCCCTTGGCGGTGGTGATCAGGTCCGGGACGACGCCCTCGTCCTCGCAGGCGAACCACTGGCCGGTGCGGCAGAAGCCGGACTGGATCTCGTCGGCGACGAAGACGATGCCGTTGTCCTTGGCGAACTGCGCGATCGCCGGGAGGAAGCCCTTGGCCGGCTCGATGAAGCCGCCCTCGCCGAGGACCGGCTCGATGATGATCGCGGCGACGTTGTCGGGACCGATCTGCTTGGTGATCTGGTCGATGGCCTGGGCGGCGGCCTCGGGGCCGCAGTTCTCCGGGCCGGTCGGCCAGCGGTAGCCGTACGCCACCGGCACGCGGTAGACCTCGGGGGCGAACGGGCCGAAGCCGTGCTTGTACGGCATGTTCTTGGCGGTCAGCGCCATCGTGAGGTTCGTGCGGCCGTGGTAGCCGTGGTCGAAGACAACGACGGCCTGGCGCTTGGTGTACGAACGCGCGATCTTGACGGCGTTCTCGACGGCCTCGGCGCCGGAGTTGAACAGCGCGGACTTCTTGGCGTGGTCGCCCGGGGTGAGCTCGGCGAGGGCCTCACAGACCTCCACGTAGCCCTCGTACGGGGTGACCATGAAACAGGTGTGCGTGAAGTCCTGCAGCTGGGCGGACGCGCGGCGCACGACGGCCTCGGCGGAGGCGCCCACGGAGGTCACGGCGATGCCGGAGCCGAAGTCGATGAGGCGGTTGCCGTCGACGTCCTCGATGATGCCGCCACCGGCGCGGGCGGTGAACACCGGCAGCACGGAGCCCACGCCGCCCGCGACCGCGGAGAGACGACGGGCCTGCAGCTCCTGCGACTTCGGGCCGGGAATGGCGGTGACGACGCGGCGCTCCTGCGGGATTGCGGTCATGAGGGCTCCTGGGGGTGTCTTTCGGACGCACTTCTGCTTTCTTCGCAGGCTAGGTCCGGGTCTGGGGGTCGGGCATGCTCCGTTCGGGAGTGGTCGGGGCGTGTCGTTGTCCGCCACGGACATAGAGCAGTACGCCTCGGGATTCCCTCCGGGAGCATCGGGCTCCTTCCAGGATGGCTGCTTCAGCCGGGGTCGGTGCTGTTGCTTTCCCGAGGGAGGCCCCCGGACCTGCGTGGCGCGCCCCGCTCGGCCCCGGTGCCCCGCCCGCCGAGCGGCCCGCCGCGTTCCACGCGGATGGTCGAGCTGCTGGAGGACCACTCCCATCTCGTACTCGGTGCCGAGACAGCGCCGCGCTGCAGCGGCTCGCCCACGGCGTACTCGCTGAACTCCCCGCCGACGGGCACTAGATTGACGGTGGCACAGACGCGGTCCTGGCTGGTCAGGGGGCAGGGTTCATGGACACCGAAGGCACGTACGACGCGCGCGGTTCGCGGGCGGGCAGCTCAGGGAGCGCACACCAGGCACACCCGGCCCCGCACTCCGTCCCGCGCCCCGCCGGGCCTCCGCCGCGTGGGCTGCCGCCGATGCCGGTAGAGCCTCCCGCCCTCCGGCCGCCGCTCTCCGAATGGCTGAGGACGCCGCGCCCTGAGGGCGAGCCCGGTGTGTGGCGGTACGGTCATGTGCCCCGGCCGGCCGAGGAGCCAGTGACCACGCAGGATCGCGCGCTGCTGAGCGGCGCCGTGATCTCGTTCCTGGCCTGCGTCCTGGTGTGGTCGCTCTGGACGAACGGTTACATCCCTTACTGGCGAATCCCGCTGGAGCTGTTCACGCCGCGGGACTGGTGGGTCAGCTTCGGCGACGAGCCGATGCCGCTGGGCGCGGCGAACGCTCTGGACATCTACCAGCTGCTGATCACCGGAGCGCTCGTGTACGGGTTCGGCCGCCTGGGCAACTGTCGAGAGGCGTTCGCGCGCTTCACGGAAGTCCGCGGGCCCAAGGCCGCCGTGGCCAGCACGGCCGTCGGCGCGGCCGTAGTCCTGCTGCTCGTCTGGACGAGGACCGTTCCGGGCGTGGACCTCGTCCTCCGGTCGGTGCCCGAGTCCTGGCTGCAGGGTGGCGGCAATCGGTTTGTCGCGGCAGCAGTGAGCTACACACTCTATGCAGTGATCGCCCTGCCCGTGCTGTGGCCGTTCGCCAAGGTCGGGCGGTGGCGCCGGGCGCTGCGCAGCAGCCCGGTGTCGGCGCCCGCTGCGCCCCCTCCCGCGCCTGCGCACGACCCCGCCGACTGGCCCGAGTTGCGTGCCGCCGGGCTCGACGAGGCGGCGCGCACCCTCGCCGAGGCGACGAGGAAGGGCAGGCTCGGCGATGTCGACTACGCCCGGATCCGCCGCGCCTGGCAGGGCGTCCGCACCCGGCCCGAGCGCCTGCCCGCCTTCACCGACGCCGTCCGCGCCGACGGCCCCGCCGCCTGCGCGCACCCCTCGGGCCTACGGGACCTGCCTGTCCGCACGGCCGCCCACGACCTCGCCACCGGGCAGGTCCGGATCGGCACCGCCGCCGACCACCCCCGCAACCCCTACGCCCGCCGCACCACCGGTGTCGCCCTCGAACCCGCGCTCCTGGGGACCTCACTGCTGGCCGTCGGCCCCTCCGGGTCCGGCAAGACCGTGCGGCTCGTACGACCCGTCGTCGAGGCCATGTGCCTGCAGGCGCTCGCCAACCGGGCCGCCGTCGTCGCCGTCACCGCCCACGGCACGGCGCTCGCCCCCGACGACGCCTTCGACCTCGTCATCGCCCTCGGACGGCCCGAGTCCACGCACGACCTCGACCTCTACGGCGGCGCCGACGACCCCGACGAGGCCGCCCGCATCCTCGCCGAGGCGCTCGTCGGCGACCTGACGGTCGACAGCCGCCGGGCCGCCACCGCGCTCGCCCAGCTGATCGGGCCGTACCGGAGCGTCCACGGCCACTTCCCGGCCGTGCCGGAGCTGCGCGAACTCGTCGGAGGCGCGCCGGCCGCGCTCGGCGAGCTGCGCACGGCCCTGGAGGCGGCCGGCGAGGCCTCCCAGCTCCGTGAACTCGACGCCCGCGGGCGCCAGTCGGAGCGCGCGGACGACGTCGGTGTGCTGCTCGCCGAGCGGATCGCGTTCCTCGACCGGCCCGCGTTCGCGCCGTTCTTCCGTACGAGGGAGCCCGGCCGGCAGTTCTCGCTGCGGGCCATCGAGCATCCGCTGCGGGTCCGTGTCGACCTGCCCGAGCGCGGCCACGCCGAGGCGTCCCGGATCATCGCCCGGCTCGTCCTCGCCCAGTTCACCGAGGCCGCGCTCGCCCGCACCGACCGCTCGCTCTTCGCCTGCCTGGTGCTCGACGACGCCACGTACACCGTCACGGCGGACTCGGTGCGGGCCGTGCAGCGGCTGCGCTCCGCGAACGCCGGGGTCGTGCTGTCGCTGCGGACGCTGGAGGACGTGCCCGAGGCGCTGCGCGGGCCGCTGCTGGGCGCCGTGGGATGCCGGATGGCCTTCGCCGGGCTCGCGCCCTGGGACGGCGGGCGCTTCGCGGAGACCTGGGGCACCGAGTGGGTGCAGACCCGGGACGTCACCAACCGGCAGATCATCTCGGACGAACCGCTGACCAAGGCGCTGCACTTCATGCGGCGCCTGGTGACCGGAAAGGCCGCCACCGCCGAAGCGGTGACGGTCCGTGAGGTCGAGCGGGAGCGCTGGTCGGCGTCCGAGCTGGCGCACTCCGTACCGGCCGGACATGCGGTGCTGTCCCTCGCTTCGGTGCGGGGCGAACACACCCCGCCGCTGCTGGTGGATCTGCGGACCTGACCCCGGCTGGTGCGGTCGGGTCCGGCCCGACCGACCGGACCCGACCCGGCCACTCGTACGCGGTGGCAGAATCGAGGTGTGCCGTTCATACGGGACGGCGAAAAACCCCAGAAGCACTCACCCTCTGCCGAAAGCACGCGGTCCCATGCCGGTCACCCTCGCCCAGCTTGTCCAGCACTCCGCGCTCAAACTGACCGTGCGCGCCGGGGAGGACCGGCTCGGGACCCCCGTGCGCTGGGCGCACGTCAGCGAGCTCGCCGACCCCGTGCCGTACATGGAGGGCGGCGAGCTGCTTCTCGTCACCGCGACGACGCTGGACGCCGCGGACCACGAGGCGATGCGCCGCTATGTGCGGCGACTGGTCGGCGCCGGAGTGGTCGGGCTCGGCTTCGCCGTCGGGGTCAACTATGACGACATCCCCGAGGCCCTGCTGGACGTGGCCAAGGAGGAGGACTTCCCGCTCCTCGAAGTGCCGCGCCGCACCCCCTTCCTCGCCATCAGCAAGGCCGTGTCGGCCGCCATCGCCGCTGACCAGTACCGGGCCGTGACCGCGGGCTTCGAGGCCCAGCGCGAGCTGACCCGCGCCGCACTCGCCGAGGGCCCTGCCGCGCTGCTGGCCAGGCTCGCCTCGCACGTCGACGGCTGGGCCGCGCTCTACGACGCGTCCGGCGCCGTCGTCGCGGCCGCCCCCGACTGGGCAGCCCGGCGCGCGGCCCGGCTCACCGCCGACGTCGAGCGGCTGCGCGAGCGGCCGGCGCCCGCCAGCGCCGTCGTGGGCGGGACGGAGGACCGGGTCGAGCTGCAGTCGCTGGGTACCGGCCGGAGGGTGCGGGGCGCGCTCGCCGTCGGCACGGGCGCCCCGCTGGGGACGGCCGAGCGGTACGCCGTGCACTCCGCCGTCGCCCTGCTGACGCTGACGACGGAACGTTCCCGCTCACTCCAGGCCGCCGAGCAGCGCCTCGGCGCCGCGGTGGTGCGGATGATGCTGTCCGGGCAGCCCGACCACGCCCGCGCGGTCGCCGGGGATCTGTACGGCGAGCTCCTCGACGCCCCCTTCCGGCTGCTGATCGCCGAGCAGGCGGGCGAGCCGGACCCGGCCGCCGAGCATCCCGTGCACGCGCTCGCCGAGTCGCTGGAGTCCGCGGCGTCCCGGTCGGGCGAGGCGATGCTGACCGTTCCCGAGGGCGACGACCGGCTCGTCGTCCTGGCGGCCGACGGGGGAGCGGTCGTGGCCGCCTGCGAGTCGTATCCGGAACGGGAGGCCGAGGAGGCGGGCATCGTCGTCGGCATGTCCGCCCCGACCGGCCCGATCGCCGCCGCGTCGGCGTACAAGCAGGCCGAGCAGGCCCTGTCCGTCGCCCGCCGCCGCGGCCGCGCCCTTGTCGAGCACGAGGAGCTCGCCGCCGGCTCCGTCCTGCCGCTCCTTGCGGACGACGCTGTACGTGCCTTCGCCGACGGCATGCTCCGCGCCCTGTACGAACACGACGCGACCGGCCGCGGCGACCTCGTCGCCTCCCTCCGCGCCTGGCTCTCCCGCCACGGCCAGTGGGACGCGGCGGCCGCCGACCTGGGCGTCCACCGCCACACGCTGCGCTATCGCATGCGCCGCGTCGAGGAGATACTCGGCCGCTCCCTGGACGACCCGGACGTCCGCATGGAGCTCTGGCTGGCCCTGAAGGCGACGGAGGGCCCCACCCGCGAGTGACCCCTCGGGGCCCCGCCCTGCCCTCTGCCCTGCCCTGCGGGCGCCTCCCCGTACCGCTCGGTGGACCGGGGCGTTCGCCCTCAAGCGCCGGACGGGCTCCGAAGGAGCCCCGCCGGCGCTGGAGGCGCGGGGTCCGGCGATGGAGCCCCGGAACGGGGCCTGGGGCGGAGCCCCGGTTCGGGAGGGGCGGGGCGGGGAGGAGGCCCGCCTCAGGCGCCGGCAAGCCGTCTCCGTTCCGGCACCGCAGGAAATTTCCCGCCCGCCTGCCCGAAGTCGGGCAGGAATTCTGGCTTTTGGTTGCTGAAGCACTAGGGTCCTGCCTCGTGATCTCCAGCGACGGGGAGGCACCCGCCGCCCGTCCGCGAGACGAGGACGAGAAGGACCGATGACGCAACCCGCTCCCTGCCCCGACGCCCCCGCCGCCGAAGCACCGGGCATCCCCACCGCATCCCCCGCACCCGGGCGCCGGATATCCGGGGCCGTCTGGGGCGCGCTCGCCATCGTGTACGTCGTCTGGGGATCGACGTATCTCGGCATCCGCGTCGTCGTCGAGACGATGCCCCCGTTCCTGTCCGCCGGCGCCCGCTTCATCGCCGCCGGACTGATCCTCTCCGCGATCATCGCCTGGCGGCAGGGCCCCTCCGCGCTGAAGGCCACCCGTGCCCAGCTCACCTCCGCAGCGGTCGTCGGTCTGCTGCTCCTCCTCGGCGGCAACGGACTCGTCGTCCTCGCCGAGACCGCCGTGCCCTCCGGGCTCACCGCCCTCCTCATCGCCGTGGTCCCCGCCTGGGTCGTCGTGCTGCGCAGGGCCTTCGGCGAGCGGCCCGGCATCGGCGCGTACAGCGGTGTCCTGCTCGGGCTCGCGGGCCTCGCCGTGCTGACCCTCCCCGGGCTGAGCGGCGACGTACGCCTGTGGGGCGTCCTCACCGTGATCGGGGCGACCGTCATGTGGTCGGTCGGCTCCTTCTCCTCCGCCCGCATCCCCATGCCTGCCAACCCCTTCGCGGCGAGCGCGTACGAAATGGTCGCGGGCGGCATCGGCTGTCTGCTGGTCGGCCTCGGCCGGGGCGAGCAGCACGGCTTCGTGCTCGGTGACGTGTCGGGCCGCTCCTGGACCGCCCTCGCCTATCTCGTCGTCTTCGGCTCGCTCATCGCGTTCACGGCGTACGCCTGGCTGCTCCACTCCGCGCCGCTCTCGCTCGTCGCCACGTACGCGTACGTCAACCCGGTCGTCGCCGTACTCCTCGGCGCGCTGATCCTCAACGAGCAGCTGACCTGGCCGATCGCCCTCGGCGGCGCCGTGGTCGTGGCGGGTGTGTGCCTGATCGTCAGCACGGAACGCCGCGGCCGGGAAAGCAGTCGCTGACCTGCGCACTCGCCAAAGCGGCCAGACCGTCCCGCCGACCACTCCAACGCGGACAAACCACGATCCCGGCCCACACCCCTACCGTGTGGAGGAGAGAACCCCACTACTTCGGAAGGGCCGGGACCGCAGATGACTTCGACCCACGCCTTCTGGCTCGCCGGCCGCCAGGCCACCGGCGACGCCACCTTCGACGTCACGTCCCCGTGGGACGGCCGCGTCGTCGGCACCGTGTCCGTGCCGACCGAGGCCCAGGTCGAGGAGGCCGTGGCCGCCGCGCACGCCGTCGTGGACGAGTTCGCGGCGACCCCCGCCCATGTACGTGCCGCCGCCCTCGACCACGTGTCCAGGCGTCTGGTCGAGCGGACCGAGGAGATCGCCCAGCTGATCTCCGCCGAGAACGGCAAGCCCATCAAGTGGGCCCGTGGCGAGGTCGGCCGTGCCGTATCCGTCTTCCGCTTCGCCGCCGAGGAGGCCCGCCGCTTCAACGGCGGCGAGGCCCAGCGCCTCGACACCGACGCCGGTGGCCAGGGCCGCCTCGCGCTCACCCGCCGCTTCCCCAAGGGCGTCGTCCTCGGCATCGCGCCGTTCAACTTCCCGCTGAACCTCTGCGCCCACAAGATCGCCCCGGCCATCGCGGTCGGCGCGCCGATCATCCTCAAGCCGGCGCCCGCGACCCCGCTCTCCGGCCTGATCCTCGGCGAGCTGCTGGCCGAGACCGAGCTGCCCGCCGGCTCCTGGTCCGTCCTGCCGGTCCTGAACGAGTCCATGCCCGCCCTGGTCAAGGACGAGCGCCTGCCGGTGATCTCCTTCACCGGCTCGGACAAGGTCGGCTACGCCATCCAGGAGTCCGTGCCGCACAAGCACTGCACCCTGGAGCTCGGCGGCAACGCCGCGGCCGTCGTCCTCGCCGACTGGTCCTCCGAGGAGGACCTCGACCGGGCCGCGACCCGGATCGCCACCTTCGCCAACTACCAGGGCGGCCAGTCCTGCATCTCCGTGCAGCGCGTCATCGCCGATGCGTCGGTCTACGACCGGCTCGTCCCGAAGCTCGTCGCCGCTGTCGAGGCGCAGGGCACCGGCGACCCGTCCGACGACGCGACCGACGTCGGCCCGCTCGTCAGCGAGGACGCGGCCAAGCGCGTCGAGTCCTGGGTCGACGAGGCCGTCTCCGGCGGCGCGAAGCTGCTCACCGGCGGCAAGCGCGACGGCGCGACCTACGCCCCGACCGTGCTCGCCGACCTGCCGGCCGACGCCACCCTCGCCTGCGAGGAGGCCTTCGGCCCGGTCCTGACCCTGCACCGGGTCGACGGCGAGGCCGAGGCCTTCGCCGAGGTCAACAACTCCAAGTTCGGTCTGCAGACCGGCGTCTTCACCCGTGACCTGCAGACCGCGTTCCGCGCCCACCGCGCACTCGAGGTCGGCGGCGTAATCGTCGGCGACGTCCCGTCCTACCGCGCCGACCAGATGCCGTACGGCGGCGTCAAGCAGTCCGGCGTGGGCCGCGAGGGCGTCAGGTACGCGATGGACGACTACACGTACGAGCGGGTGCTCGTCCTCACCGGACTGGCCCTGTAGTAACACCCGAGCCGACGGCCGGAGCCCACTGTGCGGGGGCTCCGGCCGTCTTCGTGTCTCTGTGTGCACGCGTACACCCGGGTGCGCCGCAGGACTGGTGAGGCGCTCGGTAATCGGGTAGATACGGACGAGTAGCACCGTACGGTAATTCCGTGCGGCCGCCCCCGACGCTGCGGCGAGGTGAGTCCCTCATGTCCGCCCCATCCACACCGCAATCCGCGCCCAAGGTCTCCGAACGGGAAGCCCGCCAGGTCGCCGAGGCCGCCCGCGAACAGGGCTGGCGCAAGCCCAGCTTCGCCAAGGAACTGTTCCTGGGCCGCTTCCGGCTCGACCTGATCCACCCCCATCCGATGCCGTCCCCCGAGGACGTCCAGCGCGGCGAGCAGTTCCTCGCCAAGCTGCGCGACTTCTGCGAGACACGGATCGACAGCGCACGCATCGAGCGCGAGGCCCGGATCCCGGACGAGGTGATCAGCGGGCTCAAGGAGCTCGGCGCCCTCGGCATGAAGATCGACCCGAAGTACGGCGGGCTCGGGCTCACCCAGGTGTACTACAACAAGGCCCTCGGCCTCGTCGGCTCCGCCAGCCCGGCCGTGGGTGCGCTGCTCTCCGCGCACCAGTCCATCGGCGTACCGCAGCCGCTCAAGCTCTTCGGCACGCCGGAGCAGAAGGACGCGTTCCTGCCGCGATGTGCTCGTACGGACATCACGGCGTTCCTGCTCACCGAGCCGGACGTGGGCTCCGACCCGGCGCGCCTCGCGACCACGGCGGTGCCCGACGGAGACGACTACGTCCTCGACGGCGTCAAGCTCTGGACCACCAACGGCGTGGTCGCCGACCTCCTCGTCGTCATGGCCCGTGTGCCCCGGTCCGACGGCCACAAGGGCGGCATCACCGCCTTCGTCGTCGAGGCGGCATCCCCGGGCATCACGGTCGAGAACCGGAACGCCTTCATGGGGCTGCGCGGTCTCGAGAACGGTGTGACCCGCTTCCACCAGGTCCGGGTCCCGGCCGCGAACCGCATCGGCCCCGAGGGCGCCGGCCTCAAGATCGCCCTGACCACGCTCAACACCGGGCGGCTGTCGTTGCCCGCGATGTGCGTGGGCGCGGGGAAGTGGTCGCTGAAGATCGCCCGTGAGTGGTCGGCCGTGCGTGAGCAGTGGGGCAAGCCGGTCGCCGAGCACGAGGCCGTCGGCTCGAAGATCTCCTTCATCGCGGCGACGACCTTCGCCCTGGAGGCGATCGTGGACCTGTCGTCCCAGATGGCCGACGAGGACCGCAACGACATCCGCATCGAGGCGGCACTCGCCAAGCTGTACGGCTCCGAGATGGCCTGGCTGATCGCCGACGAACTGATCCAGATCCGCGGCGGCCGTGGCTTCGAGACCGCGGAGTCGCTGGCGGCCCGGGGCGAGCGCGCGGTGCCGGCCGAGCAGATGCTGCGCGACCTGAGGATCAACCGGATCTTCGAGGGCTCCACCGAGATCATGCATCTGCTGATCGCCCGCGAGGCGGTCGACGCGCACCTCGCGGTCGCCGGCGACATCATCGACCCGGACAAGTCCCTGGGCGACAAGGCGAAGGCGGGCGCGCAGGCGACCGCGTTCTACGCCCGCTGGCTGCCGAAGCTCGTGGCGGGGCCGGGCCAACTGCCGGGCTCGTACGCCGAGTTCCACCGCGGCGGCCACGCCGACCTCGCCACGCACCTGCGGTTCGTGGAGCGCTCGGCACGCAAGCTCGCCCGCTCCACGTTCTACGCGATGTCCCGCTGGCAGGGCCGGATGGAGACCAAGCAGGGCTTCCTCGGCCGGGTCGTCGACATCGGCGCCGAACTCTTCGCGATGAGCGCGGCGTGCGTACGCGCGGAGCACCTGAGGATCACCGGAGACCACGGCCGCGAGGCGTACCAGCTCGCGGACGCGTTCTGCCGCCAGTCGCGCCTCCGCGTCGACGAGCTCTTCGGCCGCCTCTGGGCGAACACGGACGACCTCGACCGCAAGGTGGTCAAGGGCGTACTCGCCGGCACCTACACCTGGCTGGAGCAGGGCGTCATCGACCCCAGCGGCGAGGGCCCCTGGATCGCGGACGCCACCCCCGGCCCGGCGCAACGGGAGAACGTCCACCGCCCCATTCGGTGAGGCGAGTCGCGCCCACCCTCCCCCATGCCCGAAGGGTCGTGGGGGAGGGTGGCCACAACACCCCGCCACCGGCTGCCGATACGGTGGGCCTTGCCACATCAACCGAGGAACGGGGCAAGGATGTTCGGGGCGGGAAACCAGCTGATACGGCGCGCCGCCGCCGTCGCGCTCGCCGGTGCCGTGCTCAGCGGCACGGCCGGCTGCGGCGGGGACGCGAAGGACGGAAAGCCCGGCGGGGACGACAAGCCGTCGGCGAGCGCCGGAAGCGGCTCGGCCGCCGCCGGCGCCCTCACCCAGCAGCAGCTCACCGCCCTCGCCTTCACCGACGGCGAGAAGGTCGGCAGGTACACCGCGTCCGAGTTCACCCTCGGCGCCCCGCTCGGCGAGGAGTACACCGCCGACCCCGAAACCTGCCAGCCGCTGGTCAGCCTCGCCAAGGGCGCCACCGCGTACGCCCCCGCAGCCGAGGTGCACCGCCGGGTCGACGTGCCCGACGAGATGATCGGCACCACCGTCGCCGTACAGCTGCGCAGCTACAGCCCCAAGGACGCCGCCGGTGTCATGAAGGCCCTCGACACGGCCGGCAAGGAGTGCGCCGCCGGGTTCACCGAGATACGCGCCATCGCGAAGGCGAAGTATCTGACGGTGGAGCCCGCCAAGGCCCCGGCCGTCGGCGACGAGGCGAAGGCGTACCGCTTCACGATCCTCGACGTGAAGGGGAAGCTGAAGCTGTACGAGTACCTCACCGTCGTCCGCTCCGGCTCCACCACGCTCTCCTTCCGCGCGGAGATCACCGACACCAAGGACATCGGGGGAGTCCCGGAGGAAGTGATCACGGCCCAGTGGGAGAAGTTCTCCGCGGGGGCCGCGAAGGGCGCGTAGGAGGCCCTTGCCCGGACACGCCCTGGCCGGAGGCACCCTCTCCGGGGACGCCCTGTCCGGGCCCGCAGCGGATGCGGCCACAATGGGGGCATGAGCGACAGCCCATCCCCCCTCGCCGACCCGCACATCGCCTTCGATCCGGCCGAAGGCCGCCGGGACATCGTCGTCCTCGGCTCCACCGGGTCCATCGGTACGCAGGCCATCGACCTGGTCCTGCGCAACCCCGACCGCTTCCGCGTCACCGCGCTCTCCGCCGCGGGCGGCAGGGTCGAGCTGCTCGCCGAGCAGGCGCACACACTCCGGGTGCGCACGGTCGCCGTCGCGCGCGAGGACGCCGTACCCGCGCTCCGCGAGGCCCTGCGCGCGCGGTACGGGACGGGCGAGCCGCTCCCCGGGATCCTTGCCGGACCCGACGCGGCGGCCGAGCTCGCCGCATCCGACTGCCACACCGTGCTCAACGGCATCACCGGCTCCATCGGCCTCGCGCCCACCCTCGCCGCCCTCGAGGCGGGCCGCACCCTCGCCCTCGCCAACAAGGAGTCGCTGATCGTCGGCGGCCCCCTGGTCAAGGCGCTGGCGAAGCCCGGCCAGATCATCCCCGTGGACTCCGAGCACGCCGCGCTCTTCCAGGCCCTGGCCGCGGGCACCCGCGCCGATGTCCGCAAGCTCGTCGTCACCGCGTCCGGTGGCCCCTTCCGCGGCCGTACGAGGGCCGAGCTCGCCGACGTCACTCCCGAGGACGCCCTCGCGCACCCCACCTGGGCCATGGGCCCGGTGATCACGGTCAACAGCGCGACGCTCGTCAACAAGGGCCTGGAGGTCATCGAGGCACACCTCCTCTACGACATCCCGTTCGACCGCATCGAGGTCGTCGTCCACCCCCAGTCGTACGTCCACTCGATGGTGGAGTTCACGGACGGCTCGACCCTCGCCCAGGCCACCCCGCCCGACATGCGCGGCCCGATCGCCATCGGCATCGGCTGGCCCCAGCGGGTGCCCGACGCGGCGCCCGCGTTCGACTGGTCGAAGGCCTCCACCTGGGAGTTCTTCCCCCTCGACAACGAGGCCTTCCCGTCCGTGGGACTCGCCCGGCATGTGGGGGAACTGGGCGGGACGGCCCCGGCGGTGTTCAATGCCGCGAACGAGGAGTGCGTCGACGCGTTTCTCGCGGGACGGCTGCCGTTCAACGGAATCATGGATACGGTCACGGCAGTCGTCGGTGAGCACCAGGGCGTACGGGGAACCTCTCTGACGGTCCCGGACGTCCTGGAAGCGGAGACCTGGGCGCGCGCTCGCGCCCGGGAACTGGCGGCACAGACAGCGATGGCGACAGCGGAGGCTCGCGCATGACGATTCTGTTGACGGTCCTCGGCATAGTGCTCTTCGCCGTGGGACTGCTCTTCTCCATCGCCTGGCACGAGCTCGGCCATCTCTCCACGGCCAAGCTCTTCGGCATCCGCGTGCCCCAGTACATGGTCGGTTTCGGCCCCACGATCTGGTCGCGGCACAAGGGCGAGACGGAGTACGGGATCAAGGCGATCCCGGCCGGCGGCTACATCCGCATGATCGGGATGTTCCCGCCGGGCGAGGACGGCCGCATCGAGGCCCGCTCCACCTCGCCCTGGCGCGGAATGATCGAGGACGCCCGCTCGGCGGCCTTCGAGGAGCTGAAGCCCGGCGACGAGACCCGGCTCTTCTACACGCGCAAGCCCTGGAAGCGCGTCATCGTGATGTTCGCGGGCCCGTTCATGAACCTGGTGCTCGCCGTCGCGATCTTCCTCGGCGTGTTGATGACGTTCGGCACGCCGGTGCAGACCACCGAGGTGGCCGGTGTCCAGAAGTGCGTCATCGAGCAGAGCGAGAAGCGGGAGAAGTGCGCGAAGGGCGACCCGGTGGGTCCCGCGCACGCCGCGGGTCTCCAGGCGGGCGACCGGATCGTCGCCTTCAACGGGGTGCCGGTCAAGGACTGGGCCGACCTGTCCGACCGGATCCGCGCCACCATCGGCCCGGCCACCGTGACGGTCGAGCGCGGCGGCGAGGAGAAGGTCCTCCACGCCACGCTGGCCGAGAACGAGGTGGTCGAGAAGGACGCCGACGGGGAGATCGTGCCCGAGGGCTTCGTCAAGGCCGGCTACTTCGGCTTCGCCGCCAAGACCGAGATCGTGCCGCAGACCTTCGGCCAGTCCGTGGACCGCATGGGCGACATGATCGAGAAGGGCGCCGAGTCGATCGTCTCGATCCCCGCCAAGGTGCCCGATCTGTGGGACGCGGCCTTCGGTGACGGCGAGCGCAAGGACGACTCCCCGGTCGGCGTCGTCGGCGCGGCTCGCATCAGCGGTGAGGTGCTCAACCTGGACGCCCCCACCGAGAACATCATCGCGACGTTCCTGATGCTGCTCGCGGGCTTCAACCTCTCCCTGTTCCTGTTCAACATGCTGCCGCTGCTGCCGCTCGACGGCGGGCACATCGCGGGAGCGCTGTGGGAGTCCGTACGGCGCCATGTCGCCAGGGTGTTCCGGCGGCCCGACCCGGGACCGTTCGACGTCGCGAAGCTGATGCCGGTCGCCTATGTGGTGGCGGGGATCTTCATCTGCTTCACGCTGCTCGTGCTGGTCGCGGACATCGTCAACCCGGTGAAAATCTCTTAGTGCTGTGTTTTCCGGGGGACAACCCCCGGACCCCCGGTGCTGTCCGGAGTGGCCGGCCATGGTTGATGCCGGCCACTCACTCTTTGGGAGCCACGGCGGGCGCGGTGTGCTCAGGCCGAGTCGCGTGGCGTAATCTCAAAGCCTGGAGCCCGCCGACATCGGGACCTCGATCCACACCTTGGGGTTGCACAGCAGATGACCGCGATTTCTCTCGGTATCCCGTCCGTTCCGACCAAGCTCGCCGACCGCCGTGTCAGCCGCAAGATCCAGGTCGGCTCGGTCGCCGTCGGCGGAGACGCTCCCGTGTCCGTGCAGTCGATGACGACGACGCGGACCTCCGACATCGGGGCGACGCTGCAGCAGATCGCCGAGCTGACGGCGTCCGGCTGCCAGATCGTCCGTGTCGCCTGTCCCACCCAGGACGACGCCGACGCGCTCGCCACGATCGCGAGGAAGTCGCAGATCCCGGTGATCGCGGACATCCACTTCCAGCCGAAGTACGTGTTCGCCGCCATCGACGCGGGCTGCGCGGCCGTCCGGGTCAACCCGGGCAACATCAAGCAGTTCGACGACAAGGTCAAGGAGATCGCGCGGGCCGCCAAGGACGCGGGCACCCCGATCCGCATCGGCGTCAACGCGGGCTCCCTCGACGCGCGACTGCTGAAGAAGTACGGCAAGGCCACCCCCGAGGCGCTCGTCGAGTCCGCGCTGTGGGAGGCGTCGCTCTTCGAGGAGCACGACTTCCGCGACATCAAGATCTCGGTCAAGCACAACGACCCGGTCGTCATGGTCAACGCCTACCGCCAGCTGGCCGCCCAGTGCGACTACCCGCTGCACCTCGGCGTCACCGAGGCCGGCCCGGCGTTCCAGGGAACGATCAAGTCCGCCGTCGCCTTCGGCGCGCTGCTGAGCGAGGGCATCGGCGACACCATCCGCGTCTCGCTGTCCGCGCCGCCGGCCGAGGAGGTCAAGGTCGGCATCCAGATCCTGGAGTCGCTGAACCTCCGCCAGCGCCGTCTGGAAATCGTCTCCTGCCCCTCCTGCGGCCGCGCCCAGGTCGACGTCTACAAGCTCGCGGACCAGGTCACCGCGGGCCTGGAGGGCATGGAGGTCCCGCTGCGCGTCGCCGTCATGGGCTGCGTCGTCAACGGTCCGGGCGAGGCCCGTGAGGCCGACCTCGGCGTCGCCTCCGGCAACGGCAAGGGCCAGATCTTCGTGAAGGGCGAGGTCATCAAGACCGTTCCCGAGTCGAAGATCGTCGAGACGCTCATCGAAGAGGCCATGAAGATCGCCGAGCAGATGGAGAAGGACGGAATCGCCTCGGGCGAGCCCGAGGTCTCCGTCAGCTGACCCACCGCGTTTCCGGAAGGGACCGGCCCCCACCAGGGGTCCGGTCCCTTTCGCACATGCGGTGCCGCACAGAATCTCCGGGTACAGTGCGGAAGTCAGCAGCCCAGGCCCCGACCGGTGCCGAAGGAGTGTTGGAGCGGCCCCCTTGTTGATGCAGACGACCACCCGGGTCCTCGACCCCGGAGACCTCGGCGCCGCGCTCGCCGTACTGGAGAGCGAGCCCGTCGCCAATGCCTTCGTCACGTCCCGCGTCCAGGTCGCCGGGCTCGATCCCTGGCGCCTCGGCGGCGAGATGTGGGGCTGGTACGAGAACGGCAGGCTCCGCTCGCTCTGCTACTCCGGCGCCAACCTCGTGCCCATCTGCGCCACTCCGGAGGCCGTACGGGCCTTCGCCGACCGCGCCCGCAGGGCCGGCCGGCGCTGCTCCTCCATCGTCGGCCCCGCCGAGTCCGCCGGTCTGCTGTGGCGGCTCCTCGAACCCAGCTGGGGACCGGCCCGCGAGGTCCGCGCCCACCAGCCCCTCATGGTCACCGAGTCGATGCCGGACGACACCACCCCCGACCCGTTCGTCCGCCGCATCCGCAAGGACGAGATGGAGGTGATCATGCCCGCGTGCGTGGCCATGTTCACCGAGGAAGTCGGCGTCTCCCCGCTCGCCGGCGACGGCGGACTGCTCTACCAGGCCCGCGTCGCCGAGCTCGTCGGCGCCGGCCGCGCCTTCGCCCGCATCGACGACGGCAAGGTCGTTTTCAAGGCCGAGATCGGCGCCGCGACTCCGCAGGCCTGCCAGATCCAGGGCGTCTGGGTCGATCCCGAGTTCCGCGGCCGCGGGCTCTCCGAGACGGGCATGGCCGCGGTCCTGCGCTACGCGCTCGCCGACGTGGCGCCCGTCGTCAGTCTGTACGTCAACGACTACAACACCGCCGCTCGTGCGGCGTACCGCCGCGTCGGGTTCCGCGAGGTGGGCGCCTTCATGAGCGTGCTGTTCTGACCAGTTCAGGGCCAAGTAGGGTGCCCGGCATGGAACACGATGTCGTCGTCGGACCCGTCAACCTCGCGGCGCGCGTGGACGACGCGCTCGCCGTGCAGGCCCTCGCCTTCGGACTCAGCGACGACGAGATCGCGATCCGCCGCCATATCGTGCTCCGCCATCTGCTCTACCCCGGCGCCTGTGCCCTCGGTGCGACGAACCCCGAGGGCCGGCTCGTCGGCTTCGTGTACGGCATGCCCAACGACCGCACCCACTGGTGGTCCACCGTCGTCGAGCCGTACCTCCGCAGGGGCGGCCACGACCAGTGGCTCGACGACTCCTTCGTCATCACCGAGCTGCACGTCCACCCCGCCTACCAGGGCCGGGGCATCGGCCGCACCCTGATCACCACCATCACGGACGGCGCCGCCCAGCCCCGCTCGATCCTCTCCGCGATCGACGTCGAGAGCCCGGCCCGCGGCCTCTACCGCGCCCTCGGCTACCGGGACCTGGCCCGCCAGGTGCTCTTCCCGAGCGCACCGAAGCCGTACGCCGTGATGGGGGCCCCGTTGCCGCTGCGGCGCGGGAACTGATTTCCGCCCTCCGGGACCACCCGGCTAACCTCCTGCACATCACCCTTTCTTGTACGCAGGAGATAACCCATGGCAGCCCAGGTCCAGCGCATGTCCCGTCTGATGGTCAAGACATTGCGCGACGACCCGGCGGACGCGGAGACGCTCAGCCACAAGCTCCTGGTCCGCGCGGGTTACGTACGCCGCAACGCCGCCGGAATCTGGAGCTGGCTGCCGCTGGGCATGCGCGTCCTGGAGAACGTCGCGCGTGTGGTGCGCGAGGAGATGGACGCCATCGGCGCCCAGGAGGTACTGCTGCCCGCGCTGCTGCCGAAGGAGCCGTACGAGGCGACCGGGCGCTGGAACGAGTACGGCGCCGAGCTCTTCCGGCTCCAGGACCGCAAGGGCGCGGACTACCTCCTCGGCCCCACCCACGAGGAGATCTTCACCCAGCTGGTGAAGGACCAGTGCACGTCCTACAAGGACCTGCCGGTGATCCTGTACCAGATCCAGACGAAGTACCGCGACGAGGCGCGTCCGCGCTCGGGCATCCTGCGCGGGCGTGAGTTCCAGATGAAGGACTCGTACTCCTTCGACACCTCGGACGAGGGCCTGGCGGAGTCGTACCGGCTGCACCGCGAGGCGTACATCAAGATCTTCGACCGGCTGGGTCTCAGGCACCGCATCGTCTCCGCCGTCTCCGGGGCGATGGGCGGCTCGGCGTCCGAGGAGTTCCTCGCGCCGGCGCCCGCGGGCGAGGACACCTTCGTGTACTGCCCGTCCTGCGACTACGCGGCGAACACGGAGGCGGTGACCTTCAAGGCCGCCCCCGCCGACGGCTCCGCGCACGGGCCGGTCGAGGAGCTGGACACCCCCGACACCCCGACCATCGAGACGCTCGCCGAGCACCTGGGTGTACCGGCCTCCGCCACGCTGAAGAACCTGCTGGTGAAGGTCGACGGCGAGATCGTCGCGGTCGGCGTCCCGGGTGACCGCGAGGTCGACCTCGGCAAGCTCACCGACCACCTCGCGCCGGCCGTGGTCGAGCTGGTCACCGCCGAGGACTTCGAGGGCCGCCCGGACCTGGTCCGCGGCTACGTCGGTCCGCAGGGCCTGGAGAAGGTCCGCTACATCGCCGACCCGCGCATCGCGCCGGGCACGGCGTGGATCACCGGTGCGAACAAGCCGGACACGCACGCGAAGAACGTCGTCTGCGGCCGTGACTTCGAGGTCGACGACTACCTCGACGTCGTCGTGGTCGAGGACGGCGACCCGTGCCCGTCCTGCGGCACCGGGCTGAAGCTGGACCGCGCGATCGAGATCGGCCACATCTTCCAGCTGGGCCGCAAGTACGCGGACGCCTTCCAGCTCGACGTGCTCGGCCAGAACGGCAAGCCCGTCCGGGTGACCATGGGCTCGTACGGCATCGGCGTCTCGCGCGCGGTCGCGGCGCTGGCCGAGCAGCACGCGGACGAGCAGGGCCTGTGCTGGCCGCGCGAGATCGCCCCGGCGGACGTGCACGTCGTCGCCGCGGGCAAGGCGCTCCAGACCGAGCTGGCGCTCGATGTCGCCGAGAAGCTGGGTGCCGCCGGCGCGCGGGTGCTGGTGGACGACCGTGCGGGTGTCTCGCCGGGCGTGAAGTTCACCGACGCGGAGCTCATCGGCGTCCCGAAGATCCTCGTCGCCGGCCGCCGCTCGGCCGAGGGCGTCGTCGAGCTCAAGGACCGCCGCACGGGTGAGCGCGAGGAGCTCCCGGTGGCGGAGGCCATCGCCCGCGTCCTGGCCTGACCCCGGCGGGGGCCCCGTGCCGGGTACGCCGATCCGGTGCGGGGCGCCTCCGGCGGTCCGGGGTGCCGTGTGCCCGGTGCCGTCCGTCCCTGGTTCGTGGGCAGTCGTTCCGCATGGGCTCCCCCCAGGACGGAGTCCCGGGGGGAGGAACGGGTGGGCACAATGCCACCCACCGGGCCGCGGGGCCTCACAGCCAGGACGCGAACTCCAGCGTCAGCTCCGCCTCTTGGGCGCGGCCCGAGGCCATTGCCCGCGTCCCCGACTCCACCGCGCGGAAGAGCGTCCAGCCGCGCAGCCGCTCCGGATCCACGTCCAGTGAGTCCGCGAGGCGGTTCACGCGGCGCCGGGCCGCCGATGGGCCCGAGGCCGAGGCGATGAGGTCCTCGACGCGGTCGCGGACCAGCCGGGCCAGGTCGTACGCGCGTTCGCCGACGACCGGCTCCGGCCCGACTGCCAGCCACGGCGTGCGGTTGCCTCCGAGGACCTTGCTCTGGCGGAAGTCGCCGTGGAGCAGGAGGTCTTCGGGGGCCTCGGAGGAGCGGGCGATCAGCTCCTCCCGCGCCGCCACCGCCGCGGCCACCAGCGCGGACGGCACGACATCGACGAACTCCGACAGCGCGGCGGCCTGCCGGCCCGTACGCTCGGCCACCGATTCGAAGGCGTGGCTCTCCGGCGGCGCTACCCACAGCCGCCGCACCGTCCCCGCCGCCTCCAGCAGCGCCTTGGACTCCGGCAACGACCGCACCGACACCTCCGGATGCAGCCGCTCCAGCACCAGCGCCCCCTCGGACGCGTCCAGCACGCGCACCGCACCGAAGCCGTTCCAGTGCGCCAGCGCGGCCCGCTCCGCCTCGCCCCCGGCGGACGGCGGGACGAGCTTCAGCGCCGCCGGTGTGCCGTCCGCGCGCCGTACGAGGACGACCAGGCTGCTCCGCCCGCCGGGCACCGCCACCCTCTCGACGTCCAGACCGTGCCGGGCGACAGCCTCCTCCAGGAGCTTGGGCAGCTGTCCGAGCCAGTCACTGTCGCCGAGCGCCCGCACCAGACGCTGGGGCGGTTCGAAACCCATACGTGCGTTGTTCCCTTTCACTGCAATGTCGCTCGCTCGGCGAGCCCCGGAAAGGCTACGCCGCTGCCGCGCCACCGCACGGCCCGTACCGCCGCCTCGCGCAGCGCACCCGCGGCCTCCCGCCGCAGCGGGCCGTCGGCGGCCCGTACGAGATCGGAGTAGACGCCCGCGACCCGGTCCTCCAGCACCGCCGCGAGCCGCACCGCCGCGGCCGCGTCCGGCAGCGGGAACGGCAGCGCATAAGCGGCGCCCGCCACCACGGGCACCCCACCCAGGTCACGCACCGTCCGCTCCAGCGCGTCGCGCCGGGCCCGGTGCGCCGCGTACGCCTCCGTCGCCTCGGCCCGGCGGGCGTCGCCCACCCGGCCGCCGACGACCCCGTACCCGTACACGGCGGCGTGCTCCGCCGAGAGTGCGGCCTGCGCCGCGTCCAGGGTGCTCACGAGCGGGCCCCTTTCGTCAGCAGGTACGTGTGTACGGCACCGGCCGCGGCGACCGAGGCCAGCAGCCGGGCGTACTCGGGCGGCGCATGGACGAGGGCGATGGTGTGCGCGTCGGCGGTGCTCCGTTCGGCTGCGGCGAGTTCCCGTACGGCCGCATCGGCATCGGCCGGCACGGGCGGTGCCGCGGTCGTTGCGGACGCGGACGGGCTCGGTGCGGCGCTTGCCGCGGCAGGCGCACCCGCAGCGGCCGACGCCGATGCGCCGGCCCCCGGCTCCACCGGCGCCAGCGCCTCCACGTGCCGGGCCACCGCGTCCCGCAGCGGCGTCAACCGCGCCACCAGCCCCGGATGGGCGATCAGGACCGCGTCGTACCGCGCGAGCAGCGCACGGCTCGCCGTCGTACTGCGCCGCCGCAGCGCCGTCTCCGCCGAGACGGGTCCCGGCGCCCTGCCCTGCCGCTCGGCCGGCGCCTCCGACGAGCAGCCGGCGCCCATCGTGCTCGCCGCCACCGCACCCGTCGCCATGAGCGCCCGTCTGCGCGTCGTCCCGGTGCGCTCCACGCGTCTCTCCTCGGGCCCGGTACCTGTGTGCTTCGGTGTGATCACCGCAGGCGAGCGTACCTGCGGGTCAGCCCTGGGTGGACGGCAACACCCCCCGGGACCGGATACCCTTTGTGCTGACACGCGACGAAACCCACAACAGCACACGCGGCCGAGGAGTCACCCGGATGAGCACCACCCAGAGCGAGAGGCTGCGCGGACTGCTCGAACCGCTCGTCAGCGCCGCGGATCTGGATCTGGAAGAGATCGAGCTGTCCCGGGCCGGCCGCCGCCGTGTGCTGCGCGTCGTCGTGGATTCCGAGGAGGGCGTCGATCTGGACGCCTGCGCCGAGCTGAGCCGTGTCATCTCCGACGAGCTCGACGAGACCGACGCCATGGGTGAGGGCGAGTACCAGCTCGAGGTGACCTCCCCCGGCGCGGAGCGCCCGCTCAAGGAGCACCGCCACTACGTACGCGCGAAGGGCCGCCTTGCCCGGTTCCAGCTGCACGAGGGCGGAGAGCTGGTCGCGCGGATCCTCGACCTGGACGACGACGGTCTCGACCTGGAGGTGCCGGGCGTGAAGGGCCGCAAGCCCACCGCCCGCCGGATCGCCTTCGAGGAGATCGCCAAGGCACGCGTGGAGATCGAATTCAGCCGTAAGGACAAGAAGGAAGAGGAGGCGTAGCCGTGGACATCGACGTGAAGCTCCTGAGGGGCTTGGCACAGGAGAAGGAGATTGCCTTCGACCTGCTGGTCGACGCGATCGAGTCGGCCCTCCTCATCGCGTACCACCGCACCCCGGACAGCCGCCGCCACGCACGGGTCGAGCTCAACCGGCAGACGGGGCACGTGACGGTGTGGGCGAAGGAGGACCCCTCCGAGCTCGAGGAGGGCCAGGAGCCCCGCGAGTTCGACGACACCCCGCACGACTTCGGCCGCATCGCCGCGTCGACGGCCCGCCAGGTCATCCAGCAGCGGCTGCGGGACGCCGAGAACGACGTGACCTTCGGTGAGTACGCCCGCCGTGAGGGCGATGTCGTCGCCGGCCAGGTCCAGCAGGGCAAGGACCCCAAGAACGTCCTGGTGAGGCTGGACGACAAGCTGGAGGCCATCCTGCCGGTGCAGGAGCAGGTGCCCGGCGAGGAGTACACGCACGGCCTGCGTCTTCGGACGTACGTCGTCCGGGTGGCCAAGGGCGTGCGCGGCCCGTCCGTCACCCTGTCGAGGACGCATCCCAATCTGGTGAAGAAGCTCTTCGCCCTGGAGGTCCCGGAGATCGCCGACGGCTCGGTCGAGATCGCGGCCATCGCCCGCGAGGCCGGCCACCGGACGAAGATCGCCGTGCGGTCGACGCGCAGCGGGCTCAACGCCAAGGGCGCGTGCATCGGCCCGATGGGCGGACGTGTGCGCAATGTCATGGCCGAGCTGCACGGCGAGAAGATCGACATCGTCGACTGGTCGGACGACCCGGCCGAGATGGTCGCCCACGCGCTCTCTCCGGCCCGGGTCTCCAAGGTCGAGATCGTGGATCTCGGGGCCCGTTCCGCCCGGGTGACGGTGCCCGACTACCAGCTGTCGCTGGCGATCGGCAAGGAAGGGCAGAACGCCCGCCTGGCCGCCCGGCTCACCGGCTGGCGCATCGACATCCGCCCGGACACGGAGCAGGCCGCACCTGCCGAGCAGGCCTCGCAGCAGGCCCGTGAGCAGGGCTGACGCGGGCCCCGGCTGTGTCCTCCCGGGGACGGCCCCCGGACCCGGGCACCGCAGGAATAGATCACGGGGCGTACCCGTTCGTACACGGGTCATCGCCACGAGTTTCGAGCCATCAACTGTTCGATTTTTGCCCCAAAGGGGTGAGGTCGGTACGGGGAGGTAGACTTGAGTGTGTCTGGCCGGACGCAAGCCGGAGCATGCCCTGAGCGAACCTGCGTGGGATGCCGGGAGCGAGCGGCCAAGAGCGAACTGCTGCGCATCGTGGCGGTCGAGGGTGCATGTGTCCCCGATCATCGCGGTACGCTGCCCGGCCGGGGTGCGTATGTGCACCCCGCCTCGGTCTGTCTCGACTTGGCGGTCCGCCGCCGGGCGTTCCCGAGGGCCTTCAGGGTCCAGGGGCCGCTCGATGTTGCGGATGTTCGCCGGTATGTCGAGCAGGCAGCACCGTAAGAAGAAGTACGGCACGGAGCACCGTGCGGTCAGGTACCTCGCGAGTTGGAAGTAGGTCGAGATTGCGATGAGCACTCGATGAGTACGCGATGAGTACGCCCATGAAGTAGCGACGGTCCGGCGGTAACCCGGACCTAAAAGGAGCGAAGTGGCTAAGGTCCGGGTATACGAACTCGCCAAGGAGTTCGGTGTGGAGAGCAAGGTCGTCATGGCCAAGCTCCAAGAACTCGGTGAATTCGTCCGTTCGGCGTCCTCGACGATCGAGGCGCCGGTTGTACGCAAATTGACTGATGCTTTCCAGCAGGGCAGCGGCTCCGGCCGTGCCGCAGGAAAGCCCGCGGCGCCGCGCAAGGCGACGCCCGCGAAGCCCGCCGCGCCCTCCCCGGCGCAGGCGGCGCGTCCCGCTGCCCCCAAGCCCGGTGCCCCGGCTCCCAAGCCGGCCGTTGCCGAGGCTTCCAAGACTGTTTCCGCGGCCCCGACCCCCGGCCCGCGGCCGACTCCGGGCCCCAAGCCCCCGGCCGCCCCGAAGCCGGCCCCGGCCGCTCCGGCCGCGCCCGAGTTCACCGCGCCTCCGTCGGCTCCGGCCGCCGGTCCCCGGCCCGGTGCCACTCCCGGCCCGCGTCCGGCCGCCCGCCCCGGTCAGGGCGAGCGCGGCTCCGGCCGCCCCGGTGCCCCGCGCCCCGGTGGCGAGCGTCAGGCCCCGCGTCCGGGCGGTGCCCGTCCCGCGGGTCCGCGTCCGGGCAACAACCCGTTCACCTCTGGTGGCTCCACCGGCATGGCGCGCCCGCAGGCGCCCCGTCCGGGCGGTGCCCCGCGTCCCGGTGGCCCCGGTGCCCCGGGTGGTCCGCGTCCGCAGGGCGCCGGTCAGGGCGGTCCCCGTCCGCAGGCCGGTACCGGTGGGCCCCGTCCGACTCCGGGCGGCATGCCGCGTCCGCAGGCGCCCCGCCCCGGCGGTGGCCCGGCCGGTAACCGTCCGAACCCGGGCATGATGCCGCAGCGTCCCGCTGCCGGCCCGCGTCCCGGCGGTGGCCCCGGTAGCGGTGGCGGTGGCCGCGGTCCCGGTGGCGCCGGTCGTCCCGGTGGTGCCGGTCGTCCCGGCGGCGGCTTCGCGGGTCGTCCCGCGGGTCCCGGCGGCGGCGGTCGTCCCGGTGGTGGCGGCGGCTTCGCCGGCCGTCCCGGTGGCGGTGGCCCCGGTGGCGGTGGCGGTGGCGGCTTCGGTGGCGGCGGTGGCCGTCCCGGCTTCGGCGGACGTCCGGGTGGTCCCGGCGGCCGTGGTGGCACGCAGGGTGCGTTCGGCCGTCCCGGCGGTCCGGCGCGTCGTGGTCGCAAGTCGAAGCGGCAGCGGCGCCAGGAGTACGAGGCCATGCAGGCCCCGTCGGTCGGCGGTGTGATGCTGCCTCGCGGCAACGGCGAGACCATTCGCCTGTCGCGCGGTGCCTCCCTCACCGACTTCGCGGAGAAGATCAACGCCAACCCGGCGTCGCTCGTCGCCGTGATGATGAACCTCGGCGAGATGGTCACGGCCACGCAGTCCGTCTCCGACGCGACGCTGCAGCTCCTCGGCGACGAGATGAACTACACGGTTCAGATCGTCAGCCCGGAGGAGGAGGACCGCGAGCTGCTCGAGTCCTTCGACATCGAGTTCGGCGAGGACGAGGGCGGCGAGGAGCTCCTGGTCGCGCGTCCGCCGGTGGTGACCGTCATGGGTCACGTCGACCACGGTAAGACCCGACTGCTGGACGCGATCCGCAAGACGAACGTCGTCGCGGGCGAGGCCGGCGGTATCACGCAGCACATCGGTGCGTACCAGGTCTCCACCGAGGTCAACGACGAAGAGCGTCGCATCACCTTCATCGACACCCCGGGTCACGAGGCGTTCACCGCCATGCGTGCCCGTGGTGCCAAGTCCACCGACATCGCGATCCTGGTGGTCGCGGCCAACGACGGTGTCATGCCGCAGACGGTCGAGGCGCTCAACCACGCCAAGGCCGCGGATGTCCCGATCGTCGTCGCGGTCAACAAGATCGACGTCGAGGGCGCGGACCCGACGAAGGTGCGCGGTCAGCTGACCGAGTACGGCCTGGTGGCCGAGGAGTACGGCGGCGACACCATGTTCGTCGACATCTCCGCCAAGCAGGGTCTGAACATCGAGAGCCTGCTGGAGGCCGTGGTCCTGACGGCGGACGCCGCCCTGGACCTCCGTGCCAACCCGGAGCAGGACGCGCAGGGCATCGCGATCGAGTCCCACCTCGACCGCGGCCGCGGTGCCGTCTCGACCGTCCTGGTCCAGCGAGGCACCCTCCGCATCGGTGACACGATGGTCGTCGGCGACGCGTACGGACGAGTCCGCGCGATGCTCGACGACAAGGGCAACAACGTCGAGGAGGCGACTCCGTCGACTCCCGTCCTGGTCCTGGGTCTCACCAACGTCCCGGGCGCCGGCGACAACTTCCTGGTCGTCGACGAGGACCGTACGGCCCGTCAGATCGCCGAGAAGCGTGCCGCCCGTGAGCGCAACGCCGCGTTCGCCAAGCGCACCCGCCGGGTGTCCCTCGAGGACCTCGACAAGGTGCTCAAGGCGGGCGAGGTCCAGCAGCTCAACCTCATCATCAAGGGCGACGCGTCCGGTTCGGTCGAGGCTCTCGAGTCCTCGCTGCTCCAGCTCGACGTCGGCGAAGAGGTCGACATCCGGGTGCTGCACCGCGGTGTCGGTGCGGTCACCGAGTCGGACATCGACCTGGCGACCGGCTCCGACGCCATCGTGATCGGCTTCAACGTGCGCGCCGCCGGGCGTGCCACGCAGATGGCCGAGCGCGAGGGTGTGGACGTCCGCTACTACTCGGTCATCTACCAGGCGATCGAGGAGATCGAGGCGGCCCTCAAGGGCATGCTCAAGCCGGAGTACGAAGAGGTCGAGCTCGGTACGGCGGAGATCCGCGAGGTCTTCCGCTCGTCCAAGCTGGGCAACATCGCGGGTGTCATCATCCGCTCCGGCGAGGTCAGGCGGAACACCAAGGCGCGCCTCATCCGCGACGGCAAGGTCATCGCGGAGAACCTCAACATCGAGGGTCTGCGTCGCTTCAAGGACGACGTCACCGAGATCCGCGAAGGCTTCGAGGGTGGTATCAACCTCGGAAACTTCAACGACATCAAGATCGACGACGTCATCGCGACGTACGAGATGCGCGAGAAGCCGCGCGGCTGACGCACATCTCCGGGGGCGGAGCCCCCTGACGATCGGAGTCGGGGCCGGTCGACGGGACGTAATCCCGTCGATCGGCCCCGGCCGTGCGTGTACGGTTCTTGTGTCCCTGCCAAGAGCGGGCAGGGCATAACCAACCCCGTACCGGCGGGACATCCGGGCATACATGTATGTGGGGACGCTGTCCTTCGATCTGCTCCTCGGCGACGTTCACTCGCTGAAGGAAAAACGCTCCGTAGTCCGCCCGATCGTGGCCGAGCTCCAGCGCAAGTACGCGGTGGCGGTGGCCGAAGTGGGCGGGCAGAACCTCCACCGCAGGGCCGAGATCGGCCTCGCGGCGGTGTCCGGGGATCCGGGACACCTCACAGACGTACTGGACCGGTGCGAGCGACTCGTCGCCGGCCGGCCCGAAGTGGAGCTGCTGTCGGTTCGACGGCGGCTGCACGGGGACGAAGACTAAGAAGAGCGAAAGAGGAGAAGGACCGGTGGCCGACAACGCGCGGGCCCGCAAGCTGGCCGATCGCATCCAGGTCGTGGTCGCGGAGACCCTGGACCGGCGAATCAAGGATCCGCGGCTGGGCTTCGTCACGATCACGGATGCCCGGGTCACCGGCGACCTGCGGGAGGCCACGGTCTTCTACACGGTCTACGGGGACGACGAGGAGCGTGCCGCGTCCGCCGCGGCGCTGGAGTCCGCCAAGGGCATCCTCCGCTCCGAGGTCGGACGGCAGACCGGGGTCCGCTTCACGCCGACCCTGAGCTTCGTCCCGGACGCCCTGCCCGACACCGCGCGCACGATCGACGATCTGCTCGACAAGGCGCGTGCCAAGGACGCGGAGGTCCGTGAGGCCTCCACGGGCAAGACGTACGCCGGGGACGCCGACCCGTACCGCAAGCCGGAGGACGAGGACGCAGCCTCCGAATGACTCAGCACAACAACGAGCGAGCGCACAAGGAGCGTACGCCGGACGGACTTGTCATCGTCGACAAGCCGTCCGGCTTCACTTCGCACGACGTCGTCGCCAAGATGCGCGGCATCGCCAGGACCCGCCGCGTCGGCCACGCCGGCACCCTCGACCCGATGGCCACGGGCGTCCTGGTCCTCGGCGTCGAGAAGGCCACCAAGCTCCTCGGCCATCTCGCGCTGACCGAGAAGGAGTACCTCGGTACGATCCGGCTCGGCCAGAACACGATCACGGACGACGCCGAGGGCGAGATCACCTCGTCCACCGACGCCTCAGGGGTCGGGCGTGACGCCATCTACGCCGGCGTCGCCGAGCTGACCGGCGAGATCATGCAGGTCCCGTCCAAGGTCAGCGCCATCAAGATCGACGGCAAGCGGTCGTACGCGCGCGTGCGCGGGGGCGAGGACTTCGAAATCCCGGCCCGGCCGGTGACCGTGTCGTCCTTCCAGGTCTACGACATCCGCGAGGCCGTCGCCGCCGACGGCACCCCCGTCGTCGACCTCGTCGTCTCCGTCGTCTGCTCCTCGGGCACGTACATCCGCGCCCTCGCCCGTGACCTGGGCGCCGGGCTCGGCGTCGGCGGACATCTGACCGCGCTGCGCCGCACCCGCGTGGGCCCGTACAAGCTCGATGTGGCGAAGACGCTGGACCAGCTCCAGGAGGAGCTGACGGTCATGCCGATCGGGGAGGCCGCCGCGGCGGCGTTCCCGCGCTGGGACGTCGACGAGAAGCGGGCCCGGCTGCTCGTGAACGGTGTACGGCTGGACATGCCGGCGTACGGGACCGACGCGCCGGTGGCGGTCTTCGGGCCGGAGAACAGCCTTCTGGCCCTCGTCGAAGAGCACAGGGGCAAGGCCAAGAGCCTCGCGGTCTTCGCCTGACGCGCAGCTGCTCGAGGGCTCTGTGGCCCCCACCGTGGAGCGGGCACGGCCGCTGCCCGCTCCACGATCCCCCTCGCAAGGGATCTGTCCGCCACGCGCCATGGATTCACCCCCAGGGGCGGGCGCTCGGAGTGAACGGAGGGTGCACTGGGGGGCGCTCCGGCGGCGTTCTGCCGCGGCTGAGCACCGCAGATCCGCGCAGCCAGGTGCCGATGCCGACCGACGGCGGCGGGCATGGCAGTCTTAGACCTGCGTAATTCGTAATCACGTACACAGGTTCGGTTCGGTTTCGGACCGGCTTCGGGCGAGGAGCGGTCACAGTGCAGCGCTGGCGTGGCTTGGAGGACATTCCCCAGGACTGGGGGCGCAGCGTCGTCACCATCGGTTCCTACGACGGTGTGCACCGGGGCCACCAGCTGATCATCGGGCGGGCCGTGGAGCGCGCGCGTGAGCTCGCCGTGCCGTCGGTCGTCGTCACCTTCGACCCGCACCCGAGCGAGGTCGTCCGCCCCGGCAGCCATCCGCCGCTGCTCGCCCCGCACCACCGGCGTGCCGAGCTGATCGCGGAGCTCGGCGTGGACGCGGTGCTGATCCTCCCCTTCACGTCGGAGTTCTCCAAGCTCTCGCCGGCGGACTTCATCGTGAAGGTCCTCGTCGACAAGCTGCATGCCCGCGGGGTGATCGAGGGCCCGAACTTCCGCTTCGGCCACAAGGCGGCGGGGAACGTCGACTTCCTGGCCGAGATGGGGCGTACGTACGACTACGAGGTCGAGGTCGTCGACCTGTACGTGCGCGGCGAAGCGGGCGGCGGCGAGCCCTTCTCGTCGACGCTGACCCGGCGCCTCGTCGCCGAGGGCGACGTCGAGGGCGCCGCCGAGATCCTCGGCCGCCCCCACCGCGTCGAGGGCGTCGTCGTCCGCGGCGCCCAGCGCGGCCGCGAGCTCGGCTACCCGACGGCGAACGTCGAGACCCTCCCGCACACCGCGATCCCCGCGGACGGCGTCTACGCGGGCTGGCTCACCGCCGACGGCGAGCGCATGCCGGCCGCCATCTCCGTCGGCACGAACCCGCAGTTCGACGGCACGGAGCGCACGGTCGAGGCGTACGCGATCGACCGCGTCGGGCTCGACCTGTACGGCCTGCACGTGGCCGTCGACTTCCTCGCGTACGTGCGCGGCATGGCGAAGTTCGACTCCATCGAGGCCCTGCTGGAGGCCATCGCGGACGACGTGAAGCGTGCCCGCGAACTGACCGCCGAGCACGACGCGTAGCGCACGCCACCCACCGGGCCGCGGACGGGCCCGGCACGTGGCGGCTCAGCGCCCCTCGGCCCAGTGGCAGGCCACCGCGCTGAGGCCGGACCCGGGAAGGACCTGGGGGTCCTCCGTTCGGCACCGGGAGGCGACGCCCGCCGTGTCCGCGTCGCCCGAGGCGAGGACCTGGCAGCGGGCGTGGAAGCGGCAGCCGGACGGGATGCGGGAGGGGTCCGGGGGCTCTCCGGTGAGGACCACCGGCGGTTCGGTGGACTCGGGGAGCACCGAGAGCAGCGCCTGCGTGTACGGGTGCTGCGGGTTCGTCAGGACCGACTCGACCGTGCCGGTCTCCACGATCCGGCCCAGGTACATCACGGCGACCCGGTCCGCGATGTTCCACGCCAGACCCAGGTCGTGGGTCACCACCAGCGCGGAGAGGCCCAGCTCGTCCCGCAGCCGCAGCAGCAGGGCCAGGATCTCGCCCCGTACGGACGCGTCGAGCGAGGCCACCGGCTCGTCGGCGACGATCAGTTCCGGCTGGAGGACCAGGGCGCCCGCGATGACGACGCGCTGGCGCTGGCCGCCGGACAGCTCGTGCGGATAGCGCAGGAAGAAGCGCTCGGGCGGCCGGAGACCGGCCCGGGAGAGCGCCTCGGCGACGGCCGCCCGCTCGTCCCCGTCGTACCCGTGGATCCGCAGGCCCTCCGCCACCGCGTCGTACACGGTGTGCCGCGGGTTGAGCGAACCGCTCGGGTCCTGCAGCACCAGCTGGACGCGTCTGCGGTACGCCTTCAGCGCCGGCGACCCGTACGACAGCGGCGCACCGCCGAACGTCACCCTGCCCGCCGTCGGCTCGACCAGCCCGAGCAGCGTCCGCGCGAGCGACGTCTTGCCGCAGCCGGACTCGCCGACGAGCGCGACGATCTCCCCGGCGCCGATGTCCAGGTCGACCCCGTCGACGGCGCGTGCGGCCGGCGCGCCCCGCCGCCCGGGGAAGGTGACGCGCAGCCCCGCGGCCGACAGGAGGGGGGCCGTCGCCATGGTGGACTCCTCGATGCTCGTCCCGCTCGCACTCACGCTTCCACCGCCGCCCCGACGTGCACGCACGCCGCTCGTCGTCCCGTCCCCGCCTCGCGCAGCTCCTGGTCGTCCTCCGCGCACACCTCGAGCGCCACCGGGCACCGGGGGTGGAACGCGCAGCCGCCCGGCAGCGCCGCCGGGTCCGGCGGGTCTCCTGCCAGCCCCCGGGGGGCCCGCCGCGACGCCGGGTCGCCGATACGCGGGAACGCGGCCGACAGGGCCCGCCCGTACGGATGCTCCGCCGCGTCGTACACCTCCCGCGCCGGACCCTCCTCCACGACCCGTCCCGCGTACATCACCGCGAGCCGGTCGCAGGTGTCCGCGAGCACCGCCAGATCGTGACTGATCATCAGCAGGCTGATGTCCTCCGAGGCGACCAGCTGCTCGATGAGCCGCAGGATCTGCGCCTGGATCATCACATCGAGCGCGGTCGTCGGCTCGTCGGCGACGATCAGCCGCGGGCCGCAGGCGAGCGCCATGGCGATCATCACGCGCTGCCGCTGCCCTCCGGACAGCTCGTGCGGATAGGCCTCGGCGCGCGCGGCGGGCAGCCCGACCTGCTCCAGCAGGTCACCCACGCGCCTGCGCGCCGCGCCCGGTGTCGCCTGCCGGTGCACGAGCAGGGGCTCGGCGATCTGGTCGCCGATCCGCTGCACGGCGTTGAGCGAGTGCATGGCGCCCTGGAACACGATCGACGCGCCCGCCCACCGCATGGCCCGCAGCCGGCCCCACTTCATCGCCAGGACGTCCTCGCCGTCCAGCAGGATCTCCCCGGTCAGCCGGGCCGATGCGGGCAGCAGCCGCAGGAGCGCCAGCGCCAGCGTGGACTTCCCGCACCCCGACTCCCCGGCGAGGCCCAGCTTCTGCCCCGCCCCGACGGTCAGGTCGACGCCTCGTACGGCGGGCACGGCGGCCGCCCCCGTGCCGTACGTGACCCTCAGGTCCTTGATCTCGAGGAGGCTCAACGGCCCACTCCAAGCTTCGGGTTGAGCACGGATTCGACGGCCCGCCCGCACAACGTGAAGGCGAGCGCGACGAGCGCGACCGCGATTCCGGGCGGGGCCAGGTACCACCAGTGGCCCGAGGACACGGCCCCGGCCTCCCGCGCGTCCTGGAGCATGCCGCCCCACGACACGACCGTGGGATCGCCGAGCCCGAGGAACGCGAGCGTCGCCTCGGTCAGGATCGCGGTGGAGATGCCGAGCGTCGTCTGCGCGAGCACCAGAGGCATCACGTTCGGCAGCACATGGCGGGCCATGACGTGTCCGTGTCCGCCGCCGAGCGCCTTCGCGCGCTCGATGTACGGGCGGGACTCGACCGCGATCGTCTGTGCCCGGACCAGCCGTGCCGTCGTCGGCCAGGACGTGACGCCGATCGCCAGGATCACCGTCCACACACTGCGGGACATCACCGTCGCCAGGACGATCGCCAGCACCAGCGTCGGCATCACCAGGAACCAGTCGGTGATGCGCATGACGACCGTCGAGAACCAGCCGCCGTAGTGCCCGGCGAGGATGCCGACCACCGTGCCGATCGCCACCGACAGGGCCGCGGCGAGCAGTCCCACGGTCAGCGAGATCCGCGCACCCCAGATCAGCAGCCCGAACAGTGAGCGCCCGAACTGGTCGGTCCCGAGCGGGAATTCGGAGCTCGGTGGCTCCAGTGCCGTACCGGGCGCGTCGGTGACGCTCTGGACGTCGCTGCCCACGAGCAGCGGCGAGGCGAGCGCGATCAGGGTGAGGAGTGCGAGTCCGGCGAGCCCGGCGAGGCCCGCACGGTGCGTACGGTACTGGCGCCAGAAGCGGGCCACCGAACCACGGCGTCGCTCCCAGACGAGTGCGCTTGTCATCGGCCCACCCTCGGGTCGAGCAGGGGATACAGCAGGTCGGCGAGCAGGTTCATCAGGATCATCGCCCCCGCGAACACGACGAACAGACCCTGGACCAGCGGCAGGTCGGGCACGCTCAGCGCCTGGTAGAACAGCCCGCCGAGCCCCGGCCAGGAGAACACCGTCTCCACGAGGATCGAACCTGCCGCCACATGCCCCAGGTTGATGAACACCATGGTCACGGTCGGCAGCAGCGCATTGGGCACGGCGTGCCGGCGGCGTACGTCGTCGTCCCGCAGCCCCTTCGCCCGCGCCGTCGTCAGATAGTCGCTGCCCATCTCGTCGAGCAGCGAGGAGCGCATCACCAGCAGCGTCTGGGCGTACCCCACCGCCACCAGGGTCAGCACCGGCAGCACCATGTGATGCGCCACGTCGAGGACGTAGGCGAAACCGGTCTCGCTGCCGGATTCCATACCGCCGGTCGGGAACATCCCCGGCACCGGGCCGAGGCCCACCGAGAAGACGATGATCAGCAGCAGGCCGAGCCAGAACGACGGCACCGACCACAGGGTCAGCGCCACGCCCGTGTTGAGCTTGTCGCCGAGCCCGCCGTGCCGCCAGGCGGAGCGCGTGCCCAGCCACAGCCCGAGCGCCGAGTAGATCACCACGGCGACACCGGTGAGCAGCAGCGTCGCGGGGACCTTCTGCGTGATGAGCTCACCGACGGGGGCGTGGAACTGGTACGACGTCCCGAGGTCGCCGCTCAGCGCACCAGCACAGTAGTCCGTGAACTGCTGCCACAGCGGCAGATCGAGACCGAACTGGCGGCGCAGTGTGGCCAGTTGTTCGGCGCTGGTCGGCATGCCATGGGTCATGGCCTTGACCGGGTCGCCGGGGATGATCCTGAAGAGGAAGAAGCTGGTGACGAGGACGGCGAAGAGCGAGACGGCCGCGCCGCCCAGCTTTCCCGCCACATACCTCAGATAGGCGAGCCTGGTGCCGCCGCGCGCGGCGCGGGCCTCGGGGGATCCGGGGACCCGCGCCACGGCGGTCGTGGTGGTGGTCGTGCTTGCGGTGCTGCTCATCGACTATTCACGGTCTTCCGCGGTGGCCCGGCGACGCCGGCTGACGAAGAGGCCCAGCCCGGCGGCGAGAACGGCGACGGCACCGATACCGACCGCGACAGCGACGGTGGAGGAGCCACTGTCGGACGATCCGCCGTCACCGGCCGGCACGGCGGACCACCAGCTCCAGTAGCCGTCCTGGCCGTAGATGTTGCCGCCGGCCTCCGGCATGGTCGTGATGGACTTGATCTGGTCCGTACGGTACGCCTCGACGGCGTTCGGATACGCCATGACATTCATGTACCCGGTGTCGTACAGCCGGGATTCCATCTGCTTGACCAGTTCGGCGCGCTTGGCCGGGTCGTACTCCACGGCCTGCTTCGCGTACAGCTCGTCGAACGCCTTGTCGCAGATGAAGTTGTCCGTGGCGCCGGTGTCCTTCGGCGTGGCGGGCAGGGCGGCGCAGGTGTGGATGGACAGGACGAAGTCCGGGTCGGGGTTGACGGACCAGCCGTCGAACGCCAGGTCGTAGTCGCCCGCGACCCAGGGGTCGGAGACGTTGTCGAGGCAGTCGACCTTCAGCCCGATGCCGAGCTCGCCCCACCACTCCTGCAGGTACTTGCCGATCGCCTTGTCGTTCGGGTCGGTGGCGTGGCAGAGGATCCGGAAGTCCAGCGGCTTGCCGTCCTTGCCGGCGCGCTTGCCGCTGCTGTTCTTCTTGTACCCGGCCTGGTCGAGGAGTGCCGCCGCCTTCGCGGGGTCGTAGTCGATCTTCTGCTCGGGGGCCGGCTGCCAGAAGTACGAGGCGAAGCGCGGCGGGATGTATCCCTCGCCCTCCACGGCGTGGCCCTGGAAGACCTTGTCGATGATCGTCTCGCGGTCGACGGCGTGGAACAGCGCCTTGCGGACGGCCGGGTCCAGGAGGGCCGCGTGGCCGGAGCCGAACTTCTTGCCGTCCTTCGACTGCGCCCCCGGGTTGGTGGCGAGGGCGAAGAAGCGGCGGCCCGGTGCGTCGTTGACCTTGATGTTCTTCGCGGACTTGAGCGAGGCGGCCTGGGCGGGGGTGAGCCCGGAGACGAAGGACACCTCGCCCTTCTGCAGCGCCGCGACCGCCGCGTCACCGTCCTTGTAGTACTTGAACACCAGCTCGTCGAACTTCGGTGCCCCGCGCCAGAAGCCCTTGTTCGGCTTGAGCTTGACGTACTGGTCGACCTTGAAGTCCGTGAGGATGTACGGCCCGTTGCCGACGATGGGGAACTGCTTGTCGTTGTTGAACTTGGAGAAGTCCCCGACCTTCTCCCAGACGTGCTTCGGCACGATCGGGACGTCGAGGGCCGTCATCGTGGCCTGGGGCTTCTTGAGCTCTATGACCAGAGTCTCGGGGTCCGGCGCGGTGACCTTCTTGAAGTTGGCCGTGAAGCTGCCGTTGGAGGTGGCGGCGTTCTCGTCCGTCATCATCTTGTTGAAGGTCCAGGCGGCGTCCTCGGCGGTGGCCTGCTTGCCGTCGGACCACTTGGAGTCCTTGCGGATGGTGTACGTCCACGTCAGCTTGTCCGGCGACGACTTCCACTCGGTCGCGAGACCGGGGATCGCGTGCGCGTCCTTGGCGTCGTAGTTCGTGAGGTAGTCGTACATCAGCCGGTGCAGGCTGGTGGAGAGGAGCCGCTGCGCAAGGAACGGGCTCAGGGAGTCCACGCTCTGCGAGACGGCGACGGTGAGGACGTTCTTGCCGCCGTCCTTGCCGTCGTCGTCCGCCTGCGCCTGCTGCGGGGTGGCCACCAGGACGGAGGCGGCGGCGACGCCGGAGGCGAGGAGCAGCCGGATGAACGGGTGCTGCCGTGCGGTGCGTGATGGAGCATTAGTGACCATGAGACGTTGACCTCGCGTCGTTGCTCGCTCGGAGAAGGCACGTGGATCTTGGGGCGCCCACTGGTGAAGCGAAGGTCTATCAGCGCGGTCTAGACGTGTCAACGATGCCTTGGCGAAGCGTCAAACCCCTTGTGGGCTGCGGGAATGCGGAAGGGCCCGCCCCGTGGAGAACGGTGCGGGCCCTCATTGGTCTAAACCCTTGTTGCCCTACTGCTGAGGGGCTGGCGGCGCCTGCGGGGGCTGCTGCTGGGGGTATCCGGCGGGCGGGACGGGACCCTGCAGACCGGGCTGTCCGGGCTGGCCCGGATGTCCCGGCCGGCCCGGGTGAGGGTGGCCCGGCTGCGACTGTCCCGGGCCGCCGGGCTGTGCCGGGGGCGGTCCTGCGGGGTTGGCCGGGGACTGCGCCTGGGAGGGCAGCGACTGCTGCCAGCCCTGCTGCACGCCCGGCTGCGGCGGGTAGGGCTGCTGGCCGCCGTACGGCCGCTGTCCGCCGTAGGGCGGCTGCTGCGGGTTCGGGGCGTACGGCTGACCGGGCATGGGCTGGCCAGGCATCGGCTGACCCGGCACGGGCTGACCCGGCGCGGCCTGGCCCGGCATCGGCGGTGCCAGGTGCGGCGGCTGGTGGCCCTGGCCCCCCGACGTCCACAGCCCCTGCGCCTGCTGGGCCCGTACGAAGTCCTCGGCGACCATCGCCGACAGGTTGAAGTACGCCTCACGGGTCTTGGGCCGCATCATGTCCAGGTCGACCTCGGCGCCCGCCGACAGATGCTCGTCGAACGGCACGACCACGACCCCGCGGCAGCGCGTCTCGAAGTGCTGCACGATGTCCTCGACCTTGATCATCTTTCCGGTCTCCCGGACGCCCGAGATCACGGTGATCGAGCGCTGCACCAGCTCCGCGTAGCCGTGCGCCGAGAGCCAGTCGAGCGTGGTGCTCGCGCTGCTCGCGCCGTCGACGGACGGGGTGGAGATGATGATCAGCTGGTCGGCGAGGTCCAGCACCCCGCGCATCGCGCTGTAGAGCAGACCGGTGCCGGAGTCGGTGAGGATGATCGGGTACTGCTTGCCCAGCACGTCGATCGCGCGTCGGTAGTCCTCGTCGTTGAACGTCGTGGAGACGGCCGGGTCCACGTCGTTGGCGATGATCTCCAGACCGGAGGGCGCCTGCGACGTGAAGCGGCGGATGTCCATGTACGAGTTCAGATACGGGATCGCCTGGACCAGGTCGCGGATGGTCGCCCCGGTCTCGCGGCGCACGCGGCGGCCGAGCGTGCCGGCGTCCGGGTTGGCGTCGATCGCCAGGATCTTGTCCTGCCGCTCGGTGGCGAGCGTCGCGCCGAGCGCGGTGGTCGTCGTGGTCTTGCCGACACCGCCCTTGAGGCTGATGACCGCGATCCGGTAGCAGGACAGCACCGGGGTGCGGATGAGGTCGAGCTTGCGCTGCCTCTCCTGCTCCTCCTTCTTGCCGCCGAGCTTGAAACGGGCGGCGGCACCGGAGGGGTTGCGGCTCGACTTCGCCTTCGGCTTGTTGTTGCGCAGAAGGCGGTCGGAGGACAGCTCTACGGCCGCGGTGTACCCGAGCGGGGCGCCCGGTACGGAACGCTCGCGCTGGTCGTGGGTCATCGGGGTCGGCCAGGCGCCACCGGTGCGCGGGTCGACCGGAGCGGCGGGCGGCTGCGGCTGCCCCGGGGCCTGCTGCTGTCCCGGGGCCTGCTGCGCGGGGAAGTGCGGAGCCTGGGGCGCGGGCACGGCGGGCGGCAGCGGCGTGGGACCACCGGGCTGACCGGGCAGTCCGGGCTGACCGGGCTGTCCGGGCTGGGGGAAGCCGTATCCGCCTTGCGGGGTGGCCGGGTTGGGCGTTTCGGGGGCCGCGGGCGCGGGCTGTCCGGGCTGGGGGAAGCCGTATCCGCCCTGCTGTGCGGGCAGGTTGGGGGTGCCGTGGCCGGGCTGGCCGGGCTGGGGGAATCCGTATCCACCCTGCTGCGCGGGCAGGTTGGGGGGTGCGCCGTGCTGGGGACCGGCGTCGGCGGCCGGAGCAGGCAGGGCCGGCCGGTCAGCCGGCTCGGCCGCCGGTACGGGCCACTGCGGCGCGGCCGTCGGGGCGGCCGGCTGGAACGCGGGGGGCAGGGGCGGCAGGCCGGTGCCCTGCGCCACCGGCGGGGGAGCCCAGGGCTGGGCCGCGGCCGGAGCGGGCGGGGTGTCCTGCGGAACGGAGTCGGGAACGGCGTCCGAAGGCGCGTCGACGGGCATGTAGGCCGGCACGGAGTCGGCCGGTTCGGCGGCGGCATCCTCTGCCTCGTCCCGTACCGCGTCCTCGGGGGAGGACTCCGCCTCCCCGTCCCCGTCGGCGTCCTGGCCGTCGGCCGCGTCCTCGGGCGTACCGTCCTGCTCGCCGTCCGCCTCGTCGACCGCGTCCCCGGCCGGCAGGGCGTCCACGGAATCCACCGCGTCCACCGGGTCCGTGGCCTCGGCGTCGCCGGTCGCCGCAGCCGTTCCATCGGCATCCGCTGCCCGGACGTCGTCCTCGCCGTACGCCTCGCCGGCAGCATCGACGGGCGCCTCGGCAGTGGCAGCCGCCTCGCGCTCCGCGATCTCACGCTTCAGCGCGGCGGGGGAGAAGCGCATCGTCGCCCCGCTCTCCACGTCTCCGCCGCCGAACGGCTCAGAGGCGCCGACTCCTGAGTCCGCGGAGGCGACGACCGGGGCAACAGGGGCAATCGGCGCTGCCGGAGCCGGAGCAACCGGAGCCGGAGCAACCGGAGGCGGAGCAACCGGAGACTGGGCAACCGGGGCCGGATCAACGGGGGCCGGAGCAACGGGAACCGGCGCGGCATGAGCAGGCGAAGGCGCCGGCGGAGGCGGCGCGGGCGCCCAGTTGGGCTCGAAGCCGCTTCCCGCGGGCAGCCCGGGCACTGCTATCGGTGCCCCGGACGGCGGCGGAGGCGTCACTCCCTGACCATCGGTGTCCCCCGACGCGTTCTGCGTGTACCAGGCCGGCGGGGTGTAGTCGATGGTGAACTCACCCGTCATCTCGGCGGGCTCCGCGTCGGACTGATCATCGACGGGCCTGTTCCAGCCCCCGCGGATCTCGTCCCGATCGCCGTTCACTTTGCCTCCTGTGGTCGAGCACCCTTGTGCCGTCGTGGGTGGGGGCGACCGTTACCGTCGGTCCGATCCGCCCGGCTCTCCCCCTTGTGACGCGATGCACCTGCCCGCAGGTTCTCGTCGCGCCCACTCCCAGCCTAATCGTCAACACCGTTAGCGCGGCAGGGCGGACCGGCCCCCGGCGACTGTCCCCTGCGTCACGTCCTGACCCCAAGTGGCCGCGAAGTGACCCCGCTGCGGCCCAAGGTGAGGGCCGAACCGGTCAAATCCGGACGGATCCGCGTCAGTCCATGCGGCGTGCGGCGCCCAGCAGCCCGGTCTCGGCGTCCGTCGCCTGCGTCATGACGAACTGGCGGTCACGTGCCGTACACCACAACGTCACACCATCGGCAAGAGTGGAAAGGGCCTCCGTCTCGCCTCGCGGCAGATTCATGATGCGGCCGATCTGGGCGGCCTCCTCCGGGGACACCCGCTGGATGCCGACGAGGGTCGACTTCTCCATCAGCCTCGGCGCCACCGGGCTGAGATACGGCAGCAGCGTCACCACCGACTGCCAGGGGCCCGACACCACCCGTCCGCGCGGCGGCCGCATTCCGCAGTCGCGCACGACGACCACGGGGCTGACGGCCGACGCACCCTGCGGTGGCACCCGGCCCACGTCGTGCAGGGTGATGCACGGCTGCCCGCCGCCCGCCGCCTGCGCCAGACTCGACCAGCCGGGGCCACGGCCCGTCTCGACGGCGATCCGCGCACCAGTCGCGGCCGCGCGCAGCGCCAGGACCTGTGCCGTCCACAGGCCGCCGATCAGCGTGACGTCGTACGGCGTAGGCCGGTTGATGCCGAGCACCGCGGGCCGGCCCTCGGCGTCCACACCGACCACCACGCCGTCGTCGCCGACCGGCAGGGCCAGTGCGTCCAGTTGCTCCAGCGCGACGGCGTGCCGGTCGCGGCGTGGCCCGATGAGCCCGAACCCGGTCCTCGGCCTGCCGCCGCGCCCGGAAGGCTGCGTACCGCGCCCGTTCCGTACGGACGGCACCCCGGCACCAGGCGCACCGGCACCACCCGGCATCCCGGCACCCGGCATCCCCGAAGACGGCATCGACATCAGCGCGCACCCCCCAGCGGCAGCGTGGCCAGCATCCCCGGCAGCTGCTCACGGTCCAGCCGGACCAGCCCGGTCTTCACCCCGCGTGCCGCGCGCTCCAGTTCATGACGGGCGCTCACCAGCTCCTCGTCGCTGCGCCCGGTGATCCGCACATGCCCGGTCACCGTCACCTCCTGCCGGTCGCCGTGCCCCAGCGTCAGGCTGAAGGTCGTGGCGAGCGCGGGCAGTGACGTGAGCAGCGCGACGAGCTGAGGCATCGACGCGCCTCCCGCGGCGCCGCCCCCGCTCAGCTGCGGCCACCGCCCGACCCAGTACGTCGTGTGCCTGCGGTCGTCGCAGCGCCAGGTCCGCGAGGTCTCCTCGGTGCGCCGCCCCGGCACCTCGGCCCGGCTCGCCTGAGCTGTCGCCAGCGGGTTGGCGCACGTGGAGGTCGCGATGGCCGCGATCAGCTCCTGCTCGGTCAGCACGGTCGCGCCGAACCCGGCTCCGGCGAGCCGGCTCGCCAGCTGGTCCGCCGCCCGCACCACGCATTTCTGCGCGCCCACGAGTCCACCGCCGCGCGCCTCGACAGCCTCGGGGCAGAGCTCCGGGTCGAGCTTGAGCGCGATCCACGTGATCCGGAGCGCGGGCGCGCCCGTCTGCGCCTGCAGCGGGGCGTAGTTACGCGCGGCCACCGACTGCTGCGGCAGATGCGGCGCGGGCGCGGGCTGGGTGTGCTGCACGATCTGCGCCGACTCCAGCCGGATTCCGTCGACCTCCAGCACGTCCCGTACGAGACGCACGGGCAGCGGCCGCGCGCCGCGGTCCGGGCGCAGCGCCGTCGCGTCCGACTCGATCTGCAGGAGAGCCGTCAGGAACGTCCCGTCACCGATCATTCCGACCGGGCGCCTGTCGCGGTCGCTGTACGAGTACGTGCGCAGGGCCGGGTCGCACTCGACCGCGGGGGCGAGCCCCGGTTCCGTGTCGGGCGGCAGGACGAGCGAGGCCGCCCTGCGCGTCCGTGCCCGCAGCGCCATCACCGTCGAGAGCCATTCGGGCAGCGAGCGCCGGTGCCTGCGGAGCACCGCGAGCAGCACCAGCAGCGCGGCCACCACACCGGCGGGAACGAGCAGCAGCGGCTCCGTCACCCAGGCGACGAGTAGCAGCGCGGCCGCGCACTCGATCAGCACGAGCTGTTGCAATCGGAACGGACCGAACTGCCCGGTGCGGGCCTTGAGTCGCGGCGCGACCGTCCCCCGATCCCCTGTCGACGGTGCGGCGGACCACGACCGCCGGGGTGATCCGGGGGCCGGAACGGAGGGAGGCGCGGTGGACGGCGCGGCCGCGGCGGCCCGCGTGCGCGTCGCGGAAGCCATGATGGAGAAACCCCCCGATTCATCCCGATCACCCTGGCCTGCCAGGGCATTGGCGGCGGCATCACCCTACCCGCCCCACAAGCGCCTTCGATCAGCAGGCATAGTAGGGGGCCGGTCCGACAACCGGGTTCCGGTGAGCGCTCGCTCCCGGCCCGCGGCGAGGACTGCGGCTTTTCGACCAATGGGGACTCATGGCATCACGGCGGGATGAGCTCAACGCGTACACCTTTGCGAAGAAGCGCACGGTGGCCGCATTCCTCCAACCCTCACCCACCGGTACGGAGGAGGGGGCGCCGCGCCCGTTGCGTGCCGTCGTCCCGAGCCTCGTCGTCGGGGCGCTGGTCCTGGCCGGCTTCGGCGCCTGGGGCATGTTCAAGCCCAAGGCCCCCAACGACTGGGACAAGCCGGGCACCAAGGTGATTGTCGGCAAGGAGTCGACGACCCGTTACGTGGTGCTCAGCACCGGCAAGAAGAAGCTGCTGCACCCCGTGCTGAACCTGGCGTCCGCCCGTCTGCTGCTCGATCCGCAGGAGTTCGCGGTCATCCAGGTCAGCGACGACGTGCTCGACGCGGGCAATCCCCCGCGCGGGCCGATCCTCGGCATTCCGTACGCCCCCGACCGCCTGCCGAGTGACACGGAGGCGGCCGAGCCCAAGCGCTGGGCCGTCTGCGAACAGCCGGGCGGCGGCAAGGGCGCCAGCGTGCAGAAGGCGACGTTCGTCCTCGCCGAGCGCGATCTGTCCAGGACCGAGGGCAAGCAGCGGCTGACCGGCGGTCAGGTGCTGTACGTCAAGGGGCAGAACGGCGCCCGCTACCTCGTGGACGCGGGCGGCACCAAGTACCTGGTGCGCGGCAAGGATTCGGACGCCGCGATCCTCACCCGTGCCCTCGTCGGCAGCCGGGAACCGCAGGCCGTCACCGACGACTGGCTGGCCACACTCCACGACGGCAGTCCCGTCGACTTCCCCGAGATCCCCGGAGCAGTCGGCACGAGCGCGGACGTCGGCGGCGGCCTCACCGGGACCGAGGACCGGGTCGGCATGGTCCTCCAGGCACAGACGGGCTCCGGACCGCAGCACTACGTCGTGCTGCCGGGGAAGGTGCAGCCGGTCTCGGACTTCACCGCCTGGCTGCTCATCAACTCCCCGCAGACCCTCGACCTCGACATGGACGGCAAGGCGACGACCGTGGACGCGGCCTCGTTCGAGCCGCAGTCCGAGGCCTTCGGTGCGGACCTGCGATGGCCTTCACAGCGGTCCGAGCAGGTCAACTCCACGGGTGGGCCGGGCTCCCGCGACACCGTCTGCAGCGTCCTGCGCAAGGTCGACGACAAGGGGCGCACGACCCTGTCCACCTGGGCGGGCACCAAGTACCCCGCGGAGATCACCGCGGGCGGCACCAGCACGTACGTCACTCCGGGCAGCGGTCTCCTCTACACCCAGATCCAGGGCAAGCAGACCAGCCCCGACGGCTCGCTCTTCCTCGTGACGGACACCGGTCTGCGGTACGCGGTCCAGTCGAACGGCGACAGCGACGCCGCCCGCTCCGACATCGGCGCCGGCGACCGGGAGAAGGAGGAGGACGGCCGCCCCGAGCCCAGCAAGGCACAGATCCGCCTCGGCTACGAGAAGGTCACCCCCACGCTCGTACCGATCACCTGGTCGGAGTTCCTGTCCAAGGGTCCGCGGCTGGACACCAACAGCGCCCGCCAGCCGCAGGGTTCGTGAGAGGTGCTCCGGTGACCTACCGTACGAGCGCTCTGCTGGCCGCCGCCCTGACCGGCCTGGTCGCCGCGCCCCCGGCCGCGCACGCACTGCCCGCCCGCCCTGGTCCAGGCCTCGGCATCGACGGCAGCGGTGAGTGCACCTTCCCGATGAAGAAGCAGATCGCGAGCATCCCCTGGTCGCTCCAGCGGGTGCTCCTCGACGAGCTGTGGCAGGACACCAAGGGCAAGGGCGTCCGCGTCGCCGTCATCGACACCGGCGTCGACGACGTCAACCCGCAGCTCAAGCCGGCCGTCGACGCCTCCGCAGGCAAGGACTTCCTCGAGCCCGACAAGAACGCCGTCGACAAAGCGGCCGGCAACCGGGGAAAGACCGACGGCACGGTCGACGAGGTCGGCCACGGCACCAAGGTCGCGGGCATCATCGCCGCCCGCCCCCGCAAGGGCACCGGTTTCGTCGGGCTCGCCCCCGAGGCCACGATCATCCCGATCCGCCAGAACGACGAGAGGAACAGCGGCAAGTCCCACACGATGGCCGCGGCGATCGACCACGCCATCGCCGAGAAGGCCGACGTCATCAACATCTCGCAGGACACGACACAGGCGCTGACCCCGCAGTCGGACCTCGGCCGGGCGGTGGCGCGGGCCGTCGCGCGGGACATCGTCGTCGTCGCGTCCGCCGGGAACGACGGCATGGACGGCGAGCTCAAGAACACCTACCCGGCGGCCTTCGACGGCGTACTCGCCGTCGCCTCCTCCGACCGCAACAACGAACGTGCGGCGTTCTCGCAGGCCGGCGAGTTCGTGGGGGTCGCGGCGCCCGGTGTCGACATCGTCTCCACCGTCCCCGGCGGCGGCCAGTGCGTGGACAACGGTACGAGCTTCTCCGCCCCGTACGTCGCCGGTGTCGCCACCCTGCTGCGGGCCAAGTACCCGACGTGGAAGGCGCACCAGGTCGTCGCCCAGATCGAGCAGACCGCCGAGCGGGCCGTCAACGGCCGTGACAACTTCGTCGGTTGGGGTGTCGTCGACCCCGTACGCGCGCTGGACGGCGACGCGGGCCCGCCGGACGCCCCGACGCCCGACCCCGGCCCGCCGAAGCCACCGGCGCCCGAGCCGGCGCACCTCTCGCTCTCGGAGACCCCGCAGGAGCGCGACGAGCGGTACGCGACGTACGCGATCGGCATCGGCGGAGTGCTGGTCGCGGTCGTAGCGGGCACCGCGACGGTGCTGCGGGACAGCCGCCGCAGATGGCAGCGGTGAGCCAAGTCTCCCTACGGCGCTTTGCAGTTGGAACTGTCCTGCCCGGTGACTAAAGTGACCGGACGGGATCACGCGAGTGACCCGGCACGGGGGCGGCATCGAAGGCTTCCCGTCCGCTGTACGTGAGGAAGAAGGGGCACGAGGTGTCGAAGGACCTGAATGTAACCAGTGTTGATCAGATTGGCCTTGCCAACCGGATCCAGGAGTTCCACGACGAGCTGCAGGCTCGCATCACGTCCCTCAACGGCGTCGTGGACCGCATCCAGGCGGGCTGGCAGGGTGCCGCCAGCCAGGAGTACGACCGGGTGCAGTTCAATCTGAACCAGCGCCTGAAGAGCATGCGTCTCCAGCTCGTCAAGCTCGAGGAGATCATGCGGATGAGCGCCGACGGCTTCACGCAGCAGGAAGAGGACCGTATCGCCGCCTTCCGGAAGATGGACGACACCCCTTCCGGTCAGAGCGCGATCCTCGGCATGGCCTGAGCGGCCGACCGCCGACAGGTACCCCGTCCTCCGCTGAATACCGCCGCACAGGCACTCGTAGGCACATAGGAGCAAGGCAATGACCACTGCCGTCAATTACGACACCGTGACCCAGGCGGCCGGTGATGTCCGCGTCACCGCATCGGAGCTCTCCCAGAAGCTCCAGGACCTGATGACCCAGGTCAACCGTGTCGCCGAGAACTGGGACGGTGAGGCCAAGGTGGCCTACCGCGAGAGCCAGGACATCCTGACCAAGGACATGGCGGGCATGAACCAGGACCTGACCCGCATCGCCCAGCTTCTCGACGAGTCCGTCATCGGATACCGCGACACCGACAAGGGCAACGCTGCGCGTTTCCGCATGCTGATGGACTGAGACGACGTCCCTCCGTACATGCGAAAGGGGGGTGGGTGCCCACCGGGAGGGACCCCCCCTTTCCCTCTGCAGAGGTCTCCCCCCCCCAGGCGAAACCCCCCTCCCCCCCGCCCCAGACGAAAAAACACCC
>NZ_JBHWKX010000003.1:314505-333079 GCF_042730885.1 Streptomyces sp. NPDC059909
CGGGGACGGGGGCGAGGTTGGGTTTTCCGGTGTGTGGGGGGATTGGGGCGCCGTTCTTTCGGGCGGGGGAAGGGGGGTTGCCCGTCCCTGGGGGGCCACCCCCCTTTCGCATGTACGGATGTCACCTACATGAGGTCGAACTCCCCGTCCCGCGCGCCCAGGACGAACGCACGCCACTCGGCCTCCGTGTACCGCAGCACCGTCTCCGGTTCCAGCGACGACCGCATCGCCACCGCCCCACCGGGCAGATAGGCGATCTCCACGCGCTCCTCGTCCGGACTCGTCCCCGGCGCACCGTGCCACTCGACGTCCGAGATGTCGAGCGCGTACAGCTCTTCCTTCTGACGTTCCTTGTCCGCTGCGTCGGTCATGGGTGCGGTCCCTTCCGGGTCAATCCGGGTCGTGCGAACGAGCTACCGGTACGAGCTACCAGTTCACCCTACTGGGCCCCGCCCCGCGGGTGAGCGGTGATCACCGGTACCGGATCAGGTGAAAGCGTGCCGCCGCCACGTCGGTGAGATCGGTGACCGGTGCCGCGGAGCTGTCCATCACCCCGATGCCCTGCTCCGACCGGAAGCCGGTGAGCACGAGCCCCACGGACTCCCGTCCCCTCCGGTCCGTGCGCCGCGCCCAGATCAGCGCCCGGGCGCCCACCTCCATGGCCGACAACTCGTCGAGCAGCGAACCCCATTCGGTGTGCTCGGAGACCGACACGGCCGTCGCCCCCAGCTCGCCGAGGGTGGGTCCCAGCCAGGCCGCCGGCCCGGGCTCGGGCGGCAGCGTCAGCCCGTCCGTGCCGGGCTCCCCGCCTCGGTTCCACGCCTCCAGCCATGCCCACGGGGAGGAGTTGGGCAGCCCGAACGGCTCGGCGGCCGCCTTCGGTACGACCAGAGCGGCGTCGAGCATGCCGTGCCGCCAGTCCCCGGTGCCGGCGAACGCCTCGGTGTTGACGGCGAAGAGCCACCCGCGCTCGGTCTCGTCCTCGGCACTCGGGTCCACCAGCACGACCGGCTCCCGATAGGTGCGCCGCAGCCAGTCACGAGCCTTCTCCACCGCGGCCCCGAAGTCGTGGGCCTCTCCCCGGTACGGATCGGGTGCGACGGGCGCGGGGGCGGCCGGGGGCCGCAGCCGGGCGAGGACGAGCTCCAGCACACCTGCCGTGTCCAGCCGGGCGAGCCCGCCCGTCATCCCGTCCAGGAAGACCACCTGGCCGTCCTTGTTGTGCGCGTACAGCAGGTGCCCGCTCGCCTCGACGCCCCCGACGGTACGCCGCACCCACACGACCCCCTGCGTGCCCGGACCGGTCCCGCGCATCCGGGTGATGACCTCGTCCCAGGTGGCACACCGCAACTGCTCCGCCGAGGGGAAGTACCTCCGCAACAGCAGCTCCCACCAGCCGGGTGCCTCGTGCGCGGGCTGCCAGGGCAGGGGAGTCGCCGTCGCCCCGGCCAGCGCCGCGGCGACGGAGACCACGCACCCGCGGGAGTTCAGCCGCCGGGCCTGGGTGGCGGGGTCCCGTGGCGCCGGCGCGTTCGTGTACGCGGCGGCGTCCCCCCACGGATCGTTCGCCGCGGGATGGAAGGGCACGCCGCCGTCCTTGGGCACGACGAGCGAGGCGGCCAGCATCGGGGTCCGTGGACAGCCCGGCTGCTCGACGGTGCGGCAGGCGAAGAGCCAGGTGAGGGCGTCCTCCGCCACGGGGTGGGGCACGGCGAGCTCCACGAGGCCGTGGTAGGTGGCGTGGAGCCAGCGGAGGGCGAGGTGCTGGGGGTCTGCGTGCATGGTTCAGGCCTTGCGGGGCAGCCACTCGCCCCGGTCGAGGTAGTCGCGGAACTGCTCCGGCGTGAAGTGCGTCGGCGCGAAGTGCGGGGCCGAGCCGTCCTTGGGCACGATCAATACCTTGTGGATCGGGCCGATGAAAGGACCGTCCGCGTCGACGGCTTCGTTCAGGGAGAGCATTGCTGCATCCTGACATTGCCGGCGGCACGGAGAACGAATTCGGCCCCGGCCGCGGACCGCGTCGGCGATCACCTCACCGGTCCGCCTGCCACCCCAGCTGCACCAGCGGCGTCCCCCGCTTCCGCGACACGAACGTGCCGCGTCCCGGAGGCATCGGGCGGGCCCGGACGTGGCCCAGGATGTCGCCCTCGCCCGGGTCGCCGGAGAGGATCACGCCCTGGGCGCCCAGCTCCTTCATGCGCTGCATGAACGGCTCGTAGAGCGCACGCGAGGCGCCCGCGGCATTCCGCGCGACGATGAAGCGGATACCGACGTCGCGCGCGAACGGCAGGTTCTCCACGAGCACCTGCATCGGGTTGCCGGAGTTGGTCGAGACGAGTTCGTAGTCGTCGATGAGCACGAACAGCTGCGGGCCGTTCCACCAGCTGCGGTCGCGCAGCTGCTGCGCGGTGATGTCCGGCTTCGGGGCGCGCTTCGTCATCACCGTGTTGATCGCGTCCATGTGCATCTGCATGGCCGACGCCATCGGCGCGTACTCCAGCAGGTGCGAGGACGGCACGGCCTCCAGCATCGTGCGCCGGTAGTCGCCGACGACGATCCGGGCCTGCTCCGGGGAGTACCGCTCGGAGATCTGCTTGGCGATGAGCCGCAGCAGACCGGTCTTCCCGGACTCGCTCTCGCCGAAGATCATGAAGAACGGGTCGGACTCGAAGTCGACGAACACCGGCTCCAGGTTGGTCTCGTCGATACCGATCGCGATGCCGTGCTGCGGGAACTCGAAGCCCTTCGGCAGCTGGTCCGCGCGGAGCATGCGCGGCAGCAGCCGCACGCCCGGGGCCGCAGCGCCCGACCAGCTGCCCTTCACGGCCTGCACGAACGCCGCCGCGCCGTCCGCGAGGTCGACCGAGCTGCTCGAGCCGTCGATCCTCGGAAGCGCCCCCATGAAGTGCAGCTTCTCCGGCACCTGGCCACGGCCCGGCACACCCGCCGGCACGTTCGCGGCGACCTTGCGGTCGAACTCGGAGTCCATGACGTCACCGAGGCGCAGTTCGAGACGGCCCAGCATCTGGTCCTTGAGCGCCGCGCGCACCTCCATGTAGCGCGCGGCGGTGATGACGACATGGACGCCGTAGCCGAGACCGCGTGCCGCGATGTCCGCGACGACGGGCTCCAGCGTGTCGTAGTCGTTCTTGAACCCGCCCCAGCCGTCGATGACCAGGAAGACGTCGCCCCAGGCCTCGCCGGGCAGTTCACCCGCGGCCCGCTTGCGCCGGTAGGTGGCGATGGAGTCGATGCTGTGCGAGCGGAAGAACTCCTCGCGCCGGTTCAGCACGCCCGCGACCTCCGCGACCGTGCGCCGCACCCGCTCCGGGTCCAGCCGCGACGCGACACCGCCCACATGCGGCAGGTCCGCCAGCGAGGAGAGCCCGCCGCCGCCGAAGTCCAGGGCGTAGAACTGCACTTCGTGCGGGGTGTGGGTGAGCGCGAACGACGAGATCAGCGTGCGCATCATCGTCGACTTGCCCGACTGCGGGCCGCCGACCACCATCATGTGGCCCGCCGCGCCCGAGAAGTCCCGGTACAGCACCTCGCGCCGCTGCTCGAACGGCTTGTCGATCAGACCGAGCGGTACGACCAGACCGCCCGGGCGCGTGTACTCCGTCGCCGTCAGCCCGCGGTCCGCCGTCTGTGCGAGGCCCGGCAGCAGCTGGTCGAGCGGCGGCGCCTGGTCCAGCGGGGGCAGCCACACCTGGTGCGCGGGCACGCCCTGCCCTTCCAGCCGGCGCACGATCACATCGAGCACGGTGTCGGCGAGCGCGTCGTCCTCGCCGCTGCGGGACGCGGCGAGGTACGCAGGGTCGGGCGCCGCGTACACGACCGGGACCGGCGCCGCGGTGAAGACCGCGGGCCGCCGCTCGATCGGCAGCTGGTCGGCGGAGAGCTGCGGCCCGCCCGTGCGGTACGTACCGGACACGTACGCCGCCTTGAAGCGGGTCATCTCGTCCGTACCGAACTTCAGATAGCCCGAGCCCGGCACCGACGGCAGGTGGTACGCGTCGGGCACACCGATCGCCGTGCGCGACTCGGCCGCCGAGAACGTCCGCAGACCGATCCGGTACGAGAGATACGTGTCCAGGCCGCGCAGCTTGCCCTCCTCCAGGCGCTGCGAGGCCAGCAGCAGATGCACACCCAGCGAACGGCCGATGCGGCCGATCTGGATGAACATGTCGATGAAGTCCGGCTTGGCGGTCAGCAGTTCGGAGAACTCGTCGATGACCAGGACCAGCGAGGCCAGCGGCTCCAGCGGCGCACCGGCCGCGCGCGCCTTCTCGTAGTCGTGGATGTTCGCGTAGTTGCCCGCCGAGCGCAGCAGCTCCTGGCGGCGCTGCAGCTCACCGCGGATCGCGTCGCCCATGCGGTCGACTAGTGTCAGATCGTCCGCGAGGTTGGTGATGACCGCCGCCACGTGCGGCATCTGCGACATTCCCGCGAAGGTCGCACCACCCTTGAAGTCCGCCAGCACGAAGTTCAGCGTCTCGGACGAGTGCGTCACCGCGAGACCGAGGACCAGCGTGCGCAGCAGCTCAGACTTGCCGGAACCGGTCGCGCCCACGCACAGACCGTGCGGCCCCATGCCTTCCTGCGCGGCCTCCTTGAGGTCCAGCATCACCGGCCGGCCGTCCTCGCCGACACCGATGGGCACCCGCAGCCGCTCCGCCGTCGACCGCGGCCGCCACGTGCGCGTCACGTCCACCGACGCCGCGTCGCCCAGGTTCAGCAGATCCGTGAAGTCCAGGTTGGCGAGCAGCGGTTCGTCGTCGTCACCCCCGCCCATCCGCAGCGGCGCCAGCTGCCGCGCCAGCGCCTCGGCGGCCGGCAGAGACATCGCGTCCGGCACGCCCTCGTAGGCGTAACCGGCGCCCGACTCCAGCCGCAGCCGCCCGGGCCGTACGACGATCGAGAGCCCGCCCCGCGGGTCGTCCAGCTCACCGTGGACGACCTCGACGATGGTGACGCCCTGAAGCCCCTCGGCCGCGGCGAACAGCGAGTCCGGCGGGACCATCCCGCCGTCGAGCACGACGACGACGTGCGGCTGGTCGAGGACCGGGCGGCTGTCGCGGCCGAACCGCGGCCGCCCGTCCAGCCTGCTCCGCAGCAGCTGCTCCAGCTCCCCCAGGTCGTCGCCGAACAGCCGCTTCGCACCGGCCCCGTCGACCTGCCCGAGCACCTGCGTGTGCGGCAGCCACTTCGTCCAGTCCCAGCGAGCCACGGCGCCGGGCGCCGCCACCACCGCGAGCATCAGGTCCTCGGGGGAGTGCAGCGTCACCAGCTGCGACACCAGCGCACGGGCCGTCGACTGCGCCGACTCAGGCTCACCGGACACCGTCATGTGGTAAAAGGCCCGCATCGACACGGCCATCGGCAGCCCGTCCAGCGAGCCGTGCACCGCCAGGAACTGCTGCATCGCCCCCGCGCACAGCGGCTCCAGCTCGTCCACCGGCGCCGTGTCCGGCGCGATCAGCGGCGTCGACAGCTGCTGCGCGCCGAGCCCGATCCGCACCTGCCCGAAGTCCTCGTCACCGACGCGCCGTTCCCACACACGCGAGCCCTCGGCCACGACCGACCACAGCTGCTCGGGGGAAGCGTGCAGATACAACTGCGCGTCGCGCTGCGCCCGTGCGGTCCTGCGCACCGTACGCCGCGTCTGCGCGAGGTATTTGAGGTAGTCGCGACGAACATCGGCAATTTGCCCCTGCGTACCCTTGCGGAATCTGACGAGTTGGGCGATCGCCATCGCGAGCGTCGACACCAGCATCAGCACACCCATGATCCGCATGAACGGATGGGCGTTCGGCATGAAGAAGAACACCACTGACGAGCCCATGCCGAGCATCGGCAGCAACTGCATCAGCATGGACTCCTGCTGACCCCGCGGCAGCTCCGGCGGGGACTCCAGCGTCAGCTCGTCGCTGGGCACTTCGGGCGGAAGGGAGCGCGGCGGGCGTTTGACGACGATCTGGCTCACCGGAACATCAATCCCTCGGTACGGATGGAAGCCGGAGGTCTGACGATGCCGGAATCCGCACCGGCGCCCCCGTGACTGCCTTTGCTTCGCGGACTTCCCTCCGCGCGACGGTGATCCTACTTGCAGGCCGTAACACCACGTCCCGGTAGGGTGACCGCGCACCGTGCGCAACCGCGAATCAGCCCGTGCGCCAACGCCTTTCAGGGGGTCCAGACACGTGAGTACGACCGCAGCGACCGGCTTCTGCCGCGTCACTGTCGTGGCGCCCGACAGCCGGATCGACGTCGCCCTCCCGGAGGACATCGCCGTCGCCGATGTCTACCCGGAGATCCTGCGGCTCACCGGCCAGACACAGTCCGCCGGAACTCCCACCGGGTACCACCTGGTCCGCCGTGACGGCACCGTCCTCGACGGCGCGCGCACGCTCGCCGCCCAGCAGGTGCTCGACGGAGAGGTGCTCAGCCTCCGCCCGTTCGCCCAGTCGCTGCCGCCCGCGGTCTTCGACGACGTCGCCGACGCCGTCGCCGCGGCCGTCACCCGCGACCGCCATCTGTGGAGCGACGACCTGCTGCGCGGTGCCGGACTCGCCGGCGGAGTGCTGCTGCTCGTCCTCATGGGCTTCGTGCTCTGGTTCGCCGACCCCGTCCGCCACGACATGCACAGCCTGCCCGGCGTCGTCGCCGGCGCCGCCGGTGTGCTGCTGACCGCCTTCGCCGCCGTGCGCGCCCGGGTGTACTCCGACCGGGCCACCGCCGTCGCGCTCGGGCTCGGTGCGCTGCCGCTGCTGCTCATCGCCGGCTCCGGGATCATCGGCCCGGCCGCGGGGCACGGACCCGGCCGGCTGCAGTTCCTGCTGGGCTGCGTGACCGTGCTGGTCGCCTCGGTCGCCCTGGTCGTCCTCACCCCGAGCGGCGACGCCCCGTTCGTCGCCGCCACCTTCCTGGCCACCGTCGGCACCCTCGCCACCTTCGCCGCGATCCTCACCGAGGCGTCGGCGACCGCGACCGCGGCGGTCTGCGCCCCCGCCGCCATCGCGCTGGTCGCCTTCCTGCCCGGCCTCTCGGCCCGCTTCGCCCGGCTGCCCATCGGGTACGCCTCGCCACGCAGCGCGACCGGCGACGACTTCCACGCCGACCCGCACGAGACGCCGGAGGCGCAGCCCGTCGACGCGGAGCGCATCGCGCTGCAGGCCCGCCGCGGCCACGAGATGCTGCTCGGCCTGGTCGGCGGCTGCGCCGCGGTCGTGGTCGGCGCCGCGGCCGTCCTCGGCTTCGCCGGCAACGTCTGGGGCCAGTTCCTGGCCCTGGGCGCCGGCCTGGCGATGCTGCTGCGCGCGCGTCTCTTCCGCTACACCTCGCAGGTCGCCTGCGTCCTCGTCGCGGGCTTCGCCGCGATCGCCCTGCTCGTCCTGGGCCTCTCCCTGAACCCGCCGGCCGACCTGGTCAAGGACCTGCTGATCTTCGGGGACCGGGGCGGCCTCGACATCCGTACGATCTGGCTCACGGCGGCCGTCGCCGCCGGGGCCTCGCTGCTCACGGCGATCGGTCTCGTCATCCCGAAGAAGGGCCTCTCGCCCTTCTGGGGCCGGCTGCTCGACCTCGCCGAGGGCGCGGTGCTCCTCTCACTGGTCCCGCTCTGCCTGGCCGTCCTGGACGTCTTCGACGCGGCCCGCTCGCTGACCAGCTAGCCGGCGGCCCGGGGGCCGGTCCGGGGCCGGTCAGGAGGACTGGTACGCTGTGTGACGGCCGTTTGTGTACGCGCCCCCAGCCTCGGCTCTGCGCAGCTGGGAGCAGCGCCCATCGTGCCTTCGCCTCCGAGTAACGGAAGCTCCCCTGAGACCAAGACCAGGGGCACTCGCAGGCGCATCGAACACCAAGAGGAGTACCGAGTGTCTCTCGACGCCGCTACGAAGAAGCAGATCATGGCCGAGTTCGGCACCAAGGAGGGCGACACCGGCTCCCCCGAGGTCCAGGTCGCGATGCTCTCCCGCCGCATCTCGGACTTGACCGAGCACCTCAAGACCCACAAGCACGACCACCACTCCCGCCGTGGTCTGCTGATCCTGGTCGGCCAGCGCCGCCGCCTGCTGCAGTACCTGGCCAAGAAGGACATCCAGCGCTTCCGTACGCTGGTCGACCGCCTCGGCATCCGTCGCGGTGCGGCGGGCGCGAAGTAAGACGCCGTGAAGGGAGCGGTTCCCACTCTTAGGGGGCCGCTCCCTTTGCTGTACGTGCGGACCTGCGGGAAACGTCAGTAATCTGGTCGCACAGCACAACGCAATGACGCAGTACCGAAGCAGTACCCGAAGAACGCAATAACGAAGAGGAGGAGCGCCCCTCCGCCGCCGGTCCTCGGTAGTGGCCCCCGGGACACATCCCCGGGTGCTTCGATCGAAGACCGGCCCGCACGCAAGGCGCGCTTCTCCGCCACCGTCCCCCATGCCACACGGGCGAGGGGACGCAGACGAGGAGATATCGCTGGTGGAGAACGAGACCCACTACGCCGAAGCCGTGATCGACAACGGTTCCTTCGGCACCCGCACCATCCGCTTCGAGACGGGCCGCCTGGCCAAGCAGGCCGCCGGCTCCGCCGTTGCGTACCTGGACGACGACACCATGGTGCTGTCGGCCACCACCGCGTCCAAGACCCCCAAGGACCAGCTGGACTTCTTCCCTCTGACGGTCGACGTCGAGGAGCGGATGTACGCCGCGGGCAAGATCCCCGGCTCGTTCTTCCGCCGTGAGGGCCGCCCGTCCGAGGACGCGGTACTCACGTGTCGCCTGATCGACCGCCCGCTGCGCCCGTCCTTCAAGAAGGGCCTGCGCAACGAGATCCAGATCGTCGAGACGATCATGGCGCTCAACCCCGACCACCTCTACGACGTGGTCGCGATCAACGCCGCCTCCTGCTCCACGCAGCTGGCCGGCCTGCCCTTCTCCGGCCCGATCGGCGGCACCCGTGTCGCGCTGATCAAGGGCCAGTGGGTGGCCTTCCCGACCCACACCGAGCTCGAGGACGCCGTCTTCGACATGGTGGTCGCGGGCCGCGTCCTGGAGGACGGCGACGTCGCGATCATGATGGTGGAGGCCGAGGCCACCGAGAAGACCATCGAGCTCGTCAAGGGCGGTGCCGAGGCCCCGACCGAGGAGGTCGTCGCCGCGGGTCTCGAGGCCGCGAAGCCCTTCATCAAGGTCCTGTGCAAGGCCCAGTCGGACCTCGCGGCCAAGGCCGCCAAGCCGACCGGCGAGTTCCCGGTCTTCCTGGAGTACCAGGACGACGTCCTGGAGGCGCTCACCGCCGCCGTCAAGGACGAGCTCTCGCAGGCGCTGACCATCGCCGGCAAGCAGGACCGCGAGGCCGAGCTGGACCGCGTCAAGGGTCTCGCCGCCGAGAAGCTGCTCCCGCAGTTCGAGGGCCGCGAGAAGGAGATCTCCGCCGCGTACCGCTCGCTGACCAAGTCCCTGGTCCGTGAGCGCGTCATCAAGGAGAAGACGCGCATCGACGGCCGCGGCGTCACGGACATCCGTACGCTCGCCGCCGAGGTCGAGGCGATCCCGCGCGTGCACGGATCCGCCCTGTTCGAGCGTGGCGAGACCCAGATCCTGGGCGTCACCACCCTCAACATGCTCCGCATGGAGCAGCAGCTGGACACCCTTTCCCCGGTGACCCGCAAGCGCTACATGCACAACTACAACTTCCCGCCGTACTCCGTCGGTGAGACCGGCCGCGTCGGCTCCCCGAAGCGCCGTGAGATCGGCCATGGCGCCCTCGCCGAGCGTGCCATCGTGCCGGTCCTGCCGACCCGCGAGGAGTTCCCGTACGCGATCCGCCAGGTGTCCGAGGCCCTCGGCTCCAACGGCTCGACGTCCATGGGCTCCGTCTGCGCCTCCACCATGTCCCTGCTGAACGCCGGTGTGCCGCTCAAGGCCCCCGTCGCCGGTATCGCCATGGGTCTGATCTCCCAGGAGATCGACGGCAAGACGCACTACGTCGCCCTCACCGACATCCTCGGTGCGGAGGACGCCTTCGGTGACATGGACTTCAAGGTCGCCGGTACGAAGGAGTTCGTCACCGCCCTCCAGCTCGACACCAAGCTGGACGGCATCCCGGCCTCCGTCCTGGCCGCGGCCCTCAAGCAGGCCCGCGACGCCCGCCTCCACATCCTCGACGTGATGATGGAAGCGATCGACACCCCGGACGAGATGTCCCCGAACGCCCCGCGGATCATCACCGTCAAGATCCCCGTGGACAAGATCGGCGAGGTCATCGGCCCCAAGGGCAAGATGATCAACCAGATCCAGGAGGACACCGGCGCCGAGATCACGATCGAGGACGACGGCACCATCTACATCGGTGCTTCCGAGGGCCCGGCCGCCGAGGCCGCCCGCGCCACGATCAACTCGATCGCCAACCCGACCATGCCGGAGGTCGGCGAGCGCTACCTGGGTACGGTCGTCAAGACCACCACCTTCGGTGCCTTCGTCTCCCTGATGCCCGGCAAGGACGGCCTGCTGCACATCTCGCAGATCCGCAAGCTCGCCGGTGGCAAGCGCGTGGAGAACGTCGAGGACGTGCTCGCGGTCGGCTCCAAGGTGCAGGTCGAGATCGCCGAGATCGACCAGCGCGGCAAGCTCTCCCTCATCCCCGTGATCGCGGACGAGGACGCTGCCGAGGACGCTAAGGACGACACCGACAAGTGACGTCCCGTAGTTCCAGGACGACGGCCCGCACCTCCTCGGAGGCGCGGGCCGTCGCCCGTACCCAAACGCTTCTCCAGGGCGAGCACGGCATCGGAACGGTCCGCAAGACCACCCTCCCCGGTGGTCTGCGCATCGTCACCGAGACCCTTCCCTCCGTCCGCTCCGCCACCTTCGGCATCTGGGCACACGTCGGCTCCCGCGACGAGACCCCGTCGCTGAACGGCGCGACGCACTACCTGGAGCACCTGCTCTTCAAGGGCACGCACAAGCGCTCCGCCCTCGACATCTCCGCCGCGATCGACGCGGTCGGCGGCGAGATGAACGCCTTCACGGCGAAGGAGTACACCTGCTACTACGCGCGCGTGCTCGACACCGATCTGCCGCTGGCGATCGACGTCGTCTGCGACATGCTCACCGGCTCGCTGATCCTCGACGAGGACGTCGACGCCGAGCGCGGCGTCATCCTCGAAGAGATCGCGATGACCGAGGACGACCCGGGCGACGTCGTCCACGACCTCTTCGCGCGCACCATGTTCGGCGACACCCCGCTCGGCCGTCCGGTCCTCGGCACCGTCGACACCATCAACGCGCTGAACCGCTCGCAGATCGCCCGCTTCTACAAGAAGCACTACGACCCGACACACCTGGTCGTCGCGGCCGCGGGCAACATCGATCACGCCACGGTCGTACGCCAGGTCCGCAAGGCCTTCGACAAGGCCGGCGCCCTGACCCGTACGGACGTCACGCCGGTCGCCCCGCGCGACGGCCACCGGACGATCAGGACCGCCGGCCGGGTCGAGGTGCTGGGCCGCAAGACCGAGCAGGCCCATGTCGTCCTCGGCATGCCGGGCCTCCCGCGCACGGACGACCGCCGCTGGGCCCTCGGCGTACTGAACACGGCACTCGGCGGTGGCATGTCGTCGCGCCTGTTCCAGGAGGTCCGTGAGAAGCGCGGCCTCGCCTACAGCGTGTACTCGTACACCTCGGGCTTCGCCGACTGCGGGCTCTTCGGCGTCTACGCCGGCTGCCGGCCCGGCCAGGTCCACGACGTGCTGAAGATCTGCCGCGGGGAGCTCGACCGGGTCGCGGGCGAGGGACTGCCGGACGACGAGATCGACCGCGCCATCGGCCAGCTCTCCGGCTCGACCGTCCTCGGCCTCGAGGACACCGGCGCGCTGATGAACCGCATCGGCAAGAGCGAGCTGTGCTGGGGCTCCCAGATGTCGGTCGACGACATGCTGGCGAACATAGCCGCGGTCACCCCGGACGACGTACGCGCGGTCGCCCGCGACGTACTGGGACAGCGCCCCTCGCTGTCGGTGATCGGCCCGCTGAAGGACAAGCAGGCGGACCGCCTGCACGAATCCGTCTCGTAGAGAGCGAACGCAACATGAGCAAGCTGCGCGTGGCCGTCCTCGGTGCCCAGGGCCGTATCGGCTCGGAAGCCGTACGGGCCATCGAGGCCGCCGATGACATGGAACTCGTCGCCGCGCTCGGCCGGGGCGACAAGCTGGAGAGCCTCGCCGAGGCCGGCGCCGAGGTCGCGGTCGAACTGACCACGCCCGCCTCGGTGATGGGCAATCTCGACTTCTGCGTACGCCACGGCATCCACGCCGTTGTGGGCACCACGGGCTGGACGGACGAGCGCCTCGCGCATCTGCGCACCTCGCTCGACGCTTCCCCGGAGACGGGTGTGCTCATCGCGCCCAACTTCTCGATCGGCGCCGTGCTCACGATGAAGTTCGCGGCCCAGGCCGCGCGCTACTTCGAGTCGGTCGAGGTCGTCGAGTTGCACCACCCGAACAAGGCGGACGCCCCGTCGGGCACCGCGACGCGCACCGCCCAGCTGATCGCTGCCGCCCGTGCCGAGGCCGGCTGCGCCCCGCAGCCCGACGCCACCGTCACCGCCCTGGACGGCGCCCGTGGCGCGGACGTCGACGGGGTGCCGGTGCACGCCGTGCGGCTCCGCGGGCTGCTGGCCCACCAGGAGGTGCTGCTCGGCGGCGAGGGCGAGACCCTCACCATCCGGCACGACTCCCTGCACCACAGCAGCTTCATGCCGGGCATCCTGCTCGGTGTGCGCCGCGTGGTGACGACGCCCGGGCTCACCTTCGGCCTCGAACACTTCCTCGACCTCGGCTGAGACCGGTTCCTGCCATGCGCGCGAAAATCACGTACCTCGTCACGGCTGCCGCCCTGGTCGTCTACTTCGTCCTGGTCGGCAGCCGGGGCGTGATGCTGATCCGGCAGGGCACCGCGCTCACCGTGGCGTTCGGTGCCGCGGTGCTGGTCCTGCCCGTGATCGGCATCTGGTTCCTCTGGAAGAACACCCAGTTCGTCAAGAAGGCCAATGCCCTGGCCGCCGAGCTGGACGCGGAGGGCGGACTGCCGGTCGACGAGCTGGTCCGTACCCCGGGCGGCCGTATCGACCGCGACTCCGCGGACGCCGTCTTCGCCAAGCGCCGCGAGGAGACCGAGGACTCACCGGACGACTGGCGCTGCTGGTTCCGTCTGGCGGTCGCCTACCACGACGCCCGGGACACCCCGAGGGCCCGCAAGGCGATGCAGAAGGCGATCGCCCTCCACGAGGGCAGGGCACAGCACGGTTCCCCCAGGACGGAGTCCTAGGGGGAGGTACGGGTGGGCACAACCCACCCACGGCCCGCAGTCGAACAGGGTGTCGGGCGAAGCGCGGTCAGTGCGCGGTGCCGTATTCCGCGCCCCACGCCTCGACCGTGTCCGCCGCGCGGTCGAACGCCTCGATCCGCGCAAGGAAGTCCGCGTTGTGGTCGGTGAGCAGCGTCAGCGGCTCACCGGCCTCGCGTACGAGCACGAGCGCCTGCCCCTGCACCGTCCGCGGCAGCCCCAGCCAGCGCACCGGCTGCTGCACCGTGCGCAGTGCCTGGACCCGGCCCCAGGCGACGGTGCTGGTCGAGAAAAAGCCGACGCGGCGAAGGCCGTGCCTGCTGACCCATGCGCCCATACGCAGCAGCCGCAGCGCCGACGCGATCATCAGTGACGCGAGCCCGAAGCACACCCCCGCGCCCGGCAGGGCCCCGGCGAACGCGATGATCACAGCGGCGATCAGCACGAACGACGCGAGCAGCAGGGCCAGTGCCGCGGCCGCGACCCGCCAGGGGCCCGGACGGTACGGCCGCCGCCACTGATCATGGTCGTCGAACGGCAGGGCGACATCGCCGTCCGCCGTCGCGTCAAAGGCGCGGTCGGCCGTCAGAAAGGGCAGGGGCACGGCTGATCCTCACTCATCAAGCACGATGGGCTGTGCCTGGTGAGGCTACCGAGGTGGTCCGGAACGGACCACCCCAGGGGGCCCGTACGAGTCAGCGGCCGTCGGAGGCCTCGGACTGCATCGTGTGGGAGGGCGCCTGCGGGGACTCCAGCGCGGGCATCCCGAGGAGCAGCGACCCGGCCAGGCCGGCCACGACGGTCAGGCCGATCAGCGTACGTCCGACGAGCTGCGACCGGCTCGGGCGCTCCCTGGGCGGCGGAGTGACGTTACTGCGGAAACGCTCGGCCTCGGCGACGAATGCGAACGGAACGGCTTCTCGCCGGCGGAACATACGGGGGCCTCCTGGAGCCTGATGAGCGATGCGCGCCCTGTGTCTCTGGTCGCTGCTACAGGTACAGACGCGCAGAACGTCCATGAGGTGCCCGATTCCAACGAATTGACCGAAGAATCATACGAAGCCCGACGGGATCCCGTTCGGGCCCGCCGGGTCCAGCGCGTCCCGGCGTTGTCAGTGACGCGCCGTAGAGTGGGCGCCGCCCGAGCGACGCAACTGGAAGGACCCCCGCCGGTGACCGAGATCCCCGCCGACATCAAGCCCAGCTTCCGCAGCGAAGTCACCGTCGAGCTGGTGAAGCACACCGCCGGCGACTCCGACGTGCTGTGGGCGGCCCGGGTCTCCACCGCGGGCGAGCAGTCCCTGGAAGAGATCTCCAAGGACCCCGAGCGCTCGAAGGGGCTCATCAACTATCTGATGCGGGACCGCCACGGCAGCCCGTTCGAGCACAACTCGATGACCTTCTTCATCAGCGCCCCGATCTTCGTCTTCCGCGAGTTCATGCGCCACCGCGTCGGCTGGTCGTACAACGAGGAGTCCGGCCGCTACCGGGAGCTGCAGCCCGTCTTCTACGTGCCGGACGAGTCCCGCAAGCTCGTCCAGGAGGGCCGCCCGGGGAAGTACGTCTTCGTCGAGGGCACCCAGGCCCAGCAGGAGCTCACGGGCCGCGTGATGGAGGACTCGTACCGCCAGTCGTACGAGGCGTACCAGGAGATGCTCGCGGCCGGCGTCGCCCGCGAGGTCGCGCGCTCGGTCCTCCCCGTCGGGCTCTACTCGTCGATGTACGCGACGTGCAACGCGCGCTCGCTGATGCACTTCCTCGGCCTGCGTACCCAGCACGACATGGCGAAGGTCCCGTCCTTCCCGCAGCGGGAGATCGAGATGGTCGGCGAAAGGATGGAGGAGCACTGGGCCAAGCTCATGCCGCTCACCTACGCCGCCTTCAACGCGAACGGACGGGTCGCCCCGTAGGGCACAGATGTACGGCCAGCCTTACTCGGTGTCCGTATTGCGACGTTTCGAGAAGTTCATCTAGGCTGATCAAACGGACCCGGCACTGCTTGAACCCCCGAGCAGGCAGTGCCGGGCTCCACTGACCACGTCCTATGTCACGTCCCCCAAGGGGACACCATGCGCTGAGCAGCGAGTAGCGTGTTACCCATGGCACCGATCTCCACTCCGCAGACCCCCTTCGGGCGGGTCCTCACCGCCATGGTCACGCCGTTCATGGCGGACGGCGCGCTCGACCTCGACGGCGCGCAGCGGCTCGCCACCCACCTGGTGGACGCAGGCAACGACGGCCTGATCATCAACGGCACCACCGGCGAGTCGCCGACCACCAGTGACGCGGAGAAAGACCAGCTCGTACGAGCTGTCCTCGACGCCGTGGGCGACCGCGCCCACGTCGTCGCCGGAATCGGCACCAACGACACCCACCACAGCATCGAGCTCGCCCGCGCCGCCGAGCGGGCCGGCGCGCACGGCCTGCTCGCCGTCACGCCGTACTACAACAAGCCCCCTCAGGAGGGCCTGTACCGGCACTTCTCGGCCATCGCCGATGCCACGGGCCTCCCGGTGATGCTGTACGACATTCCGGGCCGCAGCGGCGTTCCGATCGACACCGAGACGATCGTCCGCCTCGCCGCGCACCCGCGGATCGTCGCCAACAAGGACGCCAAGGGCGACCTCGGCCGAGCCAGCTGGGCCATCGCCCGCAGCGGCCTCGCCTGGTACTCGGGCGACGACATGCTCAACCTGCCGCTCCTCTCGGTCGGCGCTGTCGGCTTCGTCTCCGTGGTCGGCCACGTCGTCACCCCGGAGCTGCGCGCCCTCGTCGACGCGTACACCGCGGGCGACGTCCAGAAGGCCACCGAGATCCACCAGAAGCTGCTCCCGGTCTTCACCGGTATGTTCCGGACCCAGGGCGTCATCACGACCAAGGCGGCACTCGCCCTCCAGGGCCTGCCCGCAGGCCCGCTGCGCCTTCCGCTCGTCGAGCTCACCGAGGCCGAGACCGCCCAGCTCAAGATCGATCTCGCCGCCGGCGGGGTACAGCTGTAACCACAGACTTCACAACTGAATACGAACCAAGTGAATACGCACCACCTCAACGACAACAGCAAGTGCACGAATGTCACGCGCGCCACGTGCCCAAGCGGTACGTGGCGCGTGTGGTGAGGAGAGTCTTTTGAGTCATCCGCATCCTGAACTCGGCGCACCGCCGAAGCTCCCCAAGGGCGGCCTGCGCGTCACCCCGCTCGGCGGTCTCGGCGAGATCGGCCGAAACATGACCGTCTTCGAATACGACGGCCGGCTGCTGATCGTCGACTGCGGCGTGCTCTTTCCCGAGGAGGAGCAGCCCGGCGTCGACCTGATCCTGCCCGACTTCACCACGATCAAGGACCGCCTCGACGACATCGAGGGCATCGTCCTCACGCACGGCCACGAGGACCACATCGGCGGTGTTCCGTACCTGCTCCGGCTGAAGCAGGACATCCCGCTGATCGGCTCCAAGCTGACCCTCGCCCTGATCGAGGCGAAGCTCCAGGAGCACCGCATCCGCCCGTACACCCTCGAAGTCAGCGAGGGCAATCGCGAGCGCATCGGCCCCTTCGACTGCGAGTTCATCGCGGTCAACCACTCCATCCCGGACGCCCTGGCCGTCGCCATCCGCACCCCTGCGGGCATGGCGGTCCACACGGGCGACTTCAAGATGGACCAGCTCCCCATGGACGGCCGGCTCACGGACCTCCACTCCTTCGCCCGCCTGAGCGAGGAGGGGATCGACCTCCTGCTGGTCGACTCGACGAATGCCGAGGTCCCCGGCTTCGTCCCGGCCGAGCGTGACATCTCCAATGTCCTGCGCGGCGTCTTCGCGGGTGCTCAGAAGCGCATCATCGTGGCCAGCTTCGCCAGCCACGTCCACCGCATCCAGCAGATCCTCGACGCGGCGCACGAGTACGGCCGCAGGGTCGCCTTCGTCGGCCGCTCGATGGTCAGGAACATGGGCATCGCCCGTGACCTCGGGTACCTCAAGGTCCCGGCCGGCCTGGTCGTGGACGTCAAGACGCTGGACGACCTCCCCGACCACGAGGTCGTGCTGGTCTGTACGGGTTCCCAGGGCGAGCCGATGGCGGCCCTCTCCCGCATGGCCAACCGCGACCACCAGATCCGCATCGTCCAGGGCGACACCGTCATCCTGGCCTCGTCACTCATTCCGGGTAACGAGAATGCCGTCTACCGGGTGATCAACGGGCTCACCCGTTGGGGTGCCAACGTCGTCCACAAGGGCAACGCCAAGGTCCATGTCTCGGGCCACGCCTCGGCCGGCGAGCTGCTGTACTTCTACAACATCTGCAAGCCGAAGAACCTCATGCCGGTCCACGGCGAATGGCGCCACCTCCGCGCCAACGCCGAGCTCGGCGCGATGACGGGCGTACCCAAGGACCGCATCGTCATCGCCGAGGACGGCGTGGTCGTCGACCTGATCGACGGCAAGGCCAAGATCACCGGCAAGGTCCAGGCGGGATACGTGTACGTCGACGGCCTCTCGGTCGGCGATGTCACCGAGGTCCATCTGAAGGACCGCCGCATCCTCGGGGACGAGGGCATCATCTCGGTCTTCTTGGTGGTCGACTCCACGACCGGCAAGGTCGTGGGCGGGCCCAACATCCACGCCCGCGGCTCCGGCATCGAGGACGCCGCGTTCGACGCGGTGATCCCGAAGATCGAGGAGGCCATCCAGAAGTCCGCTGCGGACGGCGTCTCCGAGCCTCACCAGCTGCAGCAGCTCATCCGCCGGTCGGTCGGCAAGTGGGTCTCCGACACCTACCGCCGGCGCCCGATGATCCTCCCGGTCGTCGTCGAGGTCTGACGCCAGGTCTGCCGCCTGAACCGGCAGCGGAACTGACACCTGGTCGAGTGATCTTGGAGCGGGGCGCCCCGATTTGCATCGGCCGCCCCGCTCCAGTACGTTTACGGCTCCGCCTGAGGGGAAGTCCGGGGCGCACTCGTGTGCTCGGAGGGACCAACCAGGGGGCGGGAATTCCGACTCAGAATCTCTGATAAAGTCGGATCCGCCGAAAGGCAGTCGAAAGACAAAAGGCCCTCCAACGGCCACCGGAAACAGAATCCGAACCGGAAACGGAACGGAAAATGAATCTGGTAAGGTTGGAAACACCGAAGGGAAGCGCCCGGAGGAAAGCCCGAGAGGGTGAGTACGAAGGAAGCGTCCGTTCCTTGAGAACTCAACAGCGTGCCAAAAATCAACGCCAGATTAGTTGATACCCCGTCCATCTTCGGAT
>NZ_JBHWKX010000004.1:0-50410 GCF_042730885.1 Streptomyces sp. NPDC059909
GTTGGTCACGTAGACCTGGTGTCCGTCCGGGGAGACCGCCACCCCTGTCGGCCGCTTCTCGACGGGGATGGGGCTGCCGACGGTGCGGTTCTTCGCGGTGTCGATCACCGACACCGAGGCCGGTTTCATGCTGGTCACGTAGACCCGGCGTCCGTCCGGGGACACCGCCACCCCTGCCGGGAAGCGGCCGACGGGGATGGGGTTGCCCATGGTGCGGTTCGTCGCGGGGTCGATCACCGACACCGAATCCGATTTCCCGTTGGCCACGTAGACCCGTCCGTCCCGCGACACCGCCACCCCCTCCGGGGTGTCGCCGACGGGGATGGGGTTGCCCATGGTGCGGTTCTTCGTTGCGTCGATCACCGACACCGAGGCCGAGTCGTTGTTGGTCACGTAGACCCGGCGTCCGTCCGGGGACACCGCCACTCCCGACGGGGAGTTGCCGACGGGGATGGGTTCGTCCACGGTGCGGTTCGTCGCGGTGTCGATCACCGACACCGAGTCCGAGCTGAAGTTGGTCACGTAGACCCGGCGTCCGTCCGGGGAGACCGCCACCCCTGCCGGGGAGTTGCCAACCCGGATCGAGGACAGTTCAGGACCGGGGGAGGGGGGCTGTGTCAGGTAGATGCCGCCGGCTACCGCGGCCAGCGCCACCAGCGCCACCCCGGCAATGAGCCTGGTCCGTCGGTGTCCGGGCCGCGGCGGGCGGGGTTGCAGGTCGGCCTCGTCACCTTTGCGCGGCAGTGGTCCCGCGGGCGGGCCGGCCGGTTCCTCCGGCTCGGCCGGCGGCGCATGCTCGGTCGTCAGGGCCGATTCCTGAGGGCGCGGCGGCTTCGAGGCGGGGGGCCGCTCGGGCGGCGGCGTCTCCGGCGGTAGAGCGGGTTGCTGCGAAGGGGACGGGTGGGGCTGGCCTGCGATGGAGGTGAGCTGCTGGGCGGCCTCGTCGCCGTCCATCCTGTCCGCGGGGTCCTTGGCCAGCAGCCCGAGGAGGACCGGGGTCAGCCCCGCTGCCCGGAGCGGCGGGGTGGGAGGCTCGAACAGCAGGGCGCTCAGCGTGCTGAGAGCGGAGTCGCGGTCGAAGGGGCCACTCCCCTCGAGCGCGAAATACAGGGTGGCGCCGAGTGAGAACAGGTCGGCGGCCGGGGTGGGCGCTTCGCTGCGGGTCCGTTCCGGGGCCATGAAGCGCGGGGTCCCGAGGATCTCCAAGGTGGCGGTCAGGCGCGCCTCTCCGGAGCTCGGCTCCAGCGCGATGCCGTAGTCGGTCAGCAGTACCTGGCCGCCCTCCGCAGGGTAGGAGCGCTGCGGGCCTGGGTGGGTCAGCAGGATGTTCGCCGGTTTGACGTCCCGGTGCAGGATGCCGAGCCGGTGGCCCTCCAGCAGGGCGTCGAGCACTGCCAGCCCGATCCGGGCGACGTCGGCGGGGGGCAGCGGCCCCCACTCGTGCACCACCGCCTCCAGGTCCATGGCGCCGGGGACGAAGTCCATGACGATCCACGGCAGGCCGCCGTCCTCCACGATGTCGTGCACGGTGACGACATGGGGGTGGTTGCGCAGCCGGGCAGCGTGCCGCGCTTCGCAGCGGGCCCTCGCGATCCGGGTGCCCACTTCGTGTTCCGGGACGTCCGGCGGCAGGATGATCTCCTTGAGCGCGACCTCGCACGCCAGTTCCTGGTCGTAGGCCAGCCACACCCGCCCCATGCCGCCGGCGCCGAGTCGGCGCAGGAGCCGGTAGCGCCCGGTGATCACGCGCCCGGCGGCCTCGTTCGCTCCTGTCATGGCTCCCTCTTCCCGGATGGGCCAGCAGGGGTCCTCGGCGAGCGGTGAAAGGCTTCCCTCCACGTATCGCATATCACCCAAAGACTGGCAACCCACCCACTGATTCGCGCCACGACCCGATTAGGTCACGTGTTCGACATTTCATGGTGGGCGGGACGCTCGTGCCGATGGGTGAGGCTTGGCCGCGCCGCCGCACGGGGGTGCACCTGATGCCGAGCGTTGCGAGCCGTACCCGGAAGTCGGTCGACGGCATGTACCGGACGGACGGTGATGCGCACAGCGGCCCGGACATGGCCCGGGCGGCATGAGGGAGCCCTTGCCGACGACAAAAACCGCTGGTGGGGGCCACTTCAGTCCGAGGCCTGGCTTAGTTCAACTAGAACTGGTATCAGTTCTGAGACAGTGTCAGAAGATCCCAGGGAGATCCCGGATGATCCCCCGTAGATCCCCGGTGCGCGGGAGGCGGACGTCATGACCGAGCTGGTCGAGCACGGAAAGCTGTACATCGGCGGGGAGTTGGTCGATCCCCTGGGCGCGGACACCATCGAGGTGGTCTCCCCGCACACCGAGCAGGTCATCGGCCGTGTCCCGCACGCGTCCGAGGCGGACGTCGACCGTGCGGTCGCGGCGGCGCGCGCCGCGTTCGACGACGGGCCCTGGCCGCGGATGACGCGCGACGAGCGGATCGAGGTCGTCGGCCGGATCAAGGACGCCATCGCCGTACGGCACGAGGAGATCGCGCGCTCGATCAGCTCGCAGAACGGCTCCCCGTACTCCTGGAGCGTCCTCGCCCAGGCCCTCGGCGCGATGATGGTCTGGGACGCGGCCATCACCGTCGCCCGTGGCTTCACGCACGAGGAGCACCGCACCGGTGTCCTCGGGCCGATCCTCGTGCGGCGCGAGCCCGTCGGGGTCGTCGCGGCCGTCGTGCCGTGGAACGTCCCGCAGTTCGTCGCCGCCGCGAAGCTCGCGCCCGCGCTGCTCGCCGGCTGCACGGTCATCCTCAAGCCGTCGCCGGAGGCACCGCTCGACGCGTACATCCTCGGCGACATCGCCCGGGAGGCGGGGCTGCCGGACGGTGTGCTGTCGATCCTGCCCGCGGACCGCGAGGTCAGTGAGTACCTCGTCGGGCATCCGGGCATCGACAAGGTGTCCTTCACGGGCTCCGTCGCCGCGGGCAGGCGCGTGATGGAGGTCGCCTCCCGCAATCTCACCCGCGTCACGCTGGAGCTGGGCGGCAAGTCCGCGGCCGTGATCCTGCCGGACGCAGATCTGGACGCGACCGTCCAGGGCATCGTCCCGGCGGCCTGGATGAACAACGGCCAGGCCTGCGTCGCCCAGACCCGCATCCTCGTCCCGAACTCCCGCTACGACGAGATCGCCGAGGCCTTCGCCGCGGCGGCGGGGGCGCTCGTGGTCGGCGACCCGCTGGACCCGGCGACCCAGGTCGGCCCGCTGGTGGCACAGCGCCAGCAGCGGCGGTCCCTCGACTACATCAGGATCGGCCAGGAGGAAGGCGCCAAGATCCTCACCGGTGGCGGCCGCCCGGCCGGCCTCGACCGCGGCTGGTACGTCGAGCCGACCCTCTTCGGCGGTGTCGACAACTCGATGCGGATCGCGCGCGAGGAGATCTTCGGACCGGTCATCTGCCTCCTGCCGTACGGCGACGAGAGCGAGGCCGCCAAGATCGCCAACGACTCGGACTACGGGCTCAGCGGCAGCGTGTGGACAGCCGACGTCGAGCACGGCATCGACTTCGCACGGCGGGTCAGGACGGGGACGTACAACGTCAACACGTTCAGCCTCGACATGCTCGGGCCATTCGGTGGATACAAGAACTCCGGGCTGGGGCGGGAGTTCGGTCCCGAGGGCTACAGCGCGTACCTTGAGCACAAAATGATCCATTTGCCGTCGACGTATACATCTGCCGCTGACGCGGCGGGCGGGAGCGAGAGCTGATGGGTGACCGCTGGCACATCGAGGTCGACCGGGGCGTGTGCATCGGCTCGGGGATGTGCGTGAACCACGCGCCGGACGGCTTCAAGCTCGACTCGGCCCGCCAGTCGCATCCCCAGGCCGCCGACACCGACGCCAACGAGCAGATCCTCGCCGCGGCGGAGGGATGCCCCGTCGAGGCCATCATGATCACGCTGCCGGACACCGGTGAGGCGGTGTTCCCGCCCGAGGAGTAGCCTCCTGCGGTCCGGTAACGGTGACCAGGGTGGGTAGCGGTGGAGAAGTCCGAGGCCGAGCGGCTGCTGAAGCGCGCGCAGGATGCGTTCGACGCCGAGGAGTGGCAGGTGTGCGCGGAGACATACGAGCAGGTCCTCGCGCACTACCCGGACGAGCGGCCCAGCGCCGCGTGGTGGTACGACGCCGCGCTCGCGTACAAGTTCCTCCGCAACTGGCCCAAGGCGTACGAACTGGGACGCGAGGCGGCGGCCCGGGCGGAGCGCGGCGAGAACGACCCGGCCTTCTGGAACCTGGGCATCGCCGCCACCGTCCTGCGCGAGTGGGAGGTGGCGCGTGACGCCTGGGAGGGGTTCGGCATCCCCATGCCCGAGGGCGAGGGGCCGGTCGACGTCGACGGCGCGTTCGGCATGACCTGCGTGCGGCTGGACACGGACGGCGAGCAGGAGGTCGTGTGGGCGCAGCGGCTCTGCCCGACCCGGGCGCAGATCGTGAACGTGCCCTTCACGGAGGGGCGGCGGTTCGGCGAGATCGTCGTGCACGACGGGGAGCCGAAGGGGGAGCGGGTCTACCAGGGGCGGAGCGTGAGCGTCTTCGACGAGCTGGTCCTCTTCGAGCCGTCGGCGCTGCCGACGCTGGAGGTGACCGTGAACGCGGCGGAGGTCGCGGACGTCCACGCGCTGGTCGAGCTGTTCGCCGACCGCGACTTCGGCGCCGAGCCGACGAGCAGCTTCACGATGCACTGCAAGTGCTGCAGCGAGGGCAGCATCGAGTACGAGGAGGGCGGCAGCGTGCACGCGGGCGCGCAGACGGTCGCCCTCGCCGCGCCGGAGGACGACGCACGGCAACTGCTCGAACAGTGGGCCGCGGCCGTGACGATCGGCCGCAGCTGGAGCGGGCTTCAGCTGATCGGCTGACCGGTGCCCCGGGTTGGCCGACGGGTGCCGGTGCCGCCGGCCGGCTGACCGGCGCCGGCCTGCCGCTGCGGGTCCGTCAGGTCGATCAGCCGGCACACCGTCTCGATGTCGATCTTCACCTGGGCGATCGAGGCACGCCCGGAGAGCCAGGTGATCAGCGCCGAGTGCCAGGTGTGCTCGATGACCCGGACCGCGGAGAGCTGCTGCGGCGTCGGGTTCTCCAGGCCCATCGCGTCCAGGATGATCGCCGTCGTCTGGCGCGAGACGGTGTCCACCTCGGGGCTGACGCTGCGGTCCGCGAAGGTCAGCGCCCGGACCATCGCGTCCGCGAGGTGCGGCTCGCGCTGGAGCGCGCGGAAGGCCCGCATCAGGGTCTCGGCGACCCGCTCCGCCGCGCCGTCCGCCGCCGGGGGCCGCTTGCGCAGGGTCGTATGGAGGTGCTGGAGCTGGTCCTGCATCGTGGCGACCAGCAGATGGATCTTCGACGGGAAGTACCGGTAGAGCGTGCCCAGCGCGACCTCGGCGGCCTCGGCGACCTCGCGCATCTGCACGGCGTCGAAACCGCCCCGGCTGGCCAGCTGGGCGCTGGCGTGCAGGATGCGGCGGCGGCGGGCCTCCTGGCGCTCCGTCAGGGGAGGGGACGCCGGATGGGCTGCCTTGGCTTCCGCGGTCATGTCTCCCGTTCCCTGAGTTCCCCGAGTGTCCCCGGGTGCGGACGGACCGTGCAGGACGGCACAGCATGGCAGGGCGTCGCGCCGTGGCGCGAATCACCTGATCCAGGCCTTACAGCCGGGCTACCTGCCGGTAGATTCGATGCTCCTTGAGCGATCAAGAACGATCAAGTGTGGAACTTGTTCTAGATTAGCGCGAGCGGTTACGCTCCGGCGGAAGTGCAGTGAGAAGGGGGCCGTGAGTGACCGCTGAGGCCATAGCCGCAGGGCCCCGTGCGGGTGCCGGTGCGGCTGCCGCCGGTGCACGTGCCGCCGGCGCCGGTGACCGACCGCTGCGCATCGCTCTCCTCACGTACAAGGGCAACCCGTTCTGCGGGGGCCAGGGCGTCTACGTACGGCACCTGTCGCGGGAGCTCGCCCGCCTCGGGCACAGCGTCGAGGTCATCGGCGCACAGCCGTACCCCGTGCTCGACGAGGGCGTGCCGCTCACCGAGCTGCCCAGCCTCGATCTGTACCGGCAGCCCGACCCCTTCCGCACACCGAAGCGCGACGAGTACCGGGACTGGATCGACCGGCTCGAGGTCGCCACGATGTGGACCGGCGGCTTCCCCGAGCCGCTGACCTTCTCGCTGCGGGCGCGGCAGCACCTGACCGCGCGGCGCGGGGAGTTCGACGTCGTCCACGACAACCAGACGCTGGGGTACGGGCTGCTCGGCGACCTCGGCGCCCCGCTCGTCACCACGATCCACCACCCCATCACCGTCGACCGGCAGCTGGAGCTCGACGCGGCGGCCGACTGGAAGCGGCGCGCCTCCGTCCGCCGCTGGTACGCCTTCACGCGCATGCAGAAGCGCGTCGCGCGGCGGCTGCCGTCCGTGCTGACCGTCTCCGGGTCCTCGGAGCAGGAGATCGTCGAGCACCTCGGGGTGCGGCCGGAGCGGGTGCGGGTCGTGCACATCGGCGCGGACACCGACCTCTTCTCGCCCGATCCGGCGGTCGCCGAGGTGCCCGGACGGATCGTCACCACGTCCAGCGCCGACGTCCCGCTCAAGGGGCTCGTCTTCCTCGTCGAGGCGCTCGCCAAGCTCCGTACGGAACACCCGGACGCCCACCTGGTCGTCGTCGGCAAGCGCGCCGAGGACGGGCCCGTGGCGCGGATGATCGAACGGTACGGGCTGAGCGGCGCCGTCCGGTTCGTGAAGGGCATCTCCGACGCGGAGCTCGTGGACCTCGTGCGCGGCGCGCAGGTGGCGTGCGTGCCGTCGCTGTACGAAGGCTTCTCGCTGCCCGCCGCCGAGGCCATGGCCACGGGAACGCCCCTCGTCGCCACGACGGGCGGGGCGATCCCGGAGGTCGCCGGGCCCGACGGCGAGACGTGCCTGGCGGTACCGCCGGGCGACGCGGGGGCGCTCGCCGCCGCGCTCGGCCGGCTGCTGGGCGACCCCGCACTGCGCCGCCGCGTCGGCGCGGCGGGCCGGGACCGCGTCCTGTCCCGCTTCACCTGGGCCCGCGCGGCCCAGGGCACGGCGGACCTCTACCGCGAGGCGATCGCCGCGCGCGCGGCCGCCGGGGGTGCACGGTGACGTCCCGGCGCCCGGCGCCGCGAGCCTCGTCCCCGTACCCGGGCCTCGTTCCCCCGGGCGGCGGCCGCACGTGCCCCGCGCTCCCCGTGTTCCTTTCTCCCGGCCGCACCGCGGCCGGGAGCATGACCCGCCACTCCGACCTCGAAGGCAGGCCGACCCCGTGCTGACCGTCGACTTCTCCCGCTTCCCGCTCGCCCCGGGCGACCGCGTGCTCGACCTGGGCTGTGGGGCCGGGCGGCACGCGTTCGAGTGCTACCGGCGCGGCGCGCAGGTCGTCGCCCTGGACCGGAACGGCGAGGAGATCCGCGAGGTCGCCAAGTGGTTCGCGGCCATGAAGGAGGCCGGGGAGGCCCCCGAGGGCGCGAGCGCCACGGCGATGGAGGGGGACGCGCTCAACCTCCCCTTCCCCGACGAGTCGTTCGACGTCGTGATCATCTCCGAGGTGATGGAGCACATCCCGGACGACAAGGGCGTGCTCGCCGAGATGGTCCGGGTGCTCAAGCCGGGCGGCCGGATCGCCGTCACCGTCCCGCGCTACGGCCCCGAGAAGATCTGCTGGGCGCTGTCCGACGCGTACCACGAGGTCGAGGGCGGACACATCCGCATCTACAAGGCCGACGAGCTGCTCGGGAAGATGCGCGAGGCGGGCCTCAAGCCGTACGGCACGCACCACGCGCACGCGCTGCACTCCCCGTACTGGTGGCTGAAGTGCGCGTTCGGCGTCGACAACGACAAGGCGCTGCCGGTCCGCGCGTACCACAAGCTGCTGGTCTGGGACATCATGAAGAAGCCCCTGGTCACCCGGCTCGCCGAGCAGGCCCTCAACCCGGTCGTCGGCAAGAGCTTCGTGGCGTACGCGACCAAGCCGCACACGCCGAAGGTGGGCGCGTGACCTCACCGGGGAGGACCGAGCATCTCGTCCTGCCGGGGGTCCTCACCGCGGAGCAGGCCGCCGAGACCGTCGCCGGGATCCTCGCCGTGCAGCGTGAGGACGGGGCGATCCCCTGGTTCCGCGGGCACCACCTCGACCCGTGGGACCACACCGAGGCGGCCATGGCGCTGGACGCGGCCGGCGAGCACGCCGCCGCTGCCCGCGCCTACGACTGGCTGGCACGGCACCAGCTCGCGGACGGGTCCTGGTACGCCGCGTACCAGGACGGGAACGCCGAGGAGCCGACGGACCTCGGCCGGGAGAGCAACTTCTGCGCGTACATAGCCGTCGGCGTCTGGCACCACTACCTCGCCACCGGCGACGACGCCTTCCTCGACCGGATGTGGCCGACGGTCTACGCCGCGGTCGAGTTCGTGCTGCGGCTCCAGCAGCCCGGCGGCCAGATCGGCTGGAAGCGGGAGTCCCCCGAGAACGGGGACACGGCCGTCGAGGACGCCCTGCTGACGGGCAACTCGTCGATCCACCACGCCCTGCGCTGCGCCCTCGCGATCGCCGACGAGCGCGAGGAGCCGCAGCCCGACTGGGAGCTGGCCACGGGCGCGCTCGCCCATGCGATACGCCGCCACCCGGACCGGTTCCTCGACAAGTCCCGCTATTCGATGGACTGGTACTACCCGGTCCTCGGCGGGGCGCTCACGGGCGCCGAGGCCAAGGCGCGCATCGAGGAGCACTGGGACGCGTTCGTGGTCCCCGGCCTCGGTGTGCGGTGCGTGCTGCCGAACCCGTGGGTGACGGGCGGTGAGAGCTGCGAACTGGCGCTCGCGCTCTGGGCGATGGGCGAGTCCGACCGGGCGCTGGAGATCCTCCAGTCGATCCAGCACCTGCGCGCCGACGGCGGCATGTACTGGACGGGTTACGTCTTCGAGGGCGACCGGGCCGTGTGGCCCGAGGAGCTCACCACCTGGACGGCGGGGTCCCTGCTGCTGGCCGTGGCGGCGCTGGGGGGAGACGAGGCGACGACGGCGGTCTTCGGCGGGGAACGCCTGCCGCGCGGGCTGGAACCGGACTGCTGCGCGTGAGTACGTGGGGGGCCTGAAGCTCCCCGCCTTCCCCCCCCCCCCCCGCAGCCGTACGGGCTGAACCGGGGGGCCGGGGGGAGGCTCGGCCAGGGCTGTGCCCCGAACCGTCGGCCGCGGGGCTGGATCGCGGCCGGCGGTTCCCCGGAGCACACCCGGGTGCGAGCGCTCAGTGGCGGCGCAGGCGGCCGGCCACGCTGTGGCCGACGACGAGGTAGACGACGGCGGCGAGGCCGTAGCCCGAAACGACACGGGCCCAGGCGTCGTCGAACGTGAACAGGTCGTGCGACCAGCCCGCCAGCCAGCGGGCCAGGTCCTGGACGACGCTCACCAGGTCGTTGCCGCGGTTCGCGTCGAGCACGTACATGAGGATCCACAGGCCGAGGATGACGGCCATGACGTCGGCGACCACGGTGATGACCGTCGCCGCCTGGTGGCTTCCACTGCGTTCTCGAAAGGACATAAGCATCGGCTTGCCGTTTCGCGTTGAACCAAACCAGGTCGGGGTCGCCCGAGTGGCGGAACGCGCCGCGCCGGGTGACGCTGGCGCGAGAAGCCTCGGGGAGGTCAGGGAGGTCTGCCATGCCCACTCCGGGTCCGATACGCCGTACGGTCGTGGCGCTGCTGCTCTGCTGCGCGCTGTCGGCCACCACTGCCGCGTGCGGCGGCGACGAGAGCGCGGGCGCCTCGGCCACGCCGACCAGCTCGGCGGAGAAGCAGAAGTTCGCCAAGACCCGCTTCGTGGCCAACGCGGGCCTCGCGGCGGGCGCGACGTACCAGTGGATCGTCAAGCCGTACCGCGCGGGCAAGTTCACGAAGGGCGCGGAAGGCCAGAAGCTCGCCCTGGCGAAGGCGGGCCTCGCGGGCGCGTTCGCGTACAACAGGCTCAAGGCCGCGGCGAACAACGCCAAGGGCGACCCGCTGCTCTCGAAGGCGATCGCGCCGATCACGGCCGGCATCGATTCGCTGAAGGGCCTCGGCACCAAGCTCCGCAACGGCCAGGCGGGCGATGCCGACATCGGCGCGTTCGAGAACGTCATCAACCAGGTCAAGGACGCGGGCAAGAGCGCGGGCGCGGAGGTGAAGGACAAGGTGCCGTCCGCCTCCCAGCTCAGCGGCGGCTAGTGCCGTGAAGGTCCGGCTGAGTCCCGGCGCCCCGGCGCAGCGGGTCACTGCGCAGCGGGTCACTCGACGAATTCGGTGAGGTCGATGGCGTGGACACGCAGCGGCACGCCGTAGACCGGATGCGTCGTCTCGCGCTCCGGTGCCATGCCGAGCTTGTGCATGACGTTCTCGGAGGCGACGTTGCTGATGTGGGCGATGCTGATGACCCGGTCCAGCCCACGGTCCTGAAGAGCGAACGCCAGGGCGGCGTGGGCGGCTTCGGAGGCGTATCCCTGGCCCCAGAAGGGCCTTCCGAGGCGCCAGCTGATCTCCACGGCGGGCAGCACCTCCGGCAGGTACTCCGGGACGGACAGACCCGCGAAGCCGATCAGCTCGCCGGAGGCGATGAGCTCGACGGCGAAGAGTCCGAAGCCCTCCTCGTCCCACTCCTCCTCCCACCGCTCGATGTCCTCGGCCGTCTGTTCCAGGTCGCGGACCGAACCGTCGTCGATCCAGCGCATGACCGCGGGATCCGCATTGATCTCGGCCATGGGGACGAGGTCGTCATCTGTCCAGCGGCGGAGGATGAGGCGGGGCGTGCGGATCTCGGTCATGGCACCCATCCTGTCGAACACAGCCCCGCGACGGTAATCGGCGGCTGCCGCGGGGCGCGCAATCGGCTCCTGGGGACCGTCTTCCGGATCCGGGCTGTCCGAAAGGCGGGCCCTGGGTTGCGTGACCACGGAGACCAGGACGAGCTCCCACTCCGTCAGGTAGTCCCGGCAGGAGGTCCTAGGCGTTCAGCTCCGCCAGTACGCGCAGGGTGTGGGGGTCCGGCGCCGTCACGAGCAGATCGGTGACCGGGCCCTTGCGCCACAACTCCAGGCGCTCGGCGATGCGTTCGCGCGGGCCGACGAGCGAGATCTCGTCGGCGAAGGCGTCGGGGACCGCGAGCACCGCCTCCTCGCGCCGGCCCTCGGCGAACAGCCGCTGGATGTGCCGGGCCTCGTCCTCGTACCCCATGCGCGCCATCAGATCGGCGTGGAAGTTGCGGGCGGCGTGGCCCATGCCGCCGATGTAGAAGCCGAGCATCGCCTTGACCGGCAGCAGCCCTTCGGAGACGTCGTCGCAGACGGCGGCCCGTGCCATCGGCGCGATCATGAAGTGACCTTTGCTCGTACCCTCGCCGGCGGCGGGGACGTCGGTCAGTGACGCCTGGTAGACGTCCGTCCGGAGCGGGGACCAGTACAGCGGCAGCCAGCCGTCCGCGATCCGGGTCGTCTGGGCGATGTTCTTCGGCCCTTCCGCGCCGAGCAGGACGGGCAGACCGGCCCGGAGGGGGTGGGTGATCGGCTTGAGCGGCTTGCCGAGGCCGGTGCCGTCCTCGCCGGCGTACGGGTGCGCGTGGAAACGGCCTGCGAGCTCCACGGGGGCCTCGCGGCGCAGGACCTGGCGGATGACGTCCACGTACTCCCGGGTCGCCGTCAGCGGACTCCTCGGGAACGGGCGGCCGTACCAGCCCTCCACCACCTGCGGCCCCGACAGCCCGAGGCCGAGCATCATCCGGCCGCCGGAGAGATGGTCGAGCGTAAGCGCGTGCATCGCCGTGGCGGTGGGGGTGCGGGCGGCCATCTGGGCGACCGCCGTGCCCAGCCTGATACGGGTCGTGTGCGCGGCGATCCAGGTAAGCGGGGTGAAGGCGTCGGAGCCCCAGGCCTCGGCGGTCCAGACCGAGTCGTAGCCGAGGCGTTCGGCCTCGCGGGCGAGGTCGAGGTGGGCGGGGTTCGGGCCGCGCCCCCAGTAGCCGAGTGCGAGTCCGAGCCGCATGCCCCGCTCCTTCTCTGACGATCCGTCAGTTCACTGCCGCGGGGCGACTGTACGACAACGGTCCCTCGCCCGGAAGGGCGAGGGACCGCTATGCGTACGGGCTTCAGCCGCGCTGGATGCCGGACGTGTCCTGGAGGACACCGCGTCGGCCGTCCTGCGTCTGGGCCACCAGGGCGGCGCCGCGCTGCTCGACCGCGAGGTACCAGGTGCCGGGCGCGAGTTCGGCGATCGGCGCCGGGGAGCCGTCCTCCGCGAACAGCGGCCGGGCCACCGGCACCGCGAACCAGAACGGCGCGAAGTCCGCCGCCGGGGCGGGCCCGCCCTGCTGGGGCTGGGGCTGGGGCTGGCCGGGCTGGCCACCCTGCTGCGGGTGGCCACCGTACGGCTGCGGCTGTCCCTGCTGACCCGGCTGCATGCCGTACGGCTGCTGCTGGGCGCCCGGGTAGCCGTAACCACCCTGAGGCTGCGCACCGTACGGCTGCGGGGCCTGCGGGCGCGGGGCGGGGAGGAGGGGGGCCTTGAGGGCGGGGACGAGCGGGGTGGCGACGGCCGCGGCGGCGAGGATCAGTGCGGCGATGAGACCGAGGATGAGGGCGCTGCCCGCGCCCTCCGCCTCGAAGATCCACATCAGGATCGTCCAGGCCGAGGCGATCGTGAGCACGGTGCCGGCCTGGCCCAGGTCGAGGCCGGCGACCTTACGGGGCTGCGGCAGCGCGCGTGTGACGATGATCAGGGCGGCGCCGACGATGCCGGGGAAATATGCACCCCAGCCAAGTGGAGATGACTCCCACGTGTTCGGAACGAGGTCACAGGTGGAGCCGGAGCAGTCGGCGATGTTGAGGAACGAGGCGATGAACAGCACCACCGCTGCTCCGATCACCACGCCATCGCCTCGAGTGAGGGAGCGGATGTTCACCTAAGGGTCCTTCTCGGTCATCTCGTTGAGTTTGATGTGCTGGCAACGGGCGTGTGGAGCCCCATGGTACGGGTCCAGTCTGTCGTTGGACTGCCGTGTCCGACGAGGCCGTGACCACGTCCGAGATCACCCGCCCTTTGGTCTCATATTGGGCAAATTGTGCATTGCTGACCCATTTGATGAGGCCTGCCTTGCCCGCACGTCATACTCTAGCCCTAGGGTGATCTTCGCTTGAGTTGCGCCGGAAGTGCCACCCCATGAACATGGCCAACTGAAAAGCCCCCGAGAAGGCTCTCGGGGGCCTGGGGTCTCGCTGGCGTCCAGTCAGATTCTCGCCGACATTAATTCTCTCGATGGGTATCCGGTGGCCGCGTTGTACAACTAGGCTTCACCGAGCCTTGAATTGCGACACACCCCGTTGCGGCCGTCTTTTCGCAAGCAGACCTTCACGTAGACTTGGCTTCCCTCTGTGATGTTCTTGCTGGTGGTCTTGCAGTTTCCTTCTCCGCCAGCGAAAACGGAGGTGAGAAGTAGATCGGGCGAGCTGGTCCTGTCCAGATAGAGGCCGACCCATGCGCCGGCCCCATCGGCGCGCGTGTCACAAGCCCTCACTTCGTCGCCGTAAGCTTTGAAGCAGCCAGTTGCGGCCATGAGGCGGACGTCTGCCGGCGTGTGCGTGCAGGTGTCTATTGCGCGAGTCCCTGCGTGTGCCGAGCCCGTGGTCGTCCAGATCCTCGCGAATATCGCGAGGATCGCAAGTAACTTGGCAGCTGTTTTCTTCTGCACCGGTTTCGCTCCTTGAGCTGCCGAAGTTGGAATGACGCGTGAAGTGTCACTCGGTTTGTGAATATCAGTTCGATGCGCGGAACGGGGTGCAGGAAAACTGAGACCTCGACGGTGATGTCAGTCACAACCCCGAGGGCCTCTTGGTCTGATTTGTGAGCACCTGCCCAGCGCCAACAGCAAATTGCTGCCCATGTGCAGGATGCGTTTTCGGCGCGGGCAGCCGACGCGCGAGTCGACATTCCTGAGCGGATGCAGCGCATCCGTAAATTTTGGGTCATTGCTGTCGGCGTCGGTGCGCCAAGGTTGGCTCAATCAGACCATCTTCAGTGCCCCAAGTAAGAGAGAACGCCGTTCGCGATGCCCTGTGCCGCCTTCTGGCGCCATGCCGGGCTCTTCAGAAGCTTCGCGTCCTTCGCGTCACGCATGTTGCCGCATTCGATGAACACCTTGGGAACGGTCGACAGGTTCAGGCCGCCGAGGTCCTTACGCACGTCCAACCCGGTGTTCTTTCCCACGTAGTTGGAGGGTGCGGTGCCGGTGGCGGCTGCGAATGTCCCGGCGATGCGCTCGCCGAGCTCGCGCGACGGGCCGACGATTTTCGTCGTGTCGGCGGCGCCGTCCTTCACCAGGGCGGGGAGGATCACATGGAACCCTCGGTTCCCGGACCCCGAGCCGTCCGCGTGGACGGAGATCACGGCGTCCGCCTCGGCCTCGTTCCCGATGCGGGCGCGCTCGTCCACACACGGGCCGTACGGGCGGTCGTTGTCCTGGGTGAATTGGACCGTTGCGCCCTGTTTCTCCAGCAGGCTGCGAAGGCGGTGTGAAACATCGAGGGTGAATGCGGCCTCGGTGTAACCGTCATTCGTGGACGTGCCCGTGGTGTCGCATTCCTTGCGGTTCGTCCCGATATCCACGAGCTTGGCGATCTCGCGGACGTGCCGGAAGTTGCCGGGGTTGTGGCCGGGGTCGACGACGACGACCTTTCCGGCGAGGGGGCGGCCGGCCGTGGAGGGGGATGGCGACGGGCGCACGGTGGACGCGGTGCTGCCGCTGGGCGTGGACGGTCCCTTCGGCGAGTCGCTCACCCCGGTCGTCTGGGCGCATCCGGCCAGGCAGGCCGCCGCGGCCGTCGCGAGGGCGGCGGCCGCGATGAAGGGGAAGGGGCGGTTCTGGTCGTACGGCACGTTGGTCGGCCCGTCGGTCGGCACGTTCGTCGGCACGTCGCGATGCTAGTCGCGTCCGCTCAGAACCCCGGCCCGGTGCGACGCAGGACACGCAGCGAGTCCGTCACCGAGACCTCCGTGAACGCGCCGGACTCCAGTGCCCTGAGGTAGATCCGGTATGGGGCCTGGCCGGTCCATTCGTCCACCGGGTCCGGGAACACGTCGTGGATCACCAGCAGCCCGCCGTCCGCGACATGCGGGGCCCAGCCCTCGTAGTCGTTCGTGGCGTGCTCGTCGGTGTGCCCGCCGTCGATGAAGACCAGCCCGGCCTCCCGGCCCCACACCCGCGCGACCTGCGGAGACCGCCCGACGACCGCGATCACGTGGTCCTCCAGACCGGCCTTGTGCAGGGTGCGGCGGAACGTCGGCAGCGTGTCCATCCGGCCAACCTCGGGGTCCACGACCGTCGGGTCGTGGTACTCCCAGCCCGGCTGCTGCTCCTCGCTGCCCCGGTGGTGATCGACGGTGACGGCGACGGTCCCGGCCTCGCGGGCAGCGTCCGCGAGCAGGATCGTGGACCGCCCGCAGTACGTCCCGACCTCCAGCAGCGGCAGCCCGAGCGCCCCCGCCTCCACCGCCGCCGCGTACAGCGCGAGCCCCTCCCGTACGGGCATGAAGCCCTTCGCGGCCTCGAAAGCGGCGAGGATCTCCGGCTTGGGTGCGGCGGGGGCGGCGGCTGCCATGGCGGATCCTCCGGCTCGTGCAGGCGTACTGGGCGGTCACATCGTAGGCGGAAGCAGGTCAGGGCTTCGCGTCGCACTCGAACCAGACCGTCTTGCCTCCCGGCACCTCCACCGTGCCCCACCGGTCCGCCAGGGCTTCGACGAGCAGCAGCCCCCGGCCGCCCTCGGCGAGCGCGTCCCCGCGCTGTGCGGGGCGGGCCGGGCGCGGGCACCCGTCCGTGACCTCGACCCGGAGCCCGTCCGGCCGCCGAAGGATCAGCGTCGTGCAGCGCCGCCCGGGCACATGCCGTACGACATTGGCGATCAGCTCCGTCAGTGCCAGCTCGGCGGCGTCGGTCAGCTCGGCCATGTCCCAGCGGGCCAGGAACATCCGCAGGATGCGCCGCAGATGTCGCGCCGAGTGCTCACCGACGGTGAAGCCCAAGCGATAGCTGTGGGCAATTTCCGCTGGTGAGTGGTCAGTTGCGTGATTCATGGCACCAGCGTGCAGTGCCGCGATTACGCTCGGCTACGGACCGAAACGAACGCCGCACGGCGTGAGCTTGCGTGAGCTTGGGGGTGACCGCCTCATGGTCAACATCCGCGACCTCGATCCCAGCGCCTCGCCGCTGGACTACTACGGCTCGGAACTGCGCCGCCTGAGAGAGGACGCCGGGCTGAAGCAAGGGGGAGCTCGGCAGCTGCGTCTTCTGTACCGCCTCGCTGATCGGCCAGATCGAGACGGCGAGGAAGGTCCCGACGCGGGACTTCAGTGAGCGGGTGGACGCGGCGCTGGGGACGGGCGGGGTGTTCTCGCAGCTGGTGGGGCTGGTGCTGCGGAGCCAGTTGCCGCCGTGGTTCCAGCAGTACGCGGAGATGGAGGCAAGGGCGACCTACATCTCCACGTTCCAGGCACAGTTGGTGTACGGGTTGTTGCAGACCCCGGAGTATGCGCGAGCAGTGCTTCAGGCGGGGTGGGCGGACAAGCTTGATGAGGCGGTGGCTGCCCGGATGGAGCGCCAGCGCATCCTGAGCCGGGAGTGCCCGCCGCTGGTCTGGGTGGTGCTGGACGAGGCGGTGCTGCACCGGTCGTTTGGCGGCCCGGACATCATGAGGAACCAACTCCACCACTTGTTGGGTTTCCGGAACCGGCGTGAGGTCCGTATCCAGGTGCTGCCGTTCGCGGCAGGGCAACACCCCGCGAACGTCGGCTCGTTCACCGTTCTGAGGTTCGAGGGAGACCCGGATATCGTCTACGCCGAGAGTTATGGCTCGGCTAACGTGACCGCCAACCCGGAGACGGTCAGGGACTGTGCGCATCGTTACGATCACTTGCAGGCCGCGGCCCTCTCTGTGGAGGAGTCGGCGGCACTGATCGCCCGCGTACGGGAGGAACGTTATGGGGACCAGCCAGGACCTGACGGGCGCACTGTGGCGTAAGTCGTCGTACAGCGGCGGCACTGGCGGTGAGTGCGTCGAGGTCGCTCCCCAGCCCCGCCTCGTCGCCGTCCGCGACTCCAAGAACCCCGAGGGCCCCGCCTTCGCCGTCGCGCCCTCCGCCTTCGCCGCGTTCGTCACGGCCGCCGCGGAGGGAACCGTCTGACGTACGCCACGGCCGCCATGGGGGTGGACGCGCGCCCCTGGTCGTCGTGTCATGGGGCGGGACGGTAACCCCGTACGGGGAAGCTCGGCGGCATGGATGCCGTACTGCACGCCCTGGCCCTCGCCGGGTCCATGGCCTGGGAGATCACCTGGGCCCTGATCCTGGGCTTCACGCTGTCCGCCGTCGTGCAGGCGGTGGTCCGCAAGTCCACCGTCGTGTCGCTCCTCGGCGATGACAGCCCCCGCAGCCTGACCGCCGCGGCCGGGCTCGGCATCGCCTCCTCGTCGTGCTCGTACGCGGCCGTGGCCCTCGCGCGCTCCCTGTTCCGTAAAGGCGCGAACTTCACCGCGGCGATGGCGTTCGAGATCGCCTCGACCAATCTTGTCGTCGAGCTGGGCGTGATCCTGGCGCTGCTGATGGGATGGCAGTTCACCGCGGCCGAATTCGCCGGCGGCCCGATCATGATCGTCGTGCTGGCGGTGCTGTTCCGGCTGTTCCTGCGTGAGTGGCTGCTGCGCGAGGCGCGTGAGCAGGCCGAGCGCGGGCTGGCGGGCTCCATGGAGGGCCATGCGGCGATGGACATGTCCATCCCCAGCGAGGGCTCGTTCTGGAGCCGTCTCCTCTCCGGTGCGGGCTTCACCGCCACGGCGCACGTCTTCGTCATGGAGTGGGCGGCGATCCTGCGCGATCTCGTCCTCGGCCTGCTGATCGCCGGGGCGGTCGCCGCCTGGGTGCCGGACTCGTTCTGGAGCGCGTTCTTCTTCGAGGGGCATCCGCTGGCCGCGAAGCTCTGGGGGCCCCTGATCGGGCCGCTCGTCGCGATCGCCTCGTTCGTCTGCTCGGTCGGCAACGTGCCGCTCGCCGTGGTGCTGTGGCAGGGCGGGATCAGCTTCGGCGGGGTGATCGCCTTCATCTTCGCCGACCTGCTGATCGTGCCGATCCTGAACATCTACCGGAAGTACTACGGGGCGCGGATGGCCGCGTTCATCCTCGTCACGTTCTACGTCGCCATCGTCGCCGCCGCCTACGCCGTGGAGTTCGTCTTCGGTGCCCTCGGGATCGTCCCGGACCGGTCGGACGCGAAGGTCCCCGACGAGGGCGTGTCATGGGACTACACGACCTGGCTCAACATCGTCTTCCTGCTGCTCGCGGCGGTGTTCGTCGTGCGCTTCCTGCGCACCGGCGGCCCGGGGATGCTCCGTGCCATGGGCGGTGCCCCCAGTACCCCGTGACCGTGTGCCGGGACCGGGCCGGACTCGTAGACGGGGGAACACGGCGCGCGGTGACCGGTGGGCTCGGGGCGGTGTCAGACCAGACTCAGCTGCTCTCCGGGCGCCGGCGGCAGCAGAACGGCCACCAGACGCGCGACGCCGGCCCGCCAGGGGCCGTGCCGGTCGCCTTCCCCCCAGAGCTCCATGAGCCCGGACGGTTTCGTGACGACCCGGTCGAGGGCCTGGACGGCGAGCGCGCGCAGGTCGGTCGGCAGCTCCGGGATGGGCAGGTCCGGGCCGTAGGGGGTCGTCACGGGCTCCCCTCCGGCGCACTGTGCGGCGACCAGGGCGGCTGCGGCGATCGCCTCCTGGGAGATGTCCTCATCGAGGTAGCCATGGGTGTCCGCCGTGCGGAGCAGCACATCGCGGATGATCGCTGCCCGCTCGGTCTCTGCCGCCCCGTCGAGCGTGATCGAAAAGTCGGCGGCGGTGTCGTTGTCGAAGGGTCCGACGTCCCAGGTGCCCATGCTCACTCCTGATCGCTGTGCTGTGCGCTGCCCGGGCATCGTGGCAGCAGCCACTGACAGCGTGCCGTTCCGGCTACGGCAGCCGGCGATCGCCGGGGCCGCGCGGGCGCCGGTGAGAAGTGGAAGCTGCTGGGGCGACGGTCGAGCCCTCTCACCGCCAGGGGGGTCGTGCCTGACGGGCGTACGACCCTGGACCACGATCCGTTCTCACGTTCATACTCTCTCCCACGCCAAGTGAGGTCCATGGATCAACGAAATAAGAGAGGTCAGTGGAGGCCGAGATGCTGTTCAACGGTCTGCCGCAAGGATCAATGCCCAAGGTGGAGCGCCCGGTACCGCTGCGCGAGCGTGTGTACGAGGCTCTGCTGGAGCTGATCAGTTCACGATCGCTGCAACCTGGCCAGCACCTGGTGGAGAGCGAGCTCGCGGGCCACCTCGGGGTCTCCCGGCAGCCCGTACGCGAGGCGCTGCAGCGGCTGAACACCGAAGGGTGGGTGGACCTTCGCCCCGCCCAGGGTGCCTTCGTCCGCGAGCCGACCGGGGACGAGACCGACCAGCTCTTCGTCGTCCGCGCTCTGCTGGAGACCGAGGCGGCGCGCCTGGCCGCGGTCGGCTCCTCGGCCGAGGGACTCGAGCGGTTGGACGAGCTGTGCGCGAGGGGCGAGGCTGCGGTCGCCGCCGACGATGTGGACGCGGTGGTGATCGCGAACGCCTCGTTCCACGCTTGTGTCATGGAACTGGCCGGGAACGCAGTGCTCGCGGAGCTGGCCGCCCATGTCGAGCACAAGGTCCGCCGGTACTACACACCCATCGTCCGCCAGGCTTGGGTGGAGCACCGCGAGCTGATCGCGGCCATCGCTGCCCGCGATGACGCAGGCGCCCAGCAGGTCATGCGCGCCCACACCGAGCACGCCAGGACGCGCTTCCCCCCGAGGCCATAGTTGACGTATCCACGCTGACGGCAAACGAGTCAGAGAGTCCGGCTCCGTGTGTGACTGCGTTCTATCACCCAACTCTTGCCGGCCTGGATGGGAGCGGGCAGGCCTTTGCGGGTGATCTCGCCGGTGAATCCGAGCACCGTCAGTGCGGTGCGGGTCGTATCGCTGTCGTAGCCCAAGTCCAAGTTGACGTTGACCTGCTCGGGCAGCGTCCGCAGGGCCGTATTCCCCATGTATCTGACCTTCCGTCAGATTGAAACGTGTTCTAGTCTGCCGCGCATGGGGAGCGGACGTACCGGAAGCATCGGCATCACCCAGGAGCAGCGGGAGTTGGCGGACTCCGTACGCCACTGGCTCGCGCGGGCCGTGCCGCCCGAAGCCGTACGGAAGCTGCTCGACGCGCCCGGCGGCGGAACCGGGAGCCGGCCCGGGTACTGGGACGGGGCGGCCGAGCAGGGGCTGCTCGGGCTGCATCTGCCCGAGGAGTACGGCGGCGGGGGCGGCACGCTCCTCGACCTCGCCGTCGTCCTGGAGGAGACCGGGCGGGCCGCGCTGCCGGGGCCGTACCTGCCCAGCGTGCTCGCCTCGGCCGTGCTCGCCCGTGCCGGGCGCGGCGATCTGGCGCGGGCGCTCGCGGACGGGCGGCGTATCGGGGCCGTCGCCCCAGGGCCTGGGACGCTCACCGTCGCCCCGGCCGGCGACGACCACCGCCTCGACGGGACCGCGCCGCCCGTGCTCGGCGCCGGGCACGCCGACTTGCTCGTCCTCGCGACTTCCGGCGGCTGGTTCGCCGTGGACGCCGCGGACCTCGCGATACGCGCACACGAGAGCGCTGACCCGACCCGGCCCACCGCCGAGGTCACCGCGCACGGCGTGACCGTGTCAGGGGACCGCGCCCTCGACACCGACCCCGGACTCGTACGGGACCTCGCCGCCGTGCTGTTCGCCGCCGAAGCCTGCGGGACCGCCGCGTGGGCGCTGCACACGGCCACCGAGTACGCCAAGGCGCGCGAGCAGTTCGGGCGGCCCATCGGGCAGTTCCAGGCGGTCAAGCACCTGTGCGCGGACATGCTCGTGCGCGTCGAACAGGCGCGGGCCCTGACCTGGGACGCGGCACGGGCGGCCGATGACGACCCGCAGGTCCGGGGCCTCACCGCCGCGCTCGCCGCGGCCACCGCCCTCGACGCCGCGTACACCTGCGCCAAGGACTGCATCCAGATCCTCGGCGGCATCGGCTTCACCTGGGAGCACGACGCCCACCTCCACCTCCGCCGGGCCGTCGTCGCCCGCCAGCTCCTCGGCCCCGGGGACACACACCGGCTCGGAGCCGTACGCCTCGCGGCGGCCGGCGCCCGCCGCGAGCTGCGGCTCGAACTGCCGGACGAGGCCGAGCCGTACCGCCGCGCCGCCCGCGAGGCCATCGCCCCCGCCCGCGGCCTCGACCCCGGCGCCGCCCGCCGTGCCCTCGCCCCCACCGGCTACGCGGCCCCGCACCTCCCGCCCCCGTACGGCCTCGGTGCCGGGCCGCTCCAGCAGCTCGCCGTCCAGCAGGAGCTGCGGGCCGCCGGCGTGAAGATCGCCGACCTGGGCATCGCGACCTGGGTGGTGCCCTCCCTCGTCGCGTACGGCACCAGGGAGCAGCAGGACCGTTTCCTCGGCCCCACCCTGCGCGGCGACGTGCTCTGGTGCCAGCTCTTCTCCGAGCCCGGCGCCGGGTCCGACCTCGCCTCGCTCCGCACGAAGGCGGAACGCACCGCGGAAGGCTGGCGGATCACCGGGCAGAAGGTGTGGACGAGCGCCGCCCAGTGGTCCGACTTCGGCATCCTCCTCGCCCGTACCGACCCCGCGGCCCCGAAGCACAAGGGCCTCACCTACTTCATCGTCGACATGAAGGCCGCGGACGGCATCGACATCCGCCCGCTGAAGGAGATCACCGGCGAGTCCCTCTTCAGCGAGGTGTACTTCGACGGCGCGCTGCTTCCCGCGGACGCCGTCGTCGGCGAGGTGAACGACGGCTGGAGGGTGGCCCGCAACACCCTCGGCAACGAACGCGTCCACATGGCTGACCAGTTGACCTTCGACACGGGCCTGGAGGAACTGATCGCCCGGGCTCCCGGCCTCGACGACACGTACCTGGCCCGTATCGGCGCGCTCGCCGCCGAGACCCACGCCCTCGCCTGCATCGGACTGCGCACGACCCTGCAGCAGGTCGACGGCATGGAACCGGGCCCCGGCGCCTCCGTACGCAAGCTCGTCCAGACCCCGCACCAGCAGAAGGTCGCCGAACTCGCCCTCGAACTCCTCGGCCCGGCGGGCGCCGTCCGCGAGGTCGCGGGCGAACGGGCCGTGCACGGACTGCTGATGTCCCGCTGTCTGACGATCGCGGGCGGCACCACCCAGGTCCAGCTCAACGTCGTCGCCGAGCGCATCCTCGGCCTGCCACGAGACTGAAGGAGTACGTCCGGTGAAGACCTACATCGTCGGCGTCGGCATGACGAAGTTCGAGAAGCCCGAGTCGAAGGACTGGCAGTACTGGGACATGGCCAAGGAGGCGGGCACCGCCGCCCTCGCCGACGCGGGCATCCCGTACGAGCGCGTCCAGCAGGTCCCCGTCGGCCACTGCTTCCAGGCCTCGACCGCCGGCCAGCGCGCCGCCTACGAACTCGGCCTCACCGGAGTCCCCGTCTACAACGTCAACAACAACTGCGCGACCGGCTCGACGGCCCTGATGATGGCCCGGCAGTTCGTCGCCGGCGGAATCTCGGACTGCGCGCTGGCGCTGGGCTTCGAGAAGATGAAGAAGGGCGCGCTCGGAGGCGGAGCCGACGGGGGCGCCCGTGGCGGAGCCGCTGAGGATTGGAGCAAGACCTCGCCCGTGGCCCGGCATTACGGGATCATGGCCGCCGCCCACGGCTTCGAGATGACCCCGCCCACCGCCCAGATCTTCGGCAACGCGGCGCGCGAACACATGGAGCGCCACGGCACCACCGCACGCCAGCTCGCGCCGTCGCCGCCAAGAACCACCGGCACTCGGCGAACAACCCGAACGCCCAGTTCCAGGACGTCTACGAGATCGACGAGATCCTCGCCGCCAAACCCATTCACCAGCCGCTCACCAGGCTCCAGTGCTCGCCGACCTCCGACGGGGCCGCGGCGGCCGTCGTCGTCTCCCAGCGGTTCGTCGTCGCACACGGACTGCACGACAAGGCCGTCGAGATCGCCGGACAGGCCATGACCACCGACACCGCCGACTCCTTCGCCTCCGGCTCCTGCATCGACGTCGTCGGCAAGCCGATGTCGCGGGCTGCGGCCCGGCAGGCGTACGAGGCGTCCGGTCTCGGCATCGAGGACATCGACGTCGTCGAGCTGCACGACTGCTTCTCGGTCAACGAACTGCTCACGTACGAGGCGCTCGGTATGTGCGCGGACGGCGAGTCGGGGAAGCTCGTCGAGTCCGGGGCGACGACGTACGGCGGCCGGTGGGTGGTCAATCCGTCCGGCGGGCTGATCTCCAAGGGGCATCCGCTGGGCGCGACCGGCCTGGCCCAGGCCGCCGAGCTGACCTGGCAGCTGCGCGGCGAGGCGGGGGACCGGCAGGTTCCCGGCGCCCGGGCGGGTCTCGCGCACAACATCGGGCTCGGCGGGGCGGCGGTCGTCACCGTACTGCGCAAGTCCTAGGACCCCGGGTCCCGCGGTCCGTACATCGAAATCCGGATGTACGGACCGACAGGCGCCTGGGACGATGACGGTCATGACTTACGCCCCCTCCGGCACAGCGGACACCCGGACACCGGCCCAGGGCCGCACCGCCCAGCGCATGTGGGCCGTCGTACTGGCCGCCTGCGCAGGGCAGTTCCTCGTCGTCCTCGACGTGTCGGTGGTCAACACCGCGTTGCCGTCGATGCGGGCCGACCTGGGGCTGAGCGCCGTCGGACTGCAGTGGGTCGTCAACGCGTACTCGATCGCCTTCGCCGGGTTCATGCTGCTCGGCGGACGGGCCGGAGACCTCTTCGGGCGCAAGCGGATGTTCCTGGTGGGGCTCGGGCTCTTCACCGCCGCGTCCCTCGCGGGCGGGCTCGCCCAGGAGGGCTGGCACCTGCTCGCCGCGCGGGCCGGGCAGGGTCTGGGCGCCGCGGTGCTCGCCCCGTCGACGCTGGCGCTGCTCACCTCCGCCGTGCCGGAGGGGCCGGCGCGTGCGCGTGCGATAGCCACCTGGACCGCGGTCGGCGCGGGCGGCGGCGCGGCGGGCGGGCTCGTCGGCGGGGTGCTGACCGACGCCTTCTCCTGGCGCTGGACACTGCTGATCAATGTGCCCGTCGGCGCGCTCGTCATCGCCCTGGGGGCCTGGTGGCTCTCGGAGAGCCGGGCGGGGGAGCGGCGGCGGCTCGACCTGCCGGGCGCGGTACTCGTGACGGCGGGCCTCGCGACCCTCGCGTACGGCATCGTGCAGACCGAGCAGGAGGGCTGGACCGCTCCCGCGACGCTCGTCCCCCTGGGCGCCGGGCTCGCGCTGCTGGCGGTCTTCGTCGCCGTCGAAGCACGGGCGAACACGCCCCTGATGCCGCTGAAACTCTTCCGGATGCGGACGGTGTCGGCGGCGAACGCGGCGATGTTCAGCTGTGGCGCCGCCATGTTCTGCATGTGGTTCTTCATGACGCTCTACGCCCAGAACGTCCTCGGCTACAGTCCGCTGGCCGCCGGGCTCGCGCTGATGCCCAGCTCGCTCGCCGTGATCCTCGGCTCCAAGCTCGCCCCGCGGCTGATGCCCGTCCTCGGCGCCCGCAATGTCGCCGTGCTCGGCGTGCTGGTGTCCGCGGCCGGCTTCGGCTGGCAGTCCACGATGTCCGCGGACGGCTCCTACGTGACCGCGATCATGCTGCCCGGCATCGTGATGATGGCGGGCGCCGGCTTCGCGGGGACGCCGCTGGCCGCCCTCGCCACGTCCGGGGCCGCGCCGGGCGACGCGGGCCTCGTCTCCGGGCTGGTCAACACCTCCCGCGTGATGGGCGGCGCGCTCGGGCTTGCCGTCCTGTCGACGGTCGCGGCGGCGAGGACTGGCGGGGCGACGGATCCCTCGGCCCTGACCGCCGGTTACGCGCTGGCGTTCAGGACCGGGACGGGCATCTTGGTGGGCGGGGTGCTGCTGATGCTGGTGTGGCTGCCGGGGGACCGCGGCGTGCGGGCGTGACGCCTTCAGCGGAGGGGTGTGAGCGGCGCGGGCCCCTCAGAGCCAGCCCTGGCGGCGGGCCGCACGCACCGCCTCCATGCGGTTGCGCGTCCCGGTTTTGCCGATCGCCGCCGACAGATAGTTCCGTACCGTCGACTCCGAGAGGTGCACCCTTGCGGCGATGTCCGCGACCGTCGCCCCGTCCACCGCCGCGTTCAGCACGTCCCGCTCACGCGGCGTCAGCGGACTCGGTCCCGCGCTCAGCGCTGCTGCCGCGAGCGCCGGGTCGATGACCCGCTCGCCGCGCAGCACCGCCCGGATCGCCTTCGCCAGTTCCTCCACGGGCCCGTCCTTGACGAGGAAACCCGCCGCCCCGGCCTCCATCGCCCGGCGCAGATACCCCGGCCGGCCGAACGTCGTCAGGATGAGCACCCGGCAGTCCGGCACCTCGTCCCGCAGCCCCGCGGCGGCGTCCAGGCCGCTGAGTCCGGGCAGTTCGATGTCCAGGAGCGCCACATCGGGCCGTGCCGTCAGCGCGCCGGCGACGATCTCGTCACCGCGCCCCACCTGGGCGACGACCTCGATGTCCTCCTCCATGCCGAGCAGCAGGGCGAGGGCGCCGCGCATCATGCCCTGGTCCTCGGCGAGAAGGACTCTGATCATTCTGCTCGCTCCCACTCTCTCGGGGCCGGGCTCTCCACCGGGAGTTCCGCGGTCACCCGGAACCCGCCGCGTGCCGCCGGGCCCGACTCCAGAGTGCCGCCTGCCGCGGCGACACGCTCGGCAAGGCCCTTGAGCCCACTGCCTGGCCCACTCCCCGGTGCGCCGGCGCCGCCGCCGCGCCCGTCGTCCGTGACCACCAGCCGGACCCGCTCGGGCGCGCCGCTCACCTCGATCTCGCAGCGCGAGGCACCGGAGTGGCGTACAACGTTGGTGACGGACTCGCGCACCACCCAGCTCAGCAGCGCCTCGGTGTGCGACTCCAGGGGCGGCCCCGACCGGCGCACGACCGGTTCGACGCCCGCGGTCGACAGGGCGTCGCGGGCCCGGTCGAGCTCGGTGGCCAGGCTGCCCTCCCGGTAGCCGGTGACCGCCTCGCGTATCTCGGTGAGGGCCTGGCGGCCGACCGCCTCGATGTCGGCGACCTGGGCGAGTGCCGCGTCCAGGTCGCGGGGCGCGAGGCGGCGCGCGGCCTCGGACTTGACGACCACCACCGAGAGGGTGTGTCCGAGCAGGTCGTGCAGGTCGCGGGAGAAGCGGAGCCGTTCCTGCTCGACGGCGGCCCGGGCCAGCTCCTCACGCGTGGCGCGCAGTTCCTTGACCGTCTCGGAGAGCGCGAGGATCGCCGCGGTGATCATCCCGGAGATGAAGGTGCCGTACGCGATGGATATCCCGCTCCAGCCCTCGTGGAAGGTGCCGACGGCGCCGGCGGCCACCGCCAGGGGCAGCACCACGAAGCTGAGGGCCCGCCCCCGCAGGACCGCCCCGCAGGCGAGGCTGAGCAGCGTGAAGAACATCAGCCACCCGCCGCCGTACCCGATCGCGAGCCCGAAGGTGATCAGGCCCATCACGACCAGCGCGGCCCAGGTGGCGGCGGTCTCCCGTTTGCGCCGGTCGAAGGCCCGGAACACCACGGCGATGTAGAGGGAGTTGAAGACGAGCAGGCCGAGGCCGCCGATCCAAGGGTTCGGGGTCTTGCCCTGGAGGAGGTTGGAGACCGCGCCCATGCCCATCAGCAGCCAGGGCAGCAGCGCGAAGCCGCTCGGCGGGCCGATCTCCTCGGGAGCCCGTCCCCTCCGCCTCGCGGTCTTCTCGAAAGACCTCCGCACCTTCCGGTCGGCCTTCGCCTTCTTCGCCCGCCAGTCGGCCTTCCACGCCCCCATCCGCGTGGTGTACTGCCTGCTCACCCAGCCCATCGCCGCCCCCGTCATGACGTCCTCGCCGACCGACGGTACGAGATCACCGCGTACGCACCGAACAGCAGGGCCCAGACCGTGAGTACGGCCACGGCGGTGAGCCCCCGCGCGCTGCCGTCGGTCAGGGCCCGGCCCAGCTCGGCGAAGCGGTTGGCCGGGGTGTACGCGGACAGGCTGCGCAGCCAGGTGGGGAACAGCTCGACCGGGAACCAGAGTCCGCCGACGAGCGCGAGCCCGAGGTTGCAGGCCACGTTGACGACGCCCGTGGTCTGGGCGGAGAGCCGGTAGCCGTTGCCGATGCCGAGCAGCGTGAAGGGGAGCGCGCCCAGCCAGAGCAGAACGGCGACCGCCGCCCACTGCCAGGCGTCCAGGCGTACGCCGTTGACCAGGCCGCCCGCCGCGAGCACCGCCGCGATGGACGGCAGGACGATCACCGAGCCGGTGAGGGCCCGCCCGGTGACCACCTGGCGCGGGCTCATCGGCGTGATCCGCAACTGCCGCAGCCAGCCGATCGACTTGTCCTCGGCGACGCCGGTCCCGGTGGACAGGGCGGCGCCCAGCGCGCCGTACGCCGCCATGCCGACCATCGAGGTGGTCCGCCACTCCTGGTCGTCGGTGCCGAGATTGGTGAACAGCAGATACATCAGCACCGGCATGCCGATGCCGAAGACCACGAAGACGGTGTCGCGCAGGGTGCGGCGGACCTCCAGTTTCACGTAGGCGGTGATCATCGGACGGTCTCCAGGTCTCCGGAAGCGGCGGTCAGGGCGAGGAAGGCGTCGTCGAGCGAGACGGGGGCGACCTCGAGGCCGCGTACGGCACCCAGCCCGACGAGTGCGACGACCGTGGCGTCCGAGTCGTCCGTACGCAGCCGGGCCCGGCCGTCGCGCACCTCGACCGAAACGACGCCCGGCAGCAGGTGCAGCCCCTCCGTGGAGCGGCCGGCGAGGTGAAAGGAGACGAGGTTGCCGCCGGCCGAGCGCCTGAGTTCCTCGCCCGTGCCGTCGGCGACGATCCGGCCGTGGTCGATGACGACGATCCGGTCGGCGTGGGCGTCGGCCTCCTCCAGGTAGTGCGTGGAGAACAGCACGGTGTTGCCGCGGCGGGCGTAGGCGCGCATGGAGGCCCAGAAGGCGTGGCGCGCCTCGACATCGAGCGCGGCGGTCGGCTCGTCGAGGACGATCAGCTCGGGCGCCCCGGCGAGCGCCACGGCGAAGCGGACGCGCTGCGCCTGGCCGCCGGAGAGCCTGTCGATACGGCGGTCGGCGAGTTCGGTGAGCCCGGCCAGTTCCAGTGCCTCGGGGACGGGCAGCGGAGCCGGATACGTGCGGGCGACGAAGCCGACCAGCTCGCGGACGGTGACCCGGGGAACCTGGCGGCCCTCCTGGAGCATCGCGCCGACCCGGCCGGCGCGGACTGCGGCGGACGGGGCCTCGCTGAAGAGGCTGACCTGTCCCGTGTCGGGCTCGTCCAGGCCGAGGAGCAGGCCGATCGTGGTGGACTTGCCCGCGCCGTTGCGGCCGAGGAGGGCGACGGTCTCGCCGCGCCGGATGGCGAGGTCGATGCCGGCCACGGCCCGTACGGGGCCGAAGGACTTGGCCGCCCCGGCGAAGTGGACTGCTGTCTGCGTCATGGCCACGACGCTACGGAGCGGACCCCGGGTCCCGGCAGATGCGCGTATACGGATCCGGCGGTGACAAATGTCCTGGGTGAGCGGGCCGACACAGTGATCTGACGCAGCGTCAGGAGTCTTCACAAGTCATGGGGGGTGCGTTATACATAGGGTCCAACCGGCCTAGAACGCGTTCTAGAACGACCGATGGACGCGGGGGCGGCCGGTCCCGTACGGCCTCGGTGCGGCCGACGGTGCGGACGGCCGCGCCGAGGTCTTCCACTCCTCAACCGTCGTAGGAGCAGCATCCACATGCCCATCGATGCCGCCAAGGCGATCGCCGCGGAACCGCGCAGCGCCGACATCACCTGGGACCACAAGGACATCCAGCTCTACCACCTCGGCATCGGCGCAGGCATCCCCGCGACCGACCCCGACGAGCTTCGCTACACCCTGGAGTCCCGGCTGCACGTCCTGCCCAGCTTCGCCACCGTCGCGGGCGCGGGCATGGGCGTCGTCGGCGGCCTCTCCGCCCCTGGTATCGACGTCGACCTCGCCGCCGTGCTGCACGGAGGGCAGACGATCACGCTCCACCGCCCGATTCCACTCAAGGGGCGGGCCACCAGCACGTCGCGCGTCGCCGCCGTCTACGACAAGGGCAAGGCCGCCATCCTCGTCCTGCGCTCCGAGGCCGCCGACGAGGACGGGCCGCTGTGGACGAGCGACGCCCAGATCTTCGTACGCGGCGAGGGCGGCTTCGGTGGCGAGCGCGGGCCGTCGGGGCGCGTGGAACAGCCGGGACGCGAGCCGGACACGATCGTCGAGCGGGCCGTCCGCGAGGACCAGGCGCTCCTCTACCGGCTCTCCGGCGACTGGAACCCGCTGCACGCCGACCCGGAGTTCGCCAAGCTCGCGGGCTTCGACAGGCCGATCCTGCACGGCCTGTGCACGTACGGCATGACGCTCAAGGCCGTCGTCGACACGCTCCTCGACGGGAACGTCACGCGCGTCCGCTCGTACAGCACACGCTTCGCGGGGGTGGTCTTCCCGGGGGAGACCCTGCGCATCCGTATGTGGACCGGGGACGGCCGCATCCAGGTGTCGGTGACGGCCGTCGAGAGGGACGACGCCCCGGTGCTCGCCGACACCATCGTCGAACATTCGTGATTGGAGCCGCACCATGCGCGCAGCCGTACTGCACGAGATCGGCCAGGACAAGCTCGACGTCCTCGACGACGTCGAGGCGGTGGGCTTCGGCCCCGGCAAGGTGAAGATCCGGGTCAGGGCCACCGGGCTGTGCCACTCGGACGTCTCCGCGATGAGCGGGATCCTGCCGCAGCCCGCACCCTTCATCCCGGGCCACGAGGGCGCGGGCGAGATCATCGACGTCGGTGACGGCGTGACGAGCGTCAAGCAGGGCGACCGGGTGCTGATGTGCTGGCTGCCCGCCTGCGGGACCTGCCCGGCCTGCAAGCGCGGCCAGTCCCAGCTCTGTCTGGCCGGGTTCATGAACGCCGGCACCCCCAACTTCAAGCGCCCCGGCGGCGATGTGTTCGGCTTCGCCGGCACCGGGACGTTCACGGAGGAGGTCGTCGTCGACGCGGGCTGCGCCGTGCCGATACCGGACGACGTGCCGTACGAGATCGCCGCGCTCATCGGCTGCGGTGTCACGACCGGGCTCGGCGCGGCCATCAACACCGCCCGGGTGGAGGCCGGTTCGTCGGTCGCCGTCATCGGCTGCGGCGGCGTCGGCATCTCCGCGATCCAGGGCGCCCGGGTGCAGGGCGCGGCCCAGATCGTCGCCGTCGACCCGGTGGCCTCACGGCGCGAGGCGGCGCTGCGCTTCGGCGCCACCGAGGCGGTCTCGCCCGACGAACTCGCCGACGCCAAGCAGCGCGTCACCGCCGGCGAGGGCTTCGACTACGTCTTCGAGGTCGTCGGCAAGTCGGCGACGGCCAGGACGGCGTACGACATGACGCGGCGCGGCGGCACGCTGTGCATCGTCGGTGCGGGCGCGATGGACGACTTCCTGCAGCTCAACATGTTCGAGCTGTTCTTCGACGAGAAGCGGATCCTGCCGTCGATGTACGGCGGCGGGGACGTGCTCCGCTCGTACGAACGGGCCATCGCGCTGTGGCGCGCGGGCCGGATCGACCTGGAGTCGCTCATCACGCACCGGGTGCAGCTGGCGGAGATCAACGAGGCGCTGACCCAGATGCGTACGGGCGAGGCACTGCGTACCTGCATCGAGATCTGAGGGGGACCCGCTCGCATGTCACTCCCACTTGAGGGCCTGTCCGCGATCGTCACGGGCGCGGGCCGCGGTCTGGGCCGGGCCGAGGCGCTGGAGCTGGCCCGGCTCGGGGCGGCCGTCGTCGTCAACGACTACGGGCAGCCCGGCCGGGACGGCTCCGGCGAGGCGTCGGCGGCGCCCGCGGAGGAGGTCGCCGAGGAGATCCGCGCCGCGGGCGGTCAGGCGGTGGCGCACCTGGGCGACATCTCCGACTTCGAGACCGCCCGCGCCCTCGTCGACCTGGCGACCGGCACGTACGGCAAGCTCGACATCCTGGTCAACAACGCGGGCATCCTGCGGGACCGGATGGTCTTCTCGATGAGCGAGGACGAGTGGGACTCGGTGATCCGCGTCCATCTCAAGGGCCACTTCAACACGACCCGCTTCGCGTCGGTCCACTGGCGCGAACGCTCCAAGGCGGCGGGCGGCCCGGTGTACGGGCGCGTCGTCAACACCTCGTCGGAGGCGTTCCTGGCGGGCTCGGCGGGGCAGCCGAACTACGCGGCGGCGAAGGGCGGCATCGTCGGACTGACGACGTCGACGGCGCTGGCGCTCGGCAGGTACGGCGTCACGGCCAACGTGATCTGCCCGCGGGCCCGTACCCGTATGACGGAGGACGTCTTCGCCGCCATTCCGGCAATCGAGAGGGGCGCCGAACCGGCCGAGGGCCGGCTCGACCCGCTCGCCCCTGAGCACGTGTCCCCCCTGGTCGGCTACCTGGCGTCCCCGGCCGCGGCGGGGGTCACCGGGCAGCTGCTCGTCGTGCACGGGGGGATGGTGGCGGTGGTGGAACGCCCGCGGGTGGCAGCCAAGTTCGATTCGGCGAAGGACACCTTCTCCTACGAGGAGCTCGACGGCCTCCTCTCCCCGTACTACGCGTCCCGCCCCCCGAACGAGACCTTCGCGTCGACGGAGGTCCTCGGCCTGAAGCGGGGCTAGCCCCGTGAGTTCCAGCCCGTCCGGCGTTCGAGGACGGACGCGCGGGCCCGCCCGGCGGTACCGGTCACGACCGGGGGTCCGGGGCGGAGCCCCCACGCGGCGGAGCCGCACATCGACACAGCCGGCAAGGGGCGGGGCGGGGAAAAGCCCACCGCGGGCACACCCCGCACCCGCCCCGCCGCGCGAGCTACTGCTTGGCGCCGCCCGGGCGGCGGTGGCGGCCGTGGGAGGGCGCCGTCGAGTTCTCCGTCGACGACGCCCCGCCCCGGTGCCTTCCGGATCCGCCGCCTGCGGCCTGGATCGCGTTCGCCCCCTGCGGACGCGCCTTGGTCGTGTCGGTTCGGGCTTCAGACATGTGGGAAGTTCACCCCGTTGTGATCGCTGATTTCAGGTCGCAAGGGAGCCGGTCACGTCACCGTCGGCATCCGGACGATGCGCCTGCGTAGCCCCCCGGCGGGAAGTCTAACCAGGCGTCACTCGCCCGATCAGGGGCGCCTGCTGCAACGGAACGGGCTTGCACACAGAAGGACCTTCGAGGTCCTCGCACGGTTCCCCACCTGCGGATTCCGCTTGTGCCGATCCGGTGATCACGGTGACCGGATCGGGGAGGAACGTGTCGTCGGGGATCTCCACCCGGGCCACCCCGCACGGCACCGTCCCCGTCGCGTACGGCAGTCGCAGCACACCCTCCCGCGTCCACAGCCCGGTCCCCGGCAACCATCCCTCCGGAACGGCGAGTTGGTGCATCCGGCGCCCCGAAGGGCGCCACACGCCCACCCAGCTGCCCGCCGCCGCGTCGATCCGCAGTGCCACCGAGCAGTTCTCCGGCATCAGGACCTGTCCGGGCTGGATCGCGAACGGCGTCACCGCGGCGTCGGCGAGCCGCAGGCACTCGGGGAACCGCACCGGCCGCATGCTCCCCAGCACCCCCCATCCGAGCCGGTCGTGCCCCGGCGCGTCCGAGCGGATCAGCAGCAGGCCGCTCTCGGCGTCCGCGAGCAGCAGCCTGTCGTTGCTGTCCTCGGTGATCTGCAGCAGCGGTGTCACCTCACCGCCCCGCTCCAGATCGACCGCGATCGCCTTCGTGATCCCGTCCGTCTCCCGGTCCAGGGCGAGCATCCGGCCCGTACGGTCCAGCCACACCCCGCCCGAACAGCGGCCGGGCACCTCCGCGACCCGCTCGGGCCCGAACGCCCCGCCCGCCACCAGCCACACCGCCGTCGCGCGCTCGCCCGGCACCAGCGCGTACACGCAGGTGCCGTTCGGGGACGGCGGGAGCAGCGTCAGCGAGGTGGACTCGACGGCGCCGAGGGCCAGTTCGCCCGTGCCCGGCCCGGTCGGATAGAGCAGCGAGAACGTCTGCAGGACCCCCACCCGCCGCCGGATCAGCACCCGCCCGTCGGCCATCGGCACCACCTCGGCGTCGGGCTCCTCCGGCTGGTCCAGCGGAAGCGGAACGGCGTACGGCTCGGGCCCGTCGAGCGTCCACCGCTCGGCGAAGCGCGCGTCTCCCGTGCCCGCGAGACGTGCCGCGTAGCAGCCGTCCGCGCTGATCGTGAACCCGTCACCGGCACCGGCGCCGTCACCAAGGCCGGTGCCCGTACCCGCAGCCGCGTCCGTACGCCGTTCGGCTCCGTCGTCGCCGGCCGTGGTCTCCTCGATCGCACACGCTGTCATCGGCTGGTCACCTCCGGCCATCGAAGCTAGTTTTCGCACTTCCAGCCGAACAACGCGAGACAGCTCACTTCACACATAAGGGTGGCCGTACGGCGGTTCGCCTGAGGGTGAGGGGGCGGCTGTGCTGCACGGGGCCTCCGTTAAGGTAAGGCACGCCTAAGTATCCCTTTCCGTACGCCGTCCCCGGCCCGTACACCGCACCAGCAGGAGCACCCATGTCGCTACGACGCCGTGGCACCGCCGCCGCAGCAGTCGCCCTCGCCGCCGCCCTCTCCCTCACCGCCTGCGGCGCCGACCAGGCCGCGGACGACGCCGGGGCCAAGGCCGGTGACAGCGGCAAGAAGGCCGTCGCCCAGGGCGGCGAGGAATTCGGCGACGCCGCGAAGAAGACGGCGGCCATGGGCACCGACGCCAAGCCCGGCCAGTTCCCGCGCACCATCACCCACGCCATGGGCGCGACCGAGATCAAGGCGGCACCCAAGCGCGTCGTCGTCCTCGACGTCGGCGAGCTCGACAACGTTGCCTCGCTCGGCGTGCAGCCCGTCGGCTACGCCCCCTCCGAGGGCGACGACGGCATCCCGTCGTACCTGAAGAAGGAGGCCGGCAGCCCGAAGAGCGTCGGCACGATCAACAACCTCAACCTCGAGGCGATCGCCCAGCTCAAGCCCGACCTCATCCTCGGCAGCCAGCTGCGCGCCGCCGACAAGTACAAGGAGCTGTCGCAGATCGCTCCGACCGTGTTCTCCATCCGCCCCGGTTTCACCTGGAAGGAGAACTTCCGCCTCAACGCCGCCGCCCTCGACAAGTCCGCGGAGGCGGACGCGAAGCTCGCCGCGTACGAGAAGAAGGCGAAGCAACTCGGCACCGACCTCGGCGCCGACAAGCCGACCGTCTCCATGGTCCGCTACATGCCGGACAAGATCCGCCTGTACGCCAAGGCCTCCTTCATCGGCACGATCCTCGACGACGCCGGAATCCCGCGGCCCGCGAACCAGCAGATCAACGACCTGGCCACCGAGGTCAGCGCGGAGCGGATCGACGAGGCCGACGCCGACTGGATCTTCACCGGCGTCTACGGCGACCCGGCCAGGACCAAGCGCGACACCGCGCAGTCCAACCCGCTGTGGAAGAACCTCGCGGCGGTCAAGGCGGGGCAGGCCAAGGACGTCCCGGACGAGACCTGGTACCTCGGCCTCGGTGTCACCGCGGCGGACAAGGTCCTCGACGACCTGCGGGGCCACCTCGTGAAGTAGTCCTCGCCCCGGTGCCGCCGGCGGCACCGGGGCCCTCCCCGCACCTGCGAAGCGAAGATCACCGCAACCATCGATGGGGCAACCCCGACGGCGACCAGCCCCCTCCGCGAGACCGAGCGCCGGTACAGGCGCAAAGGACAGCCAGGTAGCCTTGCCTCCGTGCCCCGTCTGTCTGAAGTCACCGCCGCGCTCGATGCCCTCTGGCCCCCCGAGCGGGCCGAGGAGTGGGACGCCGTCGGCACGGTCTGCGGAGACCCCGACGCGGACATCACACGCGTGCTCTTCGCCGTCGACCCCGTCCAGGAGATCGCCGACGAGGCGATCGGCCTCGGCGCGGACCTGATCGTCACCCACCACCCGCTCTATCTGCGGGGTACGACGACGGTCGCCGCCTCCCACTTCAAGGGCCGGGTCGTGCACACCCTCATCAAGCACGACATCGCCCTGCACGTCGCGCACACCAACGCCGACACCGCCGACCCGGGCGTCTCCGACGCCCTCGCGGGCGCCCTCGACCTGCGCGTCACCGGTCCCCTTGTCCCCGAGACCGGGCTCGGCCGGATCTGCGAGCTCGACCACCCCGAGCCCCTGCGCGAGTTCGCGGCCCGCGCCGCGAAGCGGCTGCCCGCCACCGCGCAGGGCATCCGGGTCGCCGGCGACCTCGACGCGACCGTCCGCCGCGTCGCCGTCAGCGGCGGCTCGGGCGACGGCCTCTTCGACGCCGTACGGGCCGCGGGCGTCGACGCGTTCCTCACCGCCGACCTGCGGCACCACCCGGTGTCCGAGGCCACCCAGCACTCACCGCTCGGCCTGGTCGACGCCGCCCACTGGGCCACCGAATGGCCCTGGTGCGAGCAGGCGGCCGCCCAGCTCGACGAGATTTCCGACCGCCACGGCTGGGACCTGCGGGTCCACGTCTCGAAGACGGTCACCGACCCCTGGTCCTCCCACCACACCTCTGGAGCCCCCAACTGAACGCCGCGCCCGCCGACCAGATCAGACTCCTCGACGTCCAGGCCCTCGACGTACGCCTGTCGCAGATCGCACACAAGCGCAAGTCGCTGCCCGAGCACGCCGAGATCGAGTCGCTGAACAAGGACCTCACGCAGCTGCGCGACCTGCTCGTCGCCGCGCAGACGGAGGAGAGCGACTGCGCCCGCGAGCAGACCAAGGCCGAGCAGGACGTCGACCAGGTGCGCCAGCGCTCCGCCCGTGACCAGCAGCGCCTCGACTCGGGCGCGGTCACGTCCCCCAAGGACCTGGAGAACCTCCAGAAGGAGATCGCCTCGCTGGCCAAGCGGCAGGGAGACCTCGAGGACGTCGTTCTGGAGGTCATGGAGCGCCGCGAGTCCGCGCAGGAGCGCGTCACCGAGCTGACCGACCGCGTCGGCTCCGTCCAGGCGAAGCTCGACGACGCGACGGCCCGCCGGGACGCCGCCTTCGAGGAGCTCGACGGCGAGTCCGCGAGCGTCGCCAAGGAGCGCGAGGTCGTCGCCGGCACCATCCCCGCGGATCTGCTCAAGCTGTACGAGAAGCTGCGCGAGCAGCAGGGCGGCGTGGGCGCGGCGCGCCTGTACCAGCGCCGCTGCGAGGGCTGCCACATCGAGCTCAACATCACCGAGCTGAACGAGGTGCGGGCGGCCGCGGCCGACGCGGTCGTACGGTGCGAGAACTGCCGCCGCATCCTGGTCCGTACCTCGGAGTCGGGCCTGTAATGCAGCGACTTCAGGAGCTGATCGTCGAGGCCGACGGCGGCTCCCGGGGCAACCCGGGCCCGGCGGGTTACGGCGCGGTCGTGCTCGACCCGACGACGGGGGAGACGCTCGCCGAGCGGGCCGAGTACATCGGCGTCGCGACGAACAACGTCGCGGAGTACCGCGGTCTGGTCGCCGGCCTGAAGGCGGCGAAGGAGCTCGCCCCGGACGCCTCGATCCGCGTCCGCATGGACTCCAAGCTCGTCGTCGAGCAGATGTCGGGCCGCTGGAAGATCAAGCACCCCGACATGAAGCCGCTCGCGGCGGAGGCGGCGCGGATCTTCCCGCTGGGACAGGTCCGCTACGAGTGGATCCCGCGCGAGAAGAACAAGCTCGCGGACCGGCTCGCCAATGAGGCGATGGACGCGGGCAAGCGGGGCAGGCAGTGGGAGCCGTCCGCGTCACGGGCGGCCCTCGCCGAGGACACCCGGGCGGCGCGAGTCGTGGGCGACGCGGCGGTGGGCGCGGCGAAGGCACGGGCCGCGCTCGCGGGTGCGGCGGTGCCGGGTGCGGCTCAGGCCCCGGCCCCGGCCCCGGCTCAGGCCCCCGCCCCGGCCGCCCCTCCGATGGGCTGGGGGGCCGCCGACCTCGGGGCGCCGGCCACGTTCGTCCTGCTGCGGCACGGCGAGACGGCGCTGACGCCCGAGAAGCGGTTCTCGGGGAGCGGGGGCAGCGACCCGGAGCTCTCCGCGGCCGGAGAGCGGCAGGCGGACGCGGTCGCCGCGGCGCTGGCCGCGCGCGGCACGATCCAGGAGATCGTCTCCTCGCCGCTGCGGCGGTGCCGGCAGACCGCCGCGGTCGTGGGCAAGCGGCTCGGGCTCGACGTCCAGATCGACGACGGGCTGCGCGAGACGGACTTCGGCGCGTGGGAGGGCCTGACGTTCGCGGAGGTCCGCGAGCGGTACGGCGACGACCTCGACGCCTGGCTCGCCTCCCCGAAGGCGGCGCCCACGGGCGGCGAGTCGTTCGCGTCGGTCGCCCGGCGCGTCTCGGCGACCCGGGACCGCCTGACGTCGGAGTACCGGGGCCGCACGGTCCTGCTCGTCACGCACGTCACCCCGATCAAGACCCTGGTCCGCCTGGCCCTGGGAGCCCCGCCGGAAGCCGTCTTCCGCATGGAGCTCTCCGCGGCGTCGTTGTCGGCGGTTGCGTATTACGCGGACGGCAACGCGTCGGTGCGGCTTCTGAACGACACGTCGCACCTCCGCTGACGCCTCCGGCGCTGACGCCTCCGGCGGGGGTGCGGGTGCGGGTGCGGGTGCGGTGTGCCCGGTGCCGCCCGGTGGGCCGGTGCGTCCGTCCTCAAGCGCCGGACGGGCTTGGTGCGGCTGCTGTCGGTGGGGGTGGGGCGGGGCCCCTCCGGGCTCGACTCCTCGGGAACCGACGGGGCGCCGCGCACCGCGGGTTCCCCCGGCAATGCCGCCGGTCCCCTGCGGGGCCGCCCCTGCACGGCCCCGCCCGGACCGTTCCCGACTGCGTCCCGGTGGGTGTTTTGTGCCCACCGGTTCGTCCCCCAGGACGAAGTCCTGGGGGACCCCCAGCGGAACGCCTGCCCACAAAACCAACGGGGGATCGTGAACCACTGGGGCCAGCCCCGGAGCGGACCCCCAACGGCACCGCCACGGCGCACCCCCGACCACCCAGCCCCTCCGGCGTTCGAGGACGCACACTCCGGCCCACCGCGCGGTGCCGGGCGCGCTTCAAGCTCGTCCGGCGTTCGAGGACGGACACACCGGACGCCCCGCGGCACGGGGCGGCCCCGGCCCCGCGCCCGGAGTACGGGGTGGCACCCCGGACAGACAAAACTCGCGCGGGCAGGGCCCGCGTTGTGGCAGCGTCGGTGCATGCCCTGGCACCTCACCCACGACGTCGAAGCCTTCCGCGCCGCCGCCGACGCGCACCTGTCCGCCCACCCCGGGCGCAACACCGTCCTCCTGACGGTCAGTGAAATGGTGCGCCGCCACGGCCCGTTCGTGTACGGGAAGGACGCGCCGACGTGCTTCGGCTGGTGGCGGGAGACCGCCGACGGGCCGGTCGATGCCGCGTACCTGCAGACGCCGCCGATGCCGCCGCTGCTGGGCGTCATGCCCGAGCACGCCGCCCGCGAGCTCGTCCGGGCGCTCCGGGAGCGCGGCGGCGAACCTCTCCCGGGGGTCACCGGCGAGAGCGCGTGCGCGCGGGCGTTCGCGGAGGAGTGGGCCGGCGAGGGCTACCGCGTCGACCACGAGACACGCCTGTTCCGGCTCGGCGAGCTCACCCCGCCGGACCCCGCCCCCGAGGGCCGCGCACGCCCGGCGACCGTCGAGGAGATCCCGTTCGCGGCGGACTGGCTGAGTGCGTTCAAGGTGGACGTCGGGGGAGAGGCGGCGGACTGCACGGACGCCGCCAGGACCCGCGTCAGCGACGGGCGGCTGCTGTTCTGGGAGGCGGGAGGACGCCCCGTCGCGATGGCCGGGGTGTCACCGGTGGCCGCGGGGCAGGCCCGGATCGCCCCCGTCTACACCCCGCCCGAGCTCCGCGGACGCGGCTACGCGGGCGCCGCCACCGTCGCCGCGACCCGCCTCGCCCAGCGCTCGGGCGCGAGCGAGGTGCTGCTCTTCACGGACCTGGCCAACCCCACGAGCAACGCGCTCTACCAGCGCCTGGGGTACCGGCCGGTGACGGACCACCTGGAGCTGGTCTTCGACTGAGCGCCGCTTTCGACCCGGCGCCGCGTACAGCTCGCCGCGCTCAACCCAGCGACGCCGCCTCGCGCGCGAGGGACTCGACCCGCGCCCAGTCCCGCGCCGCGAGCGCGTCCGGCGGCAGCATCCACGTACCGCCCACGCAGCCGACGTTCGGCAGCGCGAGGTACGAAGGCGCCGTGGCGAGCGAGATCCCGCCGGTCGGGCAGAACCGGGCCTGGGGAAGCGGACCGGCGAGGGACTTCAGGTACGGGGTGCCGCCCGCCGCCTCCGCGGGGAAGAACTTCATCTCGCTCACCCCGCGCTCCAGCAGGCCTACGACCTCCGACGTGGTCGAGACGCCGGGCAGGAACGGCACACCGGACGACGCCATCGCGTCCAGCAGTGCGTCGGTCCAGCCGGGGCTCACCAGGAACCGCGCCCCTGACGCGACCGCGTCCGCCACGCCCCGCGGCGAGATGACCGTGCCCGCGCCGACCACCGCGTCGGGGACCTCGTCGGCGATCGCCCGGACCGCGTCGAGCGCGGCCGGGGTGCGCAGGGTCACCTCGATGGCGGGCAGGCCGCCCGCGACCAGGGCGCGGGCGAGCGGTACGGCGTCGGCGGCGTCGTCGATGACGACGACAGGGACGACGGGGGCGAGGTCGAGCACGGAGGTCATGCGGCCATCGTGCCCGCCCTCATCGCCCTGCGCAACGCACGTTGCAGAAAATGCAACGCTGCCCGTCTCGTTCAGTGGATCTCGGTCACCAGCACATCCAGCGACCACGCCTTCCCCGGCTTCCCCGGCGTCTCGACCTCCACCGTGTATCCGAGGTCACGCAGGGCCTCCACCAGCTCGCCCGGTCCCTTCGGCGCCGCCCCGGCCTCCAGGAGGCCGCGGACGATCCGCCCCTTCGTCGCCTTGTTGAAGTGGCTGACGACCTTCCGGGTCGGGGCGTGCAGCACCCGCACCGTCGCCGTACGGCCCGCGACCTCCCCCTTCGGCCGCCACGCCGCCGCGTACGCCGACGAGCGCAGGTCCAGGACGAGGCCGTCCCCGGCGGCCTCGGGCAGCACGGACGCCATCGGCGCCCGCCAGTGCGCGCTCAGCGCACCGAGCCCCGGCAGCTTCACGCCCATCGAGCAGCGGTACGACGGGATCCGGTCGTCCACCCGGACCGCGCCCCACAGCCCGGAGAAGACCAGCAGCGAACGCCGGGCCCGCTTACGGGCGGCCGCGTCGAGCGTGGCCAGGCCGAGCGCGTCGTACAGGACGCCCGTGTAGATCTCCCCGGCCGTCCGCGCGCCGGCCGTCCGCAGCTGCGCGTTCTTCGCGACCTCGCCGCGCAGCCCCTCACTCAGCCCGAGCACGTCGCGGGCCTTCTCCTCGTCCCCCCGGCAGAGCTCGACCAACTCGTCGAGCACCGCGGCCCGTGCCCCGGCCAGCCCGGGCAACGACAGCGACTCCGGCTTGAGCGGCGCCCCACGGCCGGAAGCGGCCTTGCCCTCCGACGGCGGCAACAGCACGAGCACGGCGGTTCTCCTCTACGTACGTCCGTGAAGGGGGTGCGGCCCCCTCGCCAGCGTAGTCGGGCCCCACCCGGCCCCGGCACGCCGCGGGCGCCCCACGCACGAGGGGTGTGTGTCACGGCCCGCCCGTGCGAGCCCGCTCCCCACACCTCGCGGTTACGGCGGGGGAGAGGCGCGGCAGCCCTTGCCCGCTCGCCGCCCCGCCTGCCTTCCGTACGCGTACGCGGCTCAGTTGCGCCACCCTGACGGGGGCGACGGCCCCGGACCCGTCCGTCCGGCCGCGCAGGCCGCCTCCGCGCCCCGCGGTGCGCAACACCGCCTCGCCGGACGCCCCGCGGACGCGGCCGTTGCGGCGGGGCACGGGGGCGGCAGCCCCCCGATCGTCCGGTCGCCGGGGCGGGCCGGGGGCCATACGCTCGGTCCATGCCCCGCCGTCAGATGCATGTGATCTGCGCAGCCGAGGCTCCGCTGCGGGCCGCCCTGCGGGCGTTGCGCACGACGCTCGACGTGCCGGACGGCTTCCCCGCCGAGGTCCTCGCGGAGGCGGAGCGGGCGGCGCGCGAGCCCCGGCTTCCCGAGCGTGATGCGACGGACGTCCCGTTCTTCACGATCGATCCGCCGGCCTCCGGCGACCTGGACCAGGCGATGCATCTGGAGCGCCGCGCGGGCGGCGGCTTCCGGGTCCGGTACGCGATCGCGGACGTCGCGGCGTTCGTACGGCCCGGCGGCGCGCTCGACGCCGAGGCGCACCGGCGGGCGCTGACGCTCTACTTCCCGGACGAGAAGGTTCCGCTGCACCCCGCGACCCTTTCCGAAGGCGCCGCGAGCCTGCTGCCGGAGCAGACGCGTCCGGCGCTGCTCTGGACGATCGACCTCGACGCGGACGGCAGGGCCGTCGCCACCGACGTGCGCCGTGCCCTCGTGCGCAGCCGTGCCAGGCTCGACTACGAGGGGGCGCAGCGGCAGATCGACGCCGGCACCGCCGAGGAACCGCTCGCGCTGCTCAAGGACATCGGGCTGCTGCGGGAGCGGCTGGAGGTCGAGCGGGGCGGGATCTCCCTCGACGTGCCCGAGCAGGAGATCGTCGAGCAGGACCATGGGTACGCACTGCGGTTCCGCGCGCCCCTTCCCGCGGACGGCTGGAACGCCCAGATCTCGCTCCTCACCGGCATGGCCGCGGCCCACCTCATGACCAGGGCCGGCACCGGCATCCTGCGTACCCTGCCGACCGCCCCGGACGGCGCGGTCGCCCGGCTGCGCCGCACGGCGAAGGCCCTGCACATCGACTGGCCGCACCACGTCTCGTACGCGGAGGTCGTCCGTTCCCTCGACCCCGCCGACCATCTCCACGCCGCCTTCCTGCAGGAGTGCACGACGCTGCTGCGCGGCGCGGGCTACACGGCGTTCAGCGGCGGCCGGCTCCCCGACCCGGCCGTCCACGCCGCCGTCGCCGACACGTACACGCACTGCACCGCCCCGCTGCGCCGGCTCGTCGACCGGTACGCGGGCGAGCTCTGCCTGTCCGCCGTGGCCGGCGAGGAGCCGCCCGCGTGGGTGCGGGAGGCCCTCGACGTGCTGCCGAAGGAGATGGCCGAGGGCTCACGGCGCGCCAACACCGTCGAGCGTGAATCCGTCGACATCGTCGAGGCCGCCCTGCTGAGCGGGCGGGTCGGCGAGCTCTTCGACGCGTTCGTGATCGATGTGAAGGACCACGAACCGGACGTCGGCACCGTCCAGTTGCAGGACCCGGCGGTGGTCGCCCCCATCGAGGGCGGCGGGGCGGAGCTCCCCCTCGGGGAGGCGCTGAGGGTGCGGCTCATGCAGGCTGACCCGGGGGCGGCGAAAGTGCAGTTCGCGCCTGCGTGAGAGCGCGCAGGAGGGCTCGGGAGTCGTCGGCGTGCAGCCGTACCGTGCGGACCAGGCGCTCCCGCCCCAGCAGCCCCACCGCGGTGACGGGCTCGGACAGCTCCAGGGTCAGGGACGTCTGCGAGCCGACGGCCAGGTTGAGGACGCCTTCCTCCTTCTTGTCCTTGTCGTGCGTGAAGAGCAACTCGTACGAGACGGAGGCGATCCGCTCCAGCGGTATGCGTACGTCGACATGGGCCGCGTGGCGCAGTCGCAGCGTGTCCGAGGACAGGGTGTGCGGGCGGGTGACCGAGGCCGCCTGCACACCGATGACGAAGAAGACCGTGTAGACGTCGAGGACCAGGACGATCGCGTGCACCACGGGCCAGCCGCCCAGCAGGTACGACATGCCGACGGTCTCGACCGCGCAGACGAAGGCGAAGCCGTAGAGCAGGGCGGCCTGGTCACGGGCGTGCCCGAAGGCCTGGTGGCCGGGGCCGACGCCGTCGCGGCGCCGCGCCGCGCCGCCCACAGCACGACGCTCCACATGATCCGCAGTTCGTGACCCATGAGCCGGAGCACCGGCGCGGGCACCAGCTCTTCCACGGCCTCACGGGTACCGAGGCCCTGCCGGCGCAGCTGTACGAAGACGGCGGCTGTGGCCGCGAGCAGGAGCAGCGTGGCCGCCTCGGCGACGGCGACAACGGGCCCGGACAGCCGCACGCCCGCCAACAGGCAGACTGCGATGACGAGTTCGGCGGGCAGCACGGCGTAAGCCACCCCCCTGAGCATCCGCTTCATCGGGCACGCTCCGCGACGATGCGCAGCGCGCGGCGTACGGCGGCGGCCTGGGCGGGGGAGAAGTCGGCGAAGAACGCGTCCTGGAAGGCGCCTTCGGGCAGCGTGCCGCCGGTGCCGAGCCCTTCCACGACCGCGTCCGGCATGGAGTCGGCCAGCGCCTTCGCCGCCTCCGCGACGCGCGGGTCGTCCGGGCCCGCGTCCGCGAGCGCGTCGAGCATGCCGTACACCTCGTACGCCCGCTCCGCGGCGCCCGGCGCCTCGGTCATCCGCCGCATCGCGCCGAGCATCCGGTCCCGCTCCTCGGCGGACGCGACGGTGTCCAGGAGGGCGAGCAGTTCGCGGTCCTTGGCGGCCATGGGGGACTCGGGGCGTCCGGTGGTGGCCTCGGCGAGGGTCTCGAACAGCGCGGACAGCTCGTCCGACACCGGCCCCTCGGCCGTCATCCGCCCGTCCCGGGCCTGTGCCAGCAGCTCCCCGAGGCGCCGACGCCGCTCGCCCAGCTGCTCCTGCTGTCGCGCGAGGTCCTGGTCCAGCTCCTCCAGCACCTCCACGACCTCCCGCCCCGCGTCGTCGGCGAGCACGTCCCGCACCTCGTCGAGCCCGAGCCCCAGCTCGGTCAGCCGCCGGACCCGCGCGAGCAGCACGGCGTCCCGGACCGAGTAGTCCCGGTAGCCGTTGGCCTGCCGGGCGGGTTCGGGCAGCAGCCCGAGGTGGTGGTAGTGCCTGATGGCCCGCGGGGTCACCCCGACCATCGCGGCGATCTCTCCGATACGCATGGCCCCAGTAGAAACCCTGACGCTGCGGCAAGGTCAAGCGAGGCGGTGCTGCGGTGCCGGAAGCGCCCCGGCTTCCATGATCGTGTGCCACGATCGAGGGAAGTACTCCCCAATCTCAAGGACGGCCGGTGCAGCGATGTCCCAGTCTGGCGAGCGACCGAGGAAGGAGCGCGACATGAGTGCCATGCCGCATGAACCGCTCACGCAGGCGGATGTCCTGCTGGAGGGCTTCCTGGCGCTGGACACGCCGGAGGGCTTCCGCGCGGAGCTGATCGAGGGGGAGATCGTTGTGGCACCGCCGCCGGACGGGGACCACGAGGACTACATCAACCAGATCGTGAAGCAAGTGATCAGGCGATCACGCACGGAGATGGACTTCTCCGGGAACAAAGGCCTGAAGCTCCGGGGCGCGCCCGACTCGTCGCGAGATCATGTCATCCCCGACATCACCTTCGCGGCAGCGGACCTGTCTCTGTTCCGCGGTGCGGACTCGTGGATGCCGTCCGACGGAGTGGCCATGGTCGTGGAGGTGACTTCCACCCGGGCGCACGTCGACCGCGAGACCAAGCGTCGCGGCTACGCGCGCGGAGACATCCCCCTCTATCTGCTCATCGACCGCAGCGCGTCGTCGCTCACCCTCTTCAGCGAGCCCGAGGCCGGCGACTACTAGCAGCAGCGCACGGTCCACTTCGGCAAGATCCTGCCCCTTCCCGAGCCGTTCGGCTTCGACCTGGACACCGCCGCCTTCGTCTGAGGGACGGCGGTCCCGTGGCCTCCGCCCCGCCGGGTAGCATGGTCATCACGGCAGACGAGCCGGGCGGACGGCCGCGACGGGATCGACGATCCCGCCGAGGAACGTCCGGGCTCCACAGGGCAGGGTGGTGGGTAACGCCCACCCGGGGTGACCCGCGGGACAGTGCCACAGAAAACAGACCGCCGGGGACCTCGGTCCCCGGTAAGGGTGAAACGGTGGTGTAAGAGACCACCAGCGCCTGAGGTGACTCAGGCGGCTCGGTAAACCCCACCCGGAGCAAGGTCAAGAGGGGACGTCCTCGGACGTCCCTGCGCGGACGATCGAGGGCTGCCCGCCCGAGTCCGCGGGTAGACCGCACGAGGCCGGTGGCAACACCGGTCCTAGATGGATGGCCGTCGCCCCGACGACCGCGAGGTCCCGGGGCACAGAACCCGGCGTACAGCCCGACTCGTCTGCCCTTGTGGCCCAGACCTGGGAAACCGTCCTGGTCAGGGCCGTTGTGCGTTGCGCGTGAACAGACGCGAGGATCCTTGCGGTTGATCGGCTTGTCAGTCCGGTCTGCCACCATCCCCGCATGTTCTACGACGCTCTGGTGGCCGAATCCCGTAGGAACGACGCGCCCGACGGCATGAGGTCCGCCGCGCTCGACCGCGTGCGCCGGCAGAGGGGTGCCTGATGGACCTCGCAGCCCGGCTGATGCGTGCGCTGACCGACCCGGACTTCGAGCTCGGGGAACGGTGGCCCGATCTGTCGCAGATCTCCGACGAGGAACTCGGCGGCCTTCTCCCGGCGGCCTACCGTGTGGGCCGTTCCGCGCCGCACTCGATGATGACGGTCCGCTTCGCGGTCGAGGACGCCGGCAGGGAACGGCAGCCGCGCTACACGCCCGACGCGTGCCGCCGGATGTTCGAGGCGCTGGTCGCGGGTACGGATTCCCGCGACTGGGCGGACCTCACCCTGGGCGTGGGCACGCTGGCGCGCTGCACCGGTCCGTTGCCCGACCTGTCCGGTCCGGCCCGCGCACTGGTCGAGTTCCTCCTGGGCAAGGACGACGTGCGCCAGCCGTACGCGCTGCTCGCTGTGGCGGGACTCGCGGGCGGCGGGACACTGAGCGCGGCCGTGGACCGCCTCTCCCGGGACGGGAGCCCCATCGTCGCCGACGAGATCGCCGTCCTCACCGGCCTCGCCCCGGCCGAGCAGGCGTTGCTGTCCGAGATCGACCGGGACCACACGTTCGTCTCACCGCCGCCCCTCTCGGACGTCTGGCGCAGGGCTGCCGACGTTCCCGCCTACGTCGCGTTCGCCCGCCGCGCACTGGAGGCGGCGGCCGACCGCACCGACGCGATCCGGGCGGGGACGATCCCGTACCGGGCGGACAAGGCGTTCACCGCCCGGGAGGTCGTCACGCTCGGGCAGGCCGCACGGGTGGCACTGCAACGCGACGAGCGCTGGCTGCCGGAACTGTTCGACCGGCTGCTGCCCGGCATCGCGATCGCACCGACGCCGGCCAAGACCCTGCCCTCCCAGGCGCTTCTGTACGAACTGGTCCGCGCCGCACAGGACTTCCCGACCCCCGAGCTGGTGACCGCGATCCGCACCGTGCGCAAGGACGTCCGGCATGCCGGGGTCCCCAAGCAACTCGACAAGATGCTCAAGAAGGTCGAGGCGGCCCTCGCCGAGCGGACCGACGTGGCGCTGCGGCTCCCGACACTGGGCTTCGACGACGACGGCGTCCTGCGCAGGGTCGCCGGCGACCACACGGCCGTCGTCACGGTCGCCGATACCGCCGCGCTGACCTGGGAGAAGGACGGCCGGCCGCTGCGCAGCCTGCCGGCAGCGGTCCGCCGCGACCACGCCGACCTGGTCAAGGAGCTGCGTGACCTGGTGAAGCGGGTGGGCGTCCAACTCGGCACCCTCGCGCGGGCGCTGGAGGGCGGCTTCACCGTCGACGCCGTCCATCCGTACGGACGGTGGCGCGCCGAGCTGGCCGGGCATCCGCTCGCCCGGGCCGTCGTGCGCCGGCTGATCTGGGAGATCGAGGTCGCGCCCGGCGACTGGCGAGCGGTCCTGCCCGAGGCCGAGCACCTTCCCGACGCGCCCGACGACGCCTCCGTACGGCTCTGGCACCCCATCCGCTCCGACCCCGGCACCGTACGGGCCTGGCGGGATCTGCTCACCGAGCGCCGGGTCCGGCAGCCGTTCAAGCAGGCGTTCCGCGAGATCTACCTCCTCACCCCGGCCGAGGAGGAGACCCGCGTCTACTCCAACCGCTTCGCCGCGCACCTCGTCCACTACCACAGGATGTTCGCGCTGTTCCGGGCCCGGGGGTGGACGAGCGACCGCCTCGGCCCCTGGGACGGCGGCGGCGAGGACGCGGCCGAGCGGACCCTGGCGGCGGGGGAGTGGCGGATCCGCTTCTTCCACGCCCTCGCGGACCGGGCGGGCGACGACCTGCTGGCCGCGACCGATCAGGTGCGCTTCGCCCGCCGGGTGGACGGCGTCTGGCGGGAGGCGCCGCTCGCCGACGTGCCCCTGCTGGTGTTCAGCGAGGCGATGCGGGACGTGGACCTCTTCATCGGCGTGACGTCGATCGCCGCCGATCCCGACTGGACCGACCGGGGGCCCGAGCGCGCCTACTGGGAGCGGGCCGGGTTCGCCGAGCTGACCGAGAGCGCCGAGGCGCGCCGCGACGCGCTGGCACGGATCCTGCCGCGTCTGAAGATCGCCGACCGTTGCTCGCTCGACGGCCGCTTCCTGGTGGTCCGGGGCGGACTGCGCACGTACAAGATCCATCTGGGCTCGGCCAACATCCTGATGGAGCCGGACGACGCCTACCTGTGCATCGTCCCGTCGCGCGGCAGGGCGGACGGCCGGGTGTTCCTGCCGTTCGAGGACGACCGGCTCTCACTCATCCTCAGCAAGGCCTTCCTGCTCGCCGCCGACACCGACATCACCGACGAGTCCATCCTCACGCAGATCGAGCGAGGTGCCTGATGGCCACCGTGACGTTCCGGGACGAGACCGCGACGGGCAGACCGGTCGCCGAGTGGCAGGTCGCCGGGCTGCCGCAACGGATGACCGTTCGGGAGCTGATCAGGCTCCGGGTCCGCGACGAGGTCGCCCGGTACAACGCCCGCCCGAGCGATCGCTTCAACGGCCTCGTCCGCCCTGATGACGCCGAGGCTGAGCTGAACGGCTACCGTCTCCGCGAGCCCCGCCACCTCGACTGGGAGCGCCAGGCCGCGATCGCCGAGCGCGCCTTCCTGTCCAACGGATTCTTCGTGCTGGCCGGGGATCGCCAGGTCGAGGACCTCGACGAAGTCGTGGATCTCACCACCGATCCCGGCCTGGTCTTCATCAAGCTCGTCGCTCTCGTGGGCGGCTGAGGGACCGGAGTTCCTCGGCCGTCGATGCGGAGGTGGCCGGACATGCCGGCCCCCGGGACCAGGTCGCGAGGACGGGCCGGTCGACAGGACCGCCCCGTCCCCCGTCACCCCAGCGCCTTGTCCAGGTTGAACGCCGCGCTGATCAGAGCCAGGTGCGTGAACGCCTGCGGGAAGTTGCCGATCTGCTCGCCCGTGCGGCCGATCTCCTCCGCGTACAGGCCCAGGTGGTTGCCGTACGTGAGCATCTTCTCGAAGGCCAGGCGCGCCTCGTCCTTGCGCCCGGCACGGGTGAGGGCCTCGACGTACCAGAAGGAGCAGATCGAGAACGTGCCCTCCTCGCCCCGCAGGCCGTCCGGGCTGGCCTGGGGGTCGTAGCGGTAGACCAGCGAGTCGGAGACGAGTTCCTCGCCGAGCGCGTCCAGGGTGGAGAGCCATTTCGGGTCGGTCGGGGAGATGAACTTGGCCATCGGCATCATCAGGACGGAGGCGTCGAGGACGGTGCCGCCCGCGTACTGGACGAACGCCTTCCGGTCGGGCGACCAGCCGCGGCTCATGATCTGCCGGTAGATCTCGTCGCGCTTCCCGGCCCAGCGCACCAGGTCGGCGGGGAGTCCCCGGCGCCGGGCCATCCGTATGGCCCGTTCGATCGCCACCCAGCACATCAGGCGGGAGTAGAGGAAGTTCTTGCGTCCGCCGCGGGTCTCCCAGATGCCCTCGTCGGGCTGGTCCCAGTTCTCGCACACCCACTCGACCAGTTCGCAGACCGTGTCCCAGTGGGCGCTGGAGATGGGCTCCCCCCACTTGTCGTAGAGGTAGATCGAGTCGATGAGTGCGCCGTAGATGTCCAGCTGCAGCTGGTCGACGGCGCTGTTGCCGATGCGTACGGGGGCGGAGCCCAGGTGGCCCTCGAGGTGGGACAGCTCCTGCTCGGGCAGCTTCCGGCGGCCGTCGATGCCGTACATGATCTGCAGGGGTCCCGAGTCGCCGCAGGAGATGCAGACGTGCTCGGTCAGGAATTGCATGAAGGCCTTGGCCTCGTCGGTGAAGCCCAGCCGGAGCATCGCGTAGACGCAGAAGGCCGCGTCGCGGATCCAGACGTACCGGTAGTCCCAGTTCCGCTCGCCGCCGATCTGCTCGGGCAGGCTCGTCGTCGGCGCGGCCACGATGGCCCCGGTCGGTGCGTACGTGAGGAGTTTGAGCGTCAGCGCGGAGCGGTGCACCATCTCGCGCCAGCGTCCGCGATAGAGCGACTTGGACAGCCACCGGCGCCAGTACCGCACGGTGGCTTCGAAGAGGTCCTCCGCCTCGGCGACGGGACAGGCCCGCGGCCGCACCTCGCCGCCGACCCGGTCGAGCGCGAAGACGGCGGTCTCCCCCTCGTGCAGTTTGAACAGCGACCACACGTCCCGGCCGTCGTTTTCGACGGGGACGCTGGAGGTCAGCGCGAGGGTGAGCGAGGGCGACTCGAAGATGGGGTATCCGTGCTCGGTACGGACGGTGTGCGGCTGCTGCCCGAAGTCGAAGCGGGGCGCCACGACCGCGTGGAACGGCAGCGACCCGCGCACGCACATCACCCGGCGGATGAGCCGGTGCCGGCCGGCCTCGCGCGAGTCGTCGACGATCGGCATGAAGTCCTGGACCTCGCCGACGCCGTCCTCCGCGAAGAAACGGGTGATCAGCACGTTGGTGTCGGGGAAGTAGAACTGCTTCGTGTGCGTCGGCACGTCCGGGGCGAGGATGAAGGAGCCTCCCCGCTCGGCGTCCAGGATCGAGGCGAAGATGCTGGGCCCGTCGAACCGGCCGCAGCAGTACCAGTCGATCGTGCCGTTCGTGCCCACGAGCGCGGCAGTGCGCAGATCCCCGATCAGCCCGTGCTCGGAGACCGGCAGATAGCGCGGGGACTCCGCTCCCACGGGGCCGCGCGCCATGTCGGGGACTTCTCTGGTCTCAGCCTCGGCGGTCATGGAGACCTCCCTCCGCATAGCCCCCGAATCATACTAAATCGGCACTATCTGGTATTGCCGTCCCAACCATGCGAGGGGCATGCCGTGGGGGGGGGGGAGGGGGGGAGGGGGAAAAGGGAGGAAAGAAACACGAGGAGGGGGGGGGGGGGAGAAGGGCGGCGGGGGGGGTGAAGGG
>NZ_JBHWKX010000004.1:50420-58717 GCF_042730885.1 Streptomyces sp. NPDC059909
CCCGAAAACGACCAATCCCGCCTTTCTTTGTTCCTCTCCCCCCCCTCTCCGAGGGCGCCCGCTTTGGTCCCCTCCCTACCCCCCCCCCCCCCAGGCCCCCACAGTCGGGTCAGACTGCGGCGGGGACCGCCTCGGCCGTGATGTCGATGGAGTTCTCCAACCGCGTCGGCTACCACGACCACGAGAGCGTCGCCCTCAACCTCGACGGCGCGGCAGCTCGCCGGTGAGGCGTCCGCCGACTTGCAGGACGACGACGCGTACGAACTGGCCTGGGCGGCGATGCTGCGGCTGCTGGACCGGATCGCCCCCGACTTCAAGGACTGACGTTCTCCCAGGCCGGGAGGGGTGGAGCGGCGGCACCGTGCCGTGGGCGCCGCCCCTCCCGGGTGCTGTCGCCCTCGCGCCGTCGCGTCGGAGGCGCCGGCCGTCAGAAGACGAAGGGGCCGGGGTTCTGCGGGGACGTCGCGGTGCAGGTCGCCGTGATGCCGAAGACCACGACGGTGAGGGTCGTCGCCTCGAGGCTGTCGCCCGCGGTGACGGTCCCGTTCAGCGGCCCGGTGGACACGGCGCCGCCCGCCGGGATCGCGGGGTTGGCGTTGCCGGTGAACGTCGCCGTGCCGGAGCCGTTCTTCGTGAGGGTGAGGGTGGACCTGACGGAGTTCGCGGAGATCGGGATGGGGGCGGTGATGGCGGAGGTGGAGACGTTGATCGTCGCGGCCGTGCCGTCCTGGGTGGCCGTGAGGGTCGCCTCGCCGGAGCCGTACGAACCGCAGTCGAACGACAGCGTCGCCGTCGTCGGCTCGACCGCCTGCGCCGCGGGCGCCATGACGAGCGCGCCGGCGGTCAGGGTGCCTAAGAGGACGGTGGCCGTGCGAAGGGTGCCGTGCTTCATGGGGGTCCCGCCTTCGTGTGTGGGGGGTCACGGGATGGCGTCGCCGACTGCCACTGCGTGCGCGCGGCACCCGGCCACGGTGGGACGGGTGGGCAGCCAGTGACAGGTGCCATTGGCGCAGCGACTCCGCGAGAAAGCAAGACAGTTCACATGAGCATCCTCATACACCGGCCCGATCGGGCCATCGGCGCGCGCGGCGTGCAGAGGAGTGGACGGAGCGTCAACTCCGCCAGCGTCCGTGCCGGCAGGTGTAGACCTTGCCCGTCTTCGAGACGCCGACCGCTCCGGCCTTGCTGCAGTACGCGCCGGGCGTGATGGTGCGTTTCGGCAGGTGGTCGCCCAGATCGAAGTCCCCGTCCTCGGTGGGAGCCGGCTCGGCGGCCCGCTGCTCCTTGCGCTCCACGACGGACACGCGCGTCCAGTAGCCCGCGCCGTCCGTCTCGATCTCCTCGCCCCAGCCGACGAGAATGGCCGAAGCCGTCTTCGTCCCGCCGGGGGCCAGCCCGTACGCCTTGGTGAGGTCGTTCGACTTGATCACGCTGCCCGAGGCGTCGAGGAGCTGCACCGTCACGGTGTAGTCGGCTTTCCTCGCGCCCTTGTTGGTGATGGTCACCGGCACTTCGGCGTCGTCGAGCTTGCCGTTCGTCTCGAATTCGCAGGTCAGCTTCCCGAGCCGTACGTGGTCGAGCGGGCCGGACGGATCCGGAGCGGCGGGCGCCCGGCCCGGGGCGTTGCACAGCGGCGCGGCTTTTGCGGCAGGTGCGGCCCGCTCGGTCGCGGACGCCGATGCGCCCGGCCGCGCGGTGGCCGTGGCTCCGCCTTCCTGGGGCGGATCGGAGAGTAGCGCGACGAGGAACCAGAGTCCGGATATCGCCGTGGCCGCGATCTTCTTCCCCCGCGGCCAGTCGCTGAGCCATGCGAGCAGGATCCCGGCGGGCGGGAAGAGGACGAGCAGGGTGATGATCAGCCCCGGGTGCTGCCACTTGGGCCGGGGCGGCGTGGGCTGCGGGTACGAGGACGGGTAGGGCTGCGCGGTGAGGTACGGCTGAGGGTGCGGTTCCGCGGTCAGGTCCGGGTGCGCGCCGGGGTGCGGGTACGGCTCGTTCAAGGATCCGCGCCTTTCGGGGAGTTCGCCGAATCTGGGGGAGCCGCACCCTAGCGCACACAAGATCTTCACAGATAGGGGTGCGGACCTCCGGGTCGGCAGCCGGAGGACCCAGCCGTTGGACCGCTACGACGACCGCGCGGCCACGGTCCGCAGATGGTCCTCGAACACCCGCGGCGCCTCGGGGTTCAGCGTGCGCAGCGCCACCATCGCCGTGACGATCACATCGCACAGCTCGGACTCCACGTCCTGCCAGGTGTGCGTGGTGCCCTTGCGCGGGTTCTGCCCCGTCGCGCCGATGACCGCCTGCGCGACTTCGCCCACCTCCTCCGACAGCTTCAGCACGCGCAGCAGGGTCTCCTCCTCGGGCGCGCGGTCGGTGGCCGCTTCGAGCCAGGCGTGGAGGTGTTCGACGGTGTCCCAGACGTTGTTCATCCGGGGAGCGTGCCATGGGGATAGGGTGCGCGGATGATATTCGGACGAAAGGCGTTCCTGGGCGCCGTCGGTGACTTCGAGAGCGCCGTGCGCGCGCAGGACGCGGAGGGGGCGGAGCGCGCGTTCGCGCAGCTCCACCGGGCGTACGGAAAGGCCGGCGACGCCGAGTTCCGGGAGGCGGGGCCGCGGATGTCGGCGCTGCTCGCGGACGTACCGCCCGGCCCGCGGGCGGTGGCCGCGGTGATCACCGGGGCATGTGTGGAGCGGGGTGCCGACGCCGTGGCGTGCGCTCCCGGGGTACTGGCCGGCGCGCGGGAGGCGTTCGCGGCGGCCGAGGCGTTCTGCGCCCGCTGGGCGGAGACCGGGGGCGGGGACCTCCCCGACCCGGAGGGCGACGAGCTGGCCGACGCGGTCGTCGAGCGGACCGGGCTCGCGCCGGCCGTCGGCTGGTGGACGCTGCCGCAGTGGGAAATGGCCGCCCTGGCCATGCTCAACGCGAAGGCCGTACGCCGGACCTTCGAGGGCAAGGGCGAACTGCTCGCGCTCGTCGACCGGGTCGCCGAGGCCTCCGACCACGAGTTCAAGTGCCTGGCGTACGCGCTGCGCGTCCTCGACGACGAGCCGCTCGTCGTGCTGCACCGCGAGTCCGGTACCGCCTACGCGATGCGCATGACCGGAATCGGCGACAACTTCCAGCTGCACACCCTCCTCGCGGGCGCACTCATCGGCGGCCGCCATGTGCCCGGCGACGCGCCGTCCGCGCAGGAGATCGCCGTGTGCCGGGACGCCGAGGGGCAGGTCCCGACGACCGGCGCGTTCAACCTGGTCGGCGCGGACGGCGGCTGGATCTGGAACGAGGGCACCCCGTCCGACATCGACGTCGTCGACGGCGCCCGGCTGCTGGTCCTCGATCCCCCGCCGTACCAGCGCGGCTGGCCCGCCGGGCGGTTCTTCCCCGGGATGCACGGGGACCTCGTGCTGGAGCGGGTCCTCGGGGCCGACGAGGCCGCGGGCTGGTTCGCGAAGGTGGCCCCCGCGAAGGGGTGACGCGCGTACGGGGGCAACGCGCGTACGGGGTGACGCGCCACGGCCGGGTCAAGGTCCGTGGGGCGGGACGCCGCGGGGTGTACGGGTGAGGTCACGTCCGTACGCACAAACGCGCGCGTACGGACTCCAACGCCCGTGCACCCTGCACCCACGCACCAGAGGAGCGACCATGACCATCCCCGTGGACCGGCTCAGCGACCCGGCCGTACGCGCCTTCGTCAAGGCCGTCAACGCCAACGACCGCGACGCCTTCATGGCCACGCTCACCCCGGACGCGACCATGTCCGACGACGGCTCGGAACGCGATCTCGACGACTGGACCGACAAGGAGATCTTCTCCTCGCGCGGGCACATGGAGATCGAGTCGGAGTCGGACGAGGGGCGCACGCTCGTCGTCCGGTACCGCAACGAGACCTGGGGCGAGATGCGCACGAAGTGGAAGTTCACCGTCGAGAACGGGAAGATCGCGCGCTTCGACACCGGCCAGGCCTAGGAGCGTCCCGGCCGCCGACGAGGACCGGATCTGCGAGTGGAGCAACCGGATGGTGCGGCTCCAGGACCCGGACTTGCACCCGGAGGCGTACGCGGAGCTGGTGAAGGGCATCGACGACGACGCGCTGTGGGCGACGGCGACGGAGGAGTTCCTGCGCTGGAACGGGTCGATACACAACTTCCGGCGTACGGCGACGAGGGGCGCGCAGATCCGTGGGGGTGCCGGTGGCGGCCGGGCAGAAGGCGGTGCTCTTCTACGCGTCGGCGAACCGGGACGAGGCCGCCTTCGCCGACCCGGACGTCTTCGACATCCGCCGCACCCCGAACGAGCATCTGACGTTCGGGGGCGGCGGGCCGCACCACTGCCTCGGGGCGGGCCTCGCCCGGACGCAGATCAAGTCGCCGACGAGGGAGCTGCTGAGGCGGCATGCGCGGGTGGAGCCGACGGGGGAACCGCGGCGGATGCGCTCCGAATTCATCAACGGGATCAAGTACCTGCCGGTGCGCTTCAGCTGACGTCGGCCGCACTTCGGCCGGCGTCAGCCGATACGGGCTCCTTCACCGGCGACGCGGATGCGCGGATCGCCCGCGCGCAGCGTGACCGTGAGCTCGCCCGGGCGGCCCATGTCCTCGCCCTGGTGCAGGGTGAGGACGGCGTCCTCGGGCACCAGGCCGAGCTCACGGGCGTACGCCCCGAACGCGGCCGCCGCCGCACCGGTCGCCGGGTCCTCGACGACGCCGCCGACGGGGAACGGGTCACGCACATGGAAGACGGTGGCGGACTCGCGCCAGACCAGCTGCACGGTCGTCAGGTCCAGACGGTGCATCAGGGCTTCGAGGCGGGTGAAGTCGTACGCGAGATCCGCGAGCCGCGCCCGGGTCGCCGCACCGACGACGAGGTGGCGGTTGCCGGCGAAGGCGATACGGGGCGGGAGCGCGGGGTCCAGATCGGAGGCCGGCCAGTCCAGCGCGGCGAGGGCCTCGGCGAGGTCGTCGGCGTCGACGGGCGCGACGTGCGGCTCGACGCTGGTGAGCGTGGCGCGCAGGACGCCGTCCTCCTCGGTCACCTCGACCGGCACGGTGCCGGCGGGCGTGGCGAAGAGCAGCTCGCCGGGGCCGATGCGCTCGGCGAGCGCGACGGCGGTGGCGATGGTGGCGTGCCCGCAGAAGGCGACCTCGGCCTTGGGGCTGAAGTACCGGAGGGTGAACGCCCGGCCTTCCTCGCCGCCGAGGCCCTCCGGGGGCGGGGTGAGGAACGCGGACTCGGAGTACCCCACTTCGGCGGCGATGGCGAGCAGGTCGTCGTCGCTCAGGCTGCTCGCATCCAGCACGATGCCGGCGGGATTGCCGCCGTCGGGGTCGCTGGAGAACGCGGTGTAACGGAGCACGTCGGCCCCCTGCTGGCTGATCGTCATGTCCGCCCAACGCCCGGCCGGCGACCACTGTTCCCGGTGGGCGGGGTGGGGGCGGGGGCGTCGGCAGCGGGGCATCGACGTCGCCGGGCCCACTCAGCCCGTCCGGCGTTCGAGAACGGACACGCGGGCCGCCCGAACCGCACCGGGCGCACCGCACCGCCCCGAAGGGCAACGCGGCGCCCCAGGGCCGTACAAGGGGCCGGGACCGGGGTTCAGCCCCGGCCGATGTAGGGCATCGTCGTCGCCATCACCGTCGCGAACTGGACGTTCGCCTCCAGCGGGAGCTCCGCCATGTGGAGCACGGTCCGCGCCACGTCCGCCGCGTCCATCACCGGCTCGACGGCGAGGCGGCCGTCGGCCTGGAGGACGCCCGTCTGCATGCGGGCCGTCATCTCGGTCGCCGCGTTGCCGATGTCGATCTGGCAGCAGGCGATCCGGTACGGGCGGCCGTCCAGGGAGAGCGACTTGGTCAGGCCGGTCATGGCGTGCTTCGTCGCCGTGTACGCGATCGACATCGGCCGCGGCACGTGCGCCGAGATGGAGCCGTTGTTGATGATCCGGCCGCCCTGCGGGTCCTGGTCCTTCATCAGGCGGAAGGCCGCCTGGGCGCACAGGAACGACCCGTTGAGGTTGACGTCCACGACGTGGCGCCACGCCTCGTAGGGGAGGTCCTCGACCGGGACGCCGCCGGGCCCGAACGTGCCCGCGTTGTTGAAGAGCAGGTCCAGGCGCCCGTACCGCTCCCGCACCGCGGCGAAGAGGGCCGTGACCTCGTCCGGTGAGGTGACGTCCGTGGGGACGCACACCACGTCGACCGGGCCCGCCGCGCCCGCGAGGGACGCCGTCTCCTCCAGCGCCTCCGCACGGCGGCCGGCGACGACCACCGACCAGCCCGCGCCCGCGAGTGCCAGCGCGACACTCCGTCCGATGCCCGAACCCGCTCCCGTGACCACGGCACTTCTGCGCTCTGCCTCCATGGGCCCGCAGCGTACGGCAGTGCCGCGAACCCGGATCTCATCCGTCCGACACGCGGATGTTGTGCACCCGACAACCACGGGACGTCGCCCCCGACTCCAATGCGACTGACAACAGCCGTCAGGGGAGGGCTACATGACACCCGCACGCCAGCACTCGGGAGAATTCCGGGCCGCCGCACGGCACTTGGGACGCCGTCGCTTCCTCACCGTCACCGGCACCGCCGCCGCGCTCGCCTTCGCCGTCGACCTTCCGGCCGCCGGAGCCGCGAGCGCCGCCGAGCTCGACGCCAGGAAGATCACCGAGGACCCGTTCACGCTCGGCGTGGCGTCCGGAGACCCGCTGCCCGGCTCCGTACTGCTGTGGACGCGGCTCGCGACCCGCCCGTACGAGCCCGGCAGCGGGCTGCCGGACGCCCGCATCACGGTCAAGTGGGAGCTCGCCCACGACGACCGCTTCACCCGGATCGCGAGACGGGGCCAGGCCGTCGCCCACCCCGAGTTCGACCACAGCGTCCACGTCGAGGTCGCCAACCTGGACGCCGACCGCGTCTACTACTACCGCTTCCGCGCGGGCACCTGGATCAGCCCCACCGGGCGCACCCGCACCGCGCCGCGCGACGGCGCGCGGATCTCCGAGCTGAAGCTCGCGGCCGTCTCCTGCCAGGCGTACCACGACGGCTACTTCACCGCGTACAAGCACCTCGCCGACGAGGACCTCGACGCCGTCTTCCACCTGGGCGACTACCTCTACGAGTACGCCGTCAACGCTGTCGGCGGCGCCCGCAACTACACGGACCGGCGCCTGCCCGCGCACTTCAACCGCGAGACCATCACGCTCGAGGACTACCGGCTGCGCTACGCGCTCTACCGCAGCGACCCCGACCTGGCCGCCGCGCACGCCGCGCACCCCTTCGTCGCCACCTGGGACGACCACGAGACCGAGAACAACTACGCGGACGACATCCCCGAGAACGACGTACCGCCGGAGGAGTTCCTGCTGCGCCGGGCCGCCGCCTACCGCGCGTACTGGGAGAACCAGCCGCTGCGCAGGCCCCAGCAGCCCGACGGCCCGGACATGCGGCTCTACCGCCGTCTCCGCTTCGGCCGGCTCGCCCAGTTCGACATCCTCGACACCCGCCAGTACCGCTCCGACCAGGCGTACGGCGACGGCTGGCGGACGCCCGGGCCCGAGTCCGAGGACCCGGCGCGCACCATGACCGGCGAGACGCAGGAGCGCTGGCTGCTCGACGGCTGGCAGGCGTCGGACGCGCTCTGGAACGTCGTCCCGCAGCAGGTCACCTTCGCCCAGCGGCGCGACGTCCCGCGCCCCGACTTCAAGCTGTCCATGGACGCCTGGGACGGCTACCCCGCCTCCCGCAAGCGGGTCCTGGACGGCGCCGCGGCCGCCGGCATCGACAACCTCGTCGTGCTGACCGGCGACGTCCACGTCGGCTACGCCTTCGACCTGAAGCAGGACTTCGACGACCCGGCGTCCCGCACGGTCGGCACCGAAATCGTCGCCACCTCCATCAGCAGCGGCAAGGACGGCGCCGACAAGCCCGCGAACTGGGACAACCTCACCCAGGCCAACCCGCACATGAAGTTCTACAACGGCCGCCGCGGCTACGCGACGGTCACCCTCACCACCGAGCTGGCCCGCGCCGACTTCCGGACGGTCTCCGCGGTGACCACCCCCGGCGCGCCCATCACCACGGTCGCGTCCTTCGTCACCGAGGCCGGAAACCCCGGCCTCACGCCGGCATAGCGGCAAGCTCGCCCGGATAGCGGGAGGGGGGGGGGGGGGTGGGGGAGGTGGGGGAAAGGGGGGGGGGGGGCAAAAGAGGGAAGCGGGGTCGGGGGGGGGGGGGGGGGGGGGGGTGGTGTTTCGGTACTGCGGAGCGACTGAGGGGACGGGAGCGGGTAGGGTGTGGCGT